>NZ_JAKJSJ010000108.1:0-9055 GCF_050336715.1 Photobacterium makurazakiensis
ATAATATACTGAGTATGGTTAAGGGTAAGTGTTCAGCCAAGCTGCTTTCTATTACGTTAATAGCCATTTGTATGAGTTTATCGGCGCAAGCTAAAACTTATCGCTTGTCACATAACGTGTCTAATACAACGACTTGGCAGCAAGGTGCGGAAAAATTCAACCAGTTATTGCAACAAGGAAGTAATGACAAGCTGAAAGTAAGAATATTCCCAAACTCAGTGCTAACGGGTGGTGATCAGATTAAACAAGCCGAAATGTTAAGTGTAAGCAAAATTGATTTCATTTTAACTTCAGCAATTAATGTGACACCACTAATTCCAGAAATGGCAGTGTTTTCTCTGCCTTATCTTTTCAATGACTATCAAGCTGTAGATAAAGCTATTCAAGGTGAAGGGGGTAAAGTCATTGAGCAGATCGCTTTAGAAAAAAACATCATTATTTTAGCGTGGGGTGAGAATGGTTTTCGTGAGCTGACGAACAGCACCAAACCGGTTTATTCGCCCGATGATTTGAAAGGTATGTCGGTACGTGTTGCTGGCCCTATGTATATTGATGTATTTAAAGATCTGGGTGCAAATCCACAGCAAATTCAATGGGCTGAAACTTTCTCTGCATTGCAGCAAGGGGTAGTTGATGGTCAAGAGAACCCAGTCGGTGCGATTATTGTTCCGCAACGACTGTATGAAATCCAAAAGAACATCACCCTTTGGCATTACTCTTATGATCCAATCTTCCTCGCGGTCAGTCGTAAAGTTTGGGACAGTTTGGATAACGACACTCAGAACATGGTCGCTAATGCTGCCAATGAAGCGATGGAATATCAGATAGAAATATCTCGTAAGATGACAGCGGATGGCGTACAAATCCTTAAGGATGAAGGAATGACCGTTGTTGAATTGGACGCTGAGCAGATTGACGCCTTCAGGCAGAAAACTTTACCGTCATTTAATAAATGGAAAGATCTTGTTGGTGATGACATTGTGAAAATATTCGAAGATGCCATTGCTGCAAATTAATTGAAAATAGAAAAATGAAATGTAAATGAGCCCACATCTGTGGGCTTAGTATTCAATTTTATCTGACGATAGTCGTATCGGCCATAAACAGTTTGGAAAAGTATATGGGTAATAACGTTAGAATTATATGGGATCGTTTGGAAGAGGTTATTTGTTTTGTCACATTTGTAGTGATGCTAGTTTTAGGTTTTTCAAATGTCGTTGTACGCAGCCTTACTAATTTCTCTCTTGCGTCTACACAAGAAGTCGTTATTAACGGTATGGTGGTATTAACTCTGTTCGGTGCAGCTATTGCCATTAAACGAGGTCAACTACTTGCAGTTGGTTTCTTGATGGATAATTTAAGTGATCGATATCGAAGATGGCTGCAGGTAGGTATTTCTGTTGCTGTCGTTTTTACCTTGTTACTTATGTTCTATTTTATGCTCGATCTGCTGGTTAACCAATACAAGTCACAAATAACGTCAAGTGCCTTGCAAGTGAAGGTTTGGTATTACACGGCTTTGCTACCATTAGGCTTCATTTTGATGATTGTCCGCCAAATAGAGTGGCTTTCAATTCAGTTGCGTTGTAAATAATACTAATAATATCAAGGAAGTATTTATGGATATTTCAACCGGAAGCCAGATGATAATGTTGTTTTTCATCTTTATTATCTGTGGTATTCCTGTTGCATTTTGTTTAGCTCTATCGGCGTTGTTTGCCATGTGGCAAATGGATTTTGGCCTTGATATGGTTGCAGATCTGCTTATTGCTGGTAGCTCAAAATACACCTTATTAGCCATACCGTTTTTTATTTTGGCAGGAAATATTATGGGGATCAGCGGAATAGCCGAACGCATGATCCAATTTTTCCGGGTTTTAGTTGAGAAATTACCGGGTAATATGGGGTTGGTTGGCACTGTAGTATGCTTGTTTTGGGGATCTGTGAGCGGTTCGGGGCCAGCTTCAGTTGCAGCAATCGGACCATTGATTATTAAGGGGATGGTAGAAGACGGTTACAGTAAACCCTTCGCCGCTGGGTTGGTCTGTACCGGTGCGGCACTCTCCTTAATCATTCCACCATCTATTGGGTTGGTGATATATGGTGTGATAGCAGAGACATCGATAAGTAACCTTTTTCTTGCAACGATAGTTCCAGGTATATTGCTAGGCTCATTAATGCTGTTGATGTTGCCATTGTCTCGTTTCTATGCGGATGGTAGTCAGTCTGGGGCTTCAGTCTCTTTGCAAGGCACTGACTCTCATCAACCTTACCTGATGCGTTTATATAAGGCCTTTAGCCATGCTTTTTGGGGGTTATTTACACCAGTACTTATTCTCGGTGGAATATATGGTGGGATCTTCACGCCGACTGAAGCCGCGATAGTCGCTTCAGTATACGCAATTGTGGTGGGGGGGCTAATTTATCGCTCTATCAACTTGAAACAACTCTATCATTCATTTGTTGATTCGGCTTGCTCCTCGGCAGTAGTGATGCTGGTGGTCGCTTTTGCTGGGCTTTTTGGTTGGGTAATCGAGATAGATGGTTTAGTAGGAGACTATTCCGAGGTATTGATTACCATGAGCCAGCATCCTCAGATTATTTTGTTTGTTATTTTGGCGATACTACTGGTAGCCGGTATGTTTATGGATGCGGTTACTATTATGTATATTACTTTGCCGATTTTTTTGCCAGTGGTCCGTTCACTGAATATTGATCTAACCTGGTTTGGTGTACTGCTAATGACAGCGCTATCGATTGGGCTTATCACTCCACCTGTCGGTATCAATCTCTTTGTGGCGGCCAATATTACACATTGTTCTCTGGGTTCTATTGCGAGAGGCGTGATGCCGTTTCTTCTGGTTTCAATATTCGGACTGTGTTTGTTGGTATGGTTTCCACAGATCTCACTATTTTTACTATAAGACTTAAAGATTTTAATTATTTTAAATAGAATCTGAATGTTTAATCTCTCCCCTCTGAGAATGAGAGAGCTTTATAACAAATATGGTTCGGTTCCGATACAGTGATAGGTAGCTATAGACAGCATGAAGTACTTTTTCCCGTAGCGTGTAACTAAGTATGTTAAATCACTGTTTTAAACTTGTTGCATATTGAAGGGGTTGTGATACCTTCTACGTATACACAAAAGGAGATGCACATGGATAGTGTTGTTTTACTTGATAATGGAACTATTGGCGTCGTCGAAGACTGCAATGAAGAATTGCTGAATTCAAATGTAGATGTATTTGAATATGATGATAATGGTAACCGTCATTCCCGCTCAGGGATGGTTGTTGAAATTTTAAGTCATTATTAAATACGCCGTTTCTTTGTAATAGCTCTAATAAAAAAGGATCTGATGTAATCAGATCCTTTTTTGTATGCGTAATCTTTAGCTGGTTATCTTAGCTGAAGATTAACCGCATTTAGAGTCGCCGCAGTTTAAGCAAGTCTGGCAACCATCTTTCACAATCACAGACTTATTGTGGCACTTGTAACATAGCGTTGCACTTGGCGGAAAACTGCTGTTTTGAGACTCGTCATCTTCTTCTTTCTCTGCTAGCTCAGCTTTTTTAGCTTCAAGAAACGCTTGTTGATGCTCATCGACTTCTGGTTTACCCAGCATGCCAATTTCAGTTAAATGAAGCTCAATAATGTTACCAATTTCAGCAATCAGTGAAGGTACGTATTTGCCTTTGTTCCAGTAACCACCACGTGGGTCGAAAACGGAACGCAGTTCTTCAACAAGGAATGTACAATCACCACCTTTACGGAAAACAGCAGACATAATACGCGTAAGCGCAACAATCCATTGATAATGTTCAAGGCTTTTTGAGTTGATAAATACTTCAAAAGGGCGACGAACCTCGTGCTCTGTACCGTCATTGAGCACGACATCATTGATCGTAATGAATAAAGAGTGCTCAGAGATATGCTCAGGTGTTTTTAGTTTATACGTTGAGCCAAGTAGCTTTTCTGGGCGCGGCATACCTTCGTGCATATACTGCACTTCTACTTCGGGTGTTGCTTTAATCGTTGGGACTTCCTGCTCTTGGCTTTTTACCTTGAAACCTACGATTTTGCTGTCGATCTTTTTTACCATGAGAATAGAACCCTTAAAATTTACCGTAATAGCCTTCTTTCAAGGCGTCGTATAGGTTAGCTGCGGTGTGCGTTTCACCATCGTATTCAATTTCTTCGTTACCTTTAGCTTCAAAGGTGGAGCCATCTTCTAGGTTGAACACATAAGTTGTGTTTTCTAGATCCTGCTCTTTAACCAATACGCCTTGGAATACTTCCGGATTAAAGCGGAAAGTTGTACAACCTTTCAACCCTTTATCGTAGGCATCCATATAGATGTCTTTAAAGTCTTCAAACGGAAAGTCGGTTGGTACGTTCGCTGTTTTAGAAATTGAAGAGTCGATCCAACGCTGAGCAGCCGCTTGTACTTCTACGTGCTGGCTCGGTGTAATGTCATCTGCAGTGATGAAGTATTCTGGCAGCATGGTTTCTTCATCAGTGGAATACGGCATCGCTTTTTCATTGATAAGCTGGCGATAGGCTAAAAGCTCGAAGCTGTAAACATCCACGCTTTCTTTCGATTTCTTGCCCGGAACAATGACATTTCGAGTGTAATGATGGGCGAAACTTGGCTCGATACCGTTGCTGGCATTGTTTGCCAACGACAGTGAAATCGTACCTGTTGGTGCAATAGAACTATGGTGGGTAAAACGTGCGCCATGCTCAGCAAGCGCTTTAACCAACTCTGGTTCAACCTCAGCGACTTGTTGCATGTAGCGGCTATATTTAGCGTGAAGAATTTTGCCTTTAACTTTGTCACCAATTTTGATGCCATCGTTAGCCATTTCTGGGCGAAGACGCATCATTTTTGGGGTGATTTCAAACTCTTCATCCATCACCGGCGCGACGCCTTTCTCTTTCGCAAGGCTTAATGCTTCTTTCCAACCAGTAATCGCCATTTCTTGCGCGACTTGCTCGGTGAAAGCAACAGATGCAGCACTACCATATTTGTGCTGAAGCATCGTTGTGGTAGACCCAAGACCAAGGAACCCCATACCATGGCGACGTTTATGCATGATTTCATGACGTTGTTTTTCGAGCGGTAGCTGATTAATTTCCACCACGTTATCAAGCATACGAGTGAAGATTGCAATAACGCGTCGGTATGCATCCCAATCGAATTTGGCGTCTGCCGTAAATGGGTTATGAACAAATTTCGTTAGGTTCACCGAACCAAGCAAGCAAGCACCATATGGTGGTAGTGGCTGCTCACCGCAAGGGTTAGTTGCACGAATATCTTCACAAAACCAGTTATTGTTCATCTGGTTCACTTTGTCGATCAAAATAAAGCCCGGTTCAGCATAGTCGTAAGTAGACGTCATAATAACGTTCCACAAATTACGAGCAGGCATGGTGCGATAGACTTTACAAGCTACATGGCCTTTATCATCTTCAACCAAGTTTTCTTTGGTTGGCCAGTCAGCCCAAACAATGGTGTCATCATTGTAGAGATCAAGACCATCTTGTTTGGCTTCTTTCGCCGTGATAGGGAAGATTAACTGCCAAGATTTATCGTTCTTAACGGCTTCGATGAACTCTTCGGTAATCAGAAGGGATAAATTAAACTGACGTAAGCGGCCGTCTTCTCGCTTTGCGCGGATGAAATCAATGACATCAGGGTGACGAATATCCATAGTACCCATTTGGGCACCACGGCGTCCACCAGCCGAAGAGACGGTAAAACACATCTTGTCATAGATATCCATGAACGAAAGAGGGCCAGATGTGTATGCGCCTGCACCCGAGACAAAAGCACCACGAGGGCGTAACGTCGAAAAGTCGTAACCAATGCCACAGCCTGCTTTTAGGGTTAAGCCTGCTTCATGTACTTTTCCTAGGATATCATCCATAGAATCTTCAACAGTGCCAGAAACGGTACAGTTAATTGTTGAAGTCGCAGGTTTGTGTTCGAAAGCACCAGCATTCGATGTAATACGCCCTGCAGGGATAGCGCCATTACGTAGAGCCCAAAGAAATTCGTTGTACCAGTGTTCTTTGACTTTATCTTTTTCCAGATCAGCTAATGCACGGGCGACACGTTTAAACGTGTCATCAAGCGTGAAATCAATGGCATCTCCATGCTTTGACTTCAATCGATATTTGCTGTCCCAAATCTCCATCGAGGTAGATTGGTACTCAATATCAATTGCTTGAAAGTTTTCCGAAGCTGTCGGGGTTTTCGCCATTATGAATACACCTTAAAGTTTGTTGTTGTCCGGCACGATTGATATAGATTGTGAATAGCTATCTATGTCAGTGGCATTCCGCTGAGCATGGGAATGCGATCGTTTGGCAAGGCGCAGATCAAACCATTTACCCCGATGATCTTCAAGTCTTGACAGGCAGATAATCGGTTAATGTAACTAAACGATAAAACGAGAAGGGTGCTTAGACTTTTTTATTTTAAGAGGAGGTTAAAAAATGTGACGGTATATGAGGAAATAAGAAAAAAAAGGGGGAATTAGCAGTCCCCCCACATATTAAAGAAAATATAATAAGAATCGACAATATTTACACCGGTCTAAATAAGTGAAACGGCTTACCTAGACCTGAATCACTAAGTGCATAATAAAATGCACTTAGCAAATGCTGCTTAGAAGTTGTAACGTACTAGAAGTGCTAGCTCGTCATCCAAGTTGGCACTTGAACCATTTGCATTTTTGCTGCTTGCATCAATTTGGTATTCTGCAGCAAGAATGACTGGGCCTGTGAAGTAAGCAACACCAAGGGTTGCGTAAGCAAACTTAGCTGATGAGTTATCATCTTCAAGTTGGTTATAACCCGCTAGAAGTTGGAACTGGTTAATATCGTAAGAAGCGAAAAATTCCATACCGGTTGCTTCACGAACCATATCATTAGCTGACAAGCCGCCACCAACGAACACACCGCTGTAGTCCTCAGAACTTTGGTGGTTTCGGAATTGGCCGTAGTTAGCCGCTAGGTATAAATCATTATTTTCGTAAGAAAGCACGGCGTTGGCTACTTTTGCATCTGCACGGTCAGAGAACTTAGTCTCGCCATACACACCGCTAACACCTACACCAAAGTCAAAATCATAACCAGCCATGACCTGGTAGCCATAGTCACGCTCGTAATCACTGTTATTATCTTCAAACTGGTACTGAGCACCAACTTGAACACCATAGAAGTTGCCACGGTATTGAACAACGTCATCAGCACGGCCTGTACCATGTACACCACCATCGCCAGAAATACCGTCGTAGTTACCCGCAGTATCACCACCATAAACCCAGAACAAGTCAGTTTTACCTGTTACGTCGTAGTGGATTGACCATGCTTTACCGACAGTGAATTGACCAATACCTTCTTTATCCGCGGTAATATTTCCTAGACGGTTTGAAATATGCGAATCATCGTTACTATTAGCTAGCGCATCGTAGCCCCATTCAGCTTTAGCACCGATATCCCAGCCACTTTGTAATGCATGAGTGAAACCAAAGTTGATACGAGAAGACTGGTTGTTCAGGCTTGAATCACCATCGCTGAATTTAGCACTTGCTGCTAAACGGCCACCAATAGAGAAAGTATTTGTGTCATCATTGTAAACTTCAAGTGCGCTTACTGAAGTAGAAGCCGCTGCTGCTGCCACTGCTAGGGCAATGATCTTTTTGTTCATTTTAATGTGTCCTACATTGAATGTTTATGAGCATTCTCATCCGGAATGCTTGGTTATTATTATTAAAAGTTAGTTCCATGTAGCACCAGTAAAACGTTATCAAAGGTAGCGTAATTAAGATTTTTTAAGCGTTATCTTATTGTTTATATTGGTGTTTGTGGTTTTATTTTATGTTTTTAGAACGTATTTTTCGGTGTATTTATCATCTCCTGAATTCTAAGTAATTCTAAAGCTGAAAAAACCTTGAGAGAGATTCACAATATGAGCGGAATTATGATTTAAATCATAATAAAAGAGGCTTTGTCAGTTAACAGGATCCTCAATGTCTAACTATTTGGTCATATTTTATTGGTTATCAGTAGGAAGTAGACAGGGATAGTTGTGGGGCTTTATTAAGAAAATAATAAGCGAGGAGTTAATAACGTCTTGAGGTGACTCTTAAAGTGACTGAGCGATAAGGTGTTTTAATTTTGTAACGATTCAGTTGGCAGAAGAGGGAGTGTCTTTTATGAGAGTTGGCGAGAAAACGTGATTGATATCCAACGAGTTTAGCTAAATGTTATCGCTGCATTACGCCTTGCATGTTTAATTGAGTAAATCGAAGGAATAAAAAAGCAGCAATAATGATTGCTGCTTTATATAGACATAGCGGTATTGAAGAAAGGTGAAACGTTACTGTAATTCTGAAAGGTAACGAATAGTACCAGCTAGGTCTTCAAGGTTTTCGTGTGCGCTATTTTCTACCAGATACTTACCTTGGACAAGGAAAGCTGGAACAGAATTAATTTCAGCGTTTACGACGAGGTCATTGGCTGCTTGTAACTGCTCATAAACGGCTTGTTTTTGCTCGTCAGTGATTTCAAATGGGCTGGTGATACCAAACTCACCGAATATTTCTCCGAGTTTAGCTTGGCGCGCTTCATCCGTCATATCGTGAGCTGAATCTTGTACATAAGCAAAAAGTGCTTCTTTCATTTCAGGTGACGGTTTTCCGTCCATCTGAATTGCAGCTGTGTAGTAGATATAAGCGGCAATCTGTGCGCTTTCGTTAAAGGTAACATGAACTTGGTCAATATCAACTTCAGCCATTTTCTTAATTTCAGGCAGCATCGTTTCCATGTTACGGCAATGGCCACAGCCTAAAGAAAAGACTTCGACTACATTTGCAGCGTTTTCGGTTGGATTTGGTACAACTGTATAATTAACACCTTCTTGTGGAGTCGTGCTGTCACCACAACCAATAAGGGCTAGCGCCAGTGCAGCTAAAGTCGTAAAGCGAATGATTAGTTTGAACATAATTTTCTATTATTGWGCTTAAAAATACTATTATGGATG
>NZ_JAKJSJ010000109.1:0-7880 GCF_050336715.1 Photobacterium makurazakiensis
GAAAATTAAATTTAGTTTATTTGTAACAAATAATTCGAGCATTATGAGCTATTTTATTTTGAAGTACAAATAATCAATTAAAGATAATTAATCATCAATTTCGTAAAACTGTAAACGGGTTATTATCTCTGTTAGTTGATTAAATCATGATGAAGTCTGAATGGTCAATTAAACAACAAAGCGAATGAATAACATGTGCGGTTAAAGAAAAAGTATTCCTAATCATCATCTTATACTGTACTGGTTGCATAATAGTGCTTGTGGTTGTCATGGTAGCTATTAAGATTGAATTATTTACTTAATGGAAGATGTTCATTTTATGTTGGCCGAGTGAATATTATCGTTTAGTACTATAAAGAAAACTTTCTGTTAGGCGAAAATAAAGCTGTGTTACTTTGTAGTTGAAGATATTTTAGTTATCTTAATATTTAACTTTWATGATGGATATTATGTTTATATCCGCTTAACTATTATCGTTATATTAGTATTAATAAAAAGCCGCAAAAATTGCGGCTTGTTTGTTTAAGTATGGCTTCGTGAGTTAACTGTTATTACTCTGCCAAATCATTTCACATTGCTGGCTCCCATTTTGCGCGATAGGTTGCTCAATGAGCCAACGCAAAGGAGATATAACAGGGCTTGTCGTGAAGCGCACCGATGTTTCTAAAATCGCAGAAAGCGGTACCGATAAATCAAAGTCCTCAAACTTACCCGTGACTTCAATTGGGGTTTGAAGGCTGAATATTTGTGCCCGTTTTGATTGCGGTCGTAAGAATAATGCAAAGTCACGGTCCGCATAGCTGGCATTGAACTGCCCATTGACCTGAATACGGGTGGTATCCAGTATAAGGTCTCGTTGCTTCATTGTACCGTTATTGATGTCTAAACCAGCTGCCACGCAATTCAATACCGATGGGTCATTATTGGTGATGCTTGGCAGAATGGCATCGGTAAGACTAACAGCCCAAAGATCAATTAAATCGGCTTCAAAGGTTTCTGGCCACGCAGCAAATCCAATAAAGCCATTGGCATTATTCATTAAACTATCGGGTGAATTTGCCAAGCTGGATAACTGGAATTGTGTGCTGAGTCGGCCATACATTTCACTTTCAGGTGCAAGTCGGCGGGCAAGAATGCCGTAATCAAAATTGGTGACATCACCATTTAATTGGATATCAAAGAGATCACCTTTTGCTTTGATTGTACTTGCAATCGCAATGTCTCCACCTGGAAGCTTCACGTTCAGCGGCTTTAATGAAAAGACCCCATCTTTCAGTGTCCAGCCAAGCTGGCCGCGACCAAGCCAATCTTTGCCTGATCGTACTTCATCAACTGATAATTGGAAATTAGCATTCAACCTCTCAAGTCCCTTTGGACTAATTAGCGCAGACGCTTCTTGCTCAGTGCTTGCTGGCGGGGTTGATTCTGATGGCTTGTTAACGTCGACTTCATTTTCCCATGCCTGCCATTCGCCAACTTTAAAGTCATCCAGTTGGATAAATGGTGCGGTTAGAGCCAGAGATAAGTCTGGCTTTGACCCAACTTGTGACGGAGGAAGGAAGGTACCCAAACCTGTTAGTTGGCTATTGTTAACTTGGATCAGCATGTCTTTCATGTGATAGCCGATGTCATCTAATGAAAGTTGTGCCTTTAAGGTAACGGGTCCATAAGGGGGGAGGTCGATACTCGAGAATGGTGTGAATCGGTCAAGGTTTGGAGTATAGGCTTCGAAAGCCAGATTCAGGTTTTGCATATCAATTGGTAGCGATAGCTGAGATTGCGCATTAAAGCGCATGTCTGCAATATTGACTGCAAGATCTACTGGTAATGTTTCACGTCCGTCATTGGCTTGCTTGAGCGAGAGTGTTTCAAGCTTTATGCTTGTCGCTTGACCTGCAGCCATTCCGTTAAACGAGAGCATTGTCTCGGTATTTGGGCCGGTAATAAACTTTCCGTTATCTAATGTAACCGTGAGCGCTTTCCCGGTATAGCTATCTGCAAGGCTTGCTTTCCCTCCAAGTAATTGAGCATTGACTGCGGTATGTTCCATCAGCTCAATAATAGTGTTACCTGATAACGATATAGCTAGTTGTGCACGTTGAAGTTGGATATCAAAGTCATTACTTACCGCAAATGTAGACAGTATGTCGCCTACGTTGGGCTTATCAACAGCAAGGTTTAACTGGGCATTGATATTGGTATTGTTTATACCAAAGGCTAAATCACCCGCATAAAGGCTGTTGAGATAAGTCGCTTTAAAGGGGGATGCATGCATTTGACCATTGCGTAAGTTGCCATTAAATGAGAGATCATCAATGCGTTGATTGGCCCATTTCAGGGTGTTTGCTCGGAAGCTAAGATCGGCATCAGCAATAACAATTTCATGTCCTAATAACGGTACATCGAGGTTTACCCCTTGGGTTGGGACAGTTTGCTCGACTTGTGGCAGTTCGTCATCATTAATAAATTGACCGAACTGGGTGAAATCCAGCATGGCAAAGTTGGCATCAAAATGCAGGAAAGGCCGCTGGGCATCAGGCTGCCATCGAAGATCTACATTACCTTGACTGTTCATCAGTGCAAAGTTTGGCATCGCGAGTTCAACCCACCCCTCCTGATAGCGAAGCTTGCCGTCAATATTAATCATTCCATTTATGCTGGCTTGTGTGCCGAGCCACGGGCTGAGTTTGCTGGCATCATCGCTGGTGACTTTCAGATCAAACCAACTACCGTCTTGCCATTGGGTTTGCTTAAGCATGCCTGTTGCATTGACTGAAATCGCAGGGCTATCGATGGTTAACTGAGTTGGCCAATCACGTTGTTCTAGGATATCACCCAATGTGCCAGCCTTCGCTTGAATATGGGCAGGTAACCCCATCAGTTGGCCTTGGATATCAGAGCTAAAGGGAAGGTTTATCCCTGCTTCTAATCTTGCTGTAGAGATGCTAAAACTGGCTTCACTGCCCCATTCAACTAATGCATCATCGATTGAAAGCTCGATTTGACTATTGTCGAGCCATTCCGACAGTTTAGTGCCTTGGGTATTAACGTTCAGGGCTGCTTTATCGAGGTTACCGCGGGCATAAGGCATACCTGTTAGCCAGCGTGCCATTTCACCGAGTGGTGATTGCGTTGCACCTAGCGCGATATTCAATGTTGAATGCCAATCTGTAGCATCTAATGTGGCTTGTCCGCGAAAAGGCACTTCGGCGATATTGGCTGTCATGGGGGCGGTAAGCATGCCGTCTTTACCTGTAACGGATAGCGATAGGCTATCAACAGGAGTGCCTAAGCCTTTGATTTCACCGATAGCGAGATCTAGACGGGTGCTGGTTTTCATTAACCATTGATCGAGTGCGCGTTGCAAAGGGGATTGCTGCGGCGGTGCTGAGCTAAAACCTCGTACCATCGGCATCGGCTCAGGTTGTAACCAAGGGCGTAGGTCAATGAATGGAATATTCAATTCACCATCAATCGTATTGTGGTCACCAAGGGTGACATCAAGGTGGCCAGCGCCTTGGGTGATAGGGCTGTCGATGACGAGATCTTGCACCGATAACGTATTGGCTGATGCGTGAATTTGAGTCGTTAAACTGAGTGGTGCTATATGTTTAACATCTAAACCAAGCAAGGCTTCAATTGGCTGTGTATTCTGCCATTGTAGAGCGATATCAGCGACAGACTGACCTTGATCTAACGGCACAATATCTGCGTTCACTTTTAATTCAGCACCGGCAAAGTGACCTCTAGCCGTTATTTTTGCGGTTTGTTTATTGATTAGGTCTTCAAGATCACCTTCCAGGGTAAGGTTATACTCTTGTCCTATGGCTGAGCCTTGTGCCGTAAATACCCATGCCTCAGTTGGTTGGCTAAGGGAGAGGGTGTTTAAATACCAATCGAAAAAAACACCTTCTTGCTGGTCGTCGTAAACGATTGAGATATTTTTGGCTGAAATCTGATCATTCAATACCAGCATTAAGGGCGAACTGTTGCTGTTATTATCTGTTTTTTTGCTGCTTTCGGTTGGATTAGACTCTGCAGATCCAAACGCCCAATTCACATTGCCATCTTGGCTTTTGCCTAGATGAAGACGAATATCTTCGAGTTCAAGAAAGTCGACTGCCAGAGTGCCTTTGAGAAGAGGTAAAATGGCGACCTTTGCACTTAGCCTGCCAGAGCTGAGCATTGGCTGCCATTCAAAGGCATCAATATTGGCAATGCTAACGCCATTCAGGTTTACCTCGGGGCGAAAAGACAATAACAGTCCAATGTCACCTTCAATATGGGTTTCACGGTCAAGGTTGGCTGTTAGCCATTGATTTATTTCGCTGCGGTAAGGGGTCAGATCAAGCTGGATCCCATAACTAAGCGCCGCGCTTGTAATAACCACAGGGCTTAGTACTGCGATTCCTAACCATTTACCGAGTCGACGCAATTTATTCTTTTTCTTTGGTGAAGAATGATCACTTTGCTCTGATGTGTTGCTGGTTGAAGCTGACGGTTTGATATTTTGAGTCATACGCACTGCCGGATGATGTAA
The DNA here is from genome assembly GCF_050336715.1 of Photobacterium makurazakiensis. Lineage (NCBI taxonomy): Bacteria > Pseudomonadati > Pseudomonadota > Gammaproteobacteria > Vibrionales > Vibrionaceae > Photobacterium > Photobacterium makurazakiensis. Next base: position 4,541 of record NZ_JAKJSJ010000109.1, read on the forward strand.
TGGTGTCGAGGACGATGGCGGTCATATTTTTGCATGCCGTTTTATTGGGTGAAGATAGCATGAACACAGAATAGAAAATACGTGTTGCATACAATCTGACGTAGTGTTTACAAAATTGATTTCAATAATCTTGATGATGACTTTTAACGATTTGAGTCATATGACAAAGCAGAATACAATTTCTCCAAGATGGGAGAATCCTATGACAGAGAATATGACCTCAACCTTAACGGTCAATGAATTACGCTCTGGCTTTGAGTCAGAGCCTAGTGGCTTTTTAACCGTGTCACTTGGGACGAGCCAGCATTTAGTGATTTCTGGCGCATCGGGGTGCGGGAAGACCAGTTTACTGCAAATTTTAGCGGGACTTCGTCCTGCTGCTGCTGGCCATATGGTTTGGCAGAATCAAACCGTTAGTGAAAACAACCTTGATTGGTGGCGCCAGCAGTTTTGCTATTTACCTCAGCAACCCGTTATGGGAGGGGAAACACTTCTTGACGTACTGTTATTGCCTTGGGTGATGAAAGCGGCCTCGACATCTAAACCAACGCTCACCGCGTGTGAAGAGGTACTTCAATCCCTACAGCTCAAGCATCCATTGTCGCATTATGTAAAGCAGCTTTCTGGTGGAGAAAAGCAACGCCTTGCAATCGGACGGGCGCTGTTAATGAAACGTTCGCTATGGTTGCTGGATGAACCGACCTCAGCACTTGATCCCCAAAGCCGTGACCGCCTTATCGCGATATTGAAAGCGCATTCATTAACCATGATATCAATATCACATGATCCTGTTTGGGTAGAAGCGGCTGACTTTCATCACCTTATGGGAGAGAAGTAATGGGCGATACACTGACTATTAGTTCTTGGGCGCTGGCTGGGTTTTATCTACTGTATTTAATCCCACTATTTTTGTTTCAGCGCTGGCAATTGGGGCTAGGGCGTACCCTTGTTTCTGCGGCTTTAAGAATGACGGTGCAACTTGCCGTGGTTGGCCTTTATCTTCAGACTTTATTTGAATTTCAAAATCCTTGGTTAAACTCACTTTGGTTGACCATTATGGTTGGTGTGGCAGGTTTTAGTATTTGTCGTCGTTCCGGGGTGAAAATTAAAGTTGTATTACCTGCCGTTATTGTAGGGCAAGTAGCCGCTATGCTGGTGGTACTGCCGTTAATGCTTGCGGGGGTTATACAAGCCGATCCTTGGTGGCAGGCTCAGTATTTAATTCCTGTGGCTGGCATGCTGTTAGGTAATTGTTTAGCTGCAAATGTACTCGCCTTAGAACGCTGGTATAGCGGCTTAAAGGATCGACATGATGAATATCAGTTTTATTTGGCAATGGGCGCCCAGAAACCGGAAAGGCCTTTTATTCAAACGGCGGTGAAAGCGGCATTAGCACCACAACTAGCTTCAATGACGACGCTTGGTATTGTCAGTTTGCCCGGAATGATGACAGGCCAGATCTTAGGCGGAACAGAGCCGCTATTAGCGGTTAAATACCAGTTAGTGATTATGGTTGCGATTTTTGTGTCAGCTACATTGTCGGTGGTGACGTCGTTAACGCTGGCAAGTCGTTCGGCTTTCAATGCTTATGGGCAATTGAAGGTGTAAGGTCATTAGGAGGCCTTGATGAAGTTTGTAAAAAATAGGCAATTTACGGGTTTTTAGTTTTCACTATAAACTCGTAAACTTCACACTTAAGTTATTAGCATTGAGAGGTGATAAATTCACGATGAAAATGAGTTCACCTGTATATTGGTCTTCAATATTTACGGTATTTCCTGTAACAGACTGCACTTCAAGACCTTTAATAAATGGATAATCTTTATGTTCTGCATTCAGCAAGTACAAAGCAGGCTTATCACCACGGTATACTAATATTACAGAGAAGTCTCCTGGTGCTCTAAGCTCTAAATTCATTCTCCTCGGTTTAGATTGAATTCGTATTGCCTCCTTGTGATTGATAAAGTATGGTTTTCCATTCGGTGTTAATGATTTTGTAATTGATAAGCCTGGAAAAAACAAGCACACCTCAATAGGGGTGTGTTGATATTTACTGGTGTTTAATATTTTTATTGATTCAGCCTTACTCTGTATTCCATAAATTTCCGCCATACCATTCAGTGCTGGAATAATTAATTTTTCAGGAATTACAGAGCCAGAAGAAAGCGTAATTTCTCCTGTTGACCCTTTGGGACTAAAGTTATTTATAGATAATGTTAGTAGGCCTACGGGAAGTGAGTCTGAGCTAATGCTTTCGTTTGTTTTGATGTGAATACATTTTTGTACCCATGGCGTGATTGGTGAAGTTAGATTATTATTTATTAGCCTATAATGATGGTGACTAGATGAAAAAATCAACATACTCAATATTATGACAGTAATTAGTCTAAATATTATTACCATTGATATTCCTCATTAGTATTCACCTAGAGCTCCAGTAGATTCTAGGTGAATAGAGATTTATCTAGTGTTCAATTCACACCTTAACTTTTCAGCTGTACGAAAGACTCACCACTAGTGACAGGTGAAACATTTCCAATAGTTAATGTCGCACCTAACCAGTTTTCATTTAGGGTGTTAGTGTTACCTGGCACAACACTGGTATATCCATTTGGAATCATATCAGGAAAGTTTACACCATAAACTTTTGCATTACCGTTTACGAATACGACGAATGCAGAGGAGTTAGATGAGTGTTGACCAAAGATGAGGCTTGCTCTTCTTGCTGGAGCTGCCCCTTGCCGAGTATAGGGTTGCTCTGAGGTACATTGACTCCTTGGCGAAAAAATAGGAGTCAAAAGGTGTTTACTGGAGTCTGCTGGTAAAGTTGATTGTGGAGTTAAACCTGGTCCTACAGCAGCAATATTGACGTCAACACAATTGCCTGTTTCTGTGGTATTTTCAATCCTACAATTATCACCTTTAAAGTTGTGAATATAAATTGATGGTAGGCCATCAGGCTGTGCTTGGAGAGCTATTTTATTTAATACTGTATCCCCTGAAGAAATTTCAATCGTTTGGGTACCAGAGTTTGCCTGTAAGTTCTGACATACTAGAACCATATCCCCTTGAATTGTATTTGGGATGTTTAATGAATTAGTTTCGTTCCCGATCACCTTCGGGGAACCATCCCAAATATTATTATCTATAGAGTTAGCTACCATGTTCATTATATAATTCCTTTCTATATCGTTGATTATGAATTATGAAAATCATTTAGCTTGTACCTATTTCTAGCCAAATAAGGTTGCTTGTGTTTCTGAATGACTTTCAAGGGTAAATATAATCTTAAATGCCGAACTATTTTAYTACAGCCTTATTACATTGCTTTTGATAAGGT
>NZ_JAKJSJ010000110.1:0-7720 GCF_050336715.1 Photobacterium makurazakiensis
CTATTTACATAGTTCAGATATTAATAGAAGCCTGATTAAACAATAGGCTTCCATATTAAAGTAAGTGTTAAAGCGCATCACCGCCAGCACTATTCCAAGCTTTAGTAAAACCAATAGCCGGAAGATTAGCCTCGAATGCCCCATATTCGATGCGTACGGTATCAGAGGAATTGCGGAAAGCATTAATTATAAATTCAATCCCCTTATCAGATAGCGCTGTAGTTTGAAGTAAAGACATTCCTTTTTCTAAGTGGCATGTTTGATACATACTAATTGGTTGGCTATTTACTCGAACAGTGACTTTATTTGGGGTATTGTCTGGGTCACAAGAATCTGCTTCATTCATTTTCACAAAGTTTAAATAAAGACGCTGAGTACCTTGGTTTGAGTGTGTAATCTCTGCACCAATAGCTGTGGTTGTGCTTAGATCTTCACCTTTAATCTTAAATGTAAGTGTACTGAGTGGGTTATCTTCTGCCCATGAAGCTGTGTGCGTTTCCCAATCAGAAGCAAAAGAAGATCCAATAGACATGCACAATAATGTCGGTAAAAGCATTTTTTTAAGCATAAAAATTCACCTTTGTCTTGTTTTTATGAATTTTAACCTTGTGATACATAAGCTTCAATATGCAATGTCACGCAAGATACATATCCTTTTGTAACTAGCCGCTGTTTGATCTTATGGCTGTGCAATGCAAAGTCTACATTCCACCTCTTTTGGTGTAATCAACAAAAATGACATTTCCAGATACTGTGCATTATCACGCAACTTGAATGAAATCATTATTATTTTTGGCATATAGCTGCTTTCATGAAATTAAATAAAGAGAGGTACATATGCTCAAATGGATTTCTGAAAAATTTGATAGAAGTGATGAATGGTTGGTTTCTGAATGTGGTTTGTTTCAGGTGTGTATAGACGGTCGAGCGATTTTGGTGGCGTAATTATGAAGATGATGATTTTTTTGCTTTCTATCGTTCTCTCGGCCAACACACTTGCCCAAGAAGTTGCTTGGACAGGCATGAAAACAGATAAGCTCATTGCCATAAGTGAGCAAGGGGATAAGGGCTTTCAATACGCGATGCTCTACATTCTTGGCGTTGTCGATGGCATGGAAGGGCAGAGGGCCATAAACCAAGAAGTACCGTGTAGGGTTGGTGACGCCATCGCGAATCAAGATATAACGAGTAAGGTGTTAGAAACGTTGAAGCAATTGGGTCATCATCAAGAACCTGCTGGAAAGCTAGTGATTCATGCTTATATCAAAACGTACTGTGAAGACTTCATGTATAAATAAGCCGCTTTCGCGGCTTATTTTTTAATACTAAGCTGCTCCCTTGATAGCTAATGCTGCAATTTCACGACGTATTACCTTTTTTATATCTGGGTTATCAGTATTTCTTAACTGGTCTGATAAAAGAAATATTCGGTCGTCATCATCCGCATCCGCCCCAAACTCGGCAAATTCATAAAAACGGTTTAATGAACAAACTTCTATCGTTTTAGCCCCTTTTTTCTTCTTTGCAACATAATAAAAACCTTCTTTTATAATAATTATGTTTTCATCATAGTCATCAAAGTGGGGGTGAATAATTAAATAATCTGAACTTTTCTTTGGATATCTTATTTTTGCTGTACTGTTTGTCACTTTTTTGTTTGACTTTGCCCCATTACAATCAACACAGGACATGCATAAGTTTAATGGTTCAAACATGAAATTTGCGACAGTTGATCGTGGAATAACATGCTCTATATCCCAGTACCTGCCATGGCGTGATTTTATTTTTTGTCGACAATATGGACAAGTTGTCTTCTGAATATCTAAATAATGTGTCTTAATTGTTTTTTTGATATTTTCAATATCATCATCAGACCAGCTTTCTCCAGAAAAAGCTTTATCACTTATCTTTTCTTTTATTTTAGCTAATTGTTCCTCATCAAATTGTACTGGCTGGATCATTACTTTTTAACCTTCTCTAATGCTTCTGATAAGATTAAAATTAGGTCTTTTACAGTATCATGATCTTCAAGCTTTTCAGATGTTTTAAATAGCATTTTAGCTTGCTTTTTATCTTCTATGTTCAACTTGCCTTGTTTACTTAATTTACTAAGTAAAGATACAACAATTCGATTTAGATATTCATTGTTTACACCAGGTTCGTCGAATAATTCAACCAACTGATAGTCAGCAGATTTATCAATATAATAATCTGATTTAATAGCTTTTCCTGAGTCCATATTTAATATGTAGCAGTTATTGCTTTTGAGCTCAGATATAATTAATGGAGAATGCGTTGAAATGATAAAATGACATTTTTTATAGTTATCAAAGCATTTCATTAATAAGTTCATAAACCTTTTTTGCCATTGAGGGTGCAAACTAATTTCAGGTTCATCGATACAAATTATACTATTGTTTCTTATGACTCCAGAAATATTTAGTATTGTTAGCAAGATACACTGTTGACCTGAACTAGCTTGTGATATAGAAAGTGATCCACCCTCTTTATTTAATAGGATATCCTTAACTTGAATAATCCCTAAATCTAGTAATGTTAATAAATCTTTGTTTTTACTAAAATCACTATCAATTACAATACCTCTGTAGAAGTCGTAGAAAGTGTTATGTAATGACTTATAAATCACATCGACTATTTCGTCTTTATTGTTTTTATGAATGTTGGTAAATAAGCTTGGGTGATATCGTTGTAGGATTTTTTTGAATTGAGATATTGAGTGGTCAATTAAACCTCCGTGTGAAAACAAATAATTTAGTGGGATTTTATACTTAAAAGTAACGAAACTTTTGCTTTCATAACCTAATAACCTTAAAACTGTTTTTTGTTTCTCGCCGATTCCATTTTTAATAAATGAACGAGCAAGTAAATGCATGAAATTTGATTTATTGTATGAGTTTTCTGATACCCTTAATCCTATATAGTGATATAAATCATCATCATGATGCTTGTATATTGCATTGCCTTTATATTCAACAGGAAACTTATCGAATGGACTTGTAGTTACAGCAATAACCTTTGTGTTTGGTTTGAAAGTAGAATAATTTTTCTCTTTATCACCAATATAAGATTTGTTTATTCCTGCTCTAGAATAAATCACATAGTCTTTCTTTCCATGCTCAAATTCAATATGGTTAGCATAATTTTGAGGGATTTTGAAATTAATGTTTTGCTCTGATGATGACTTAAAGTTATGAGTTATCCTTTGTAGTAATCTGCTTTTTCCGGTGCCATTAACTCCGATGATTACTGTATAAATGTTATCATTATGATTTATATCATCACTAGTTAAATAAAATCGTTTTCTATCAAGCAGTACAGATTTAATTATCATTTATTTCACTTTTATTATGAATCTGTTGTTTTACCAATTATTTTAAAGTCTTTTTCTTCTACTTCTATATCTTTATCTTCAAGTCTCATAAAAACTTTACCATTAGGTAGTTTATTAAGTTTATGAACAGCTTTTAGATTAGAATAAGATATTAAATACTCCCCACTAATAACTTTCGTGTTGCTCGTATCCACAAACCGTTTCTGGTCTTCATGCTCAACTAGCATTAAATGCTCTGCTTCTGGCATGCCTTCCAAAAACTGTGGGTCAAAGAACATCTTGCCTTTATCGACCAAATCGCCATTTTTCAGTTCGAAGTAGGGCAGTTCAACTTTGCCTGCTTCAGCCGCTGGTTTGCCGCCTTCGTACATTTCACCTTCACCTAACAACAACCATTTTAGAGAAACGCCAGTAGTCAAATGTACACGTATAGCGATTTCAAATGGTGTCTGTTCGCGTTGATGCCAAGTGGAAATAGTACCTTTGCCAACGCCAAGTACGTCTGTGAGTTCTTTGTATTCTGACAAATGTAGAGCTTTGACCAGTCTTGAGGTCACAGTTTTACCTCCTTCATACGAAGGAGATTGAATTTTTTCTTGACTAGGACTCATATGTAGATCTACCATTCATGCATCGGTAAATGTGTTCGGGCTTGTATGGCACTACATCGAACACAATTGAATAAATCAATAACTAGCAAGGATACCACCATGGAATCAACTTCAATAGTCTTTACAGCACCACTTTCGCCTTTTGTCACAGTACAAAAGTTCTCTGAGATCACAGGCATAACCCTTGGTCAGGTAAACAAGATGCTCCACGACGGCAAACTTCCCATTCGCCGCAAAACACCGGGCAAACCAAAAGAGAAGCCACTCATCAACATGGTCGCCCTAATGAAAGAAGCTGATTCACACATCTTCTAAGAAAGTCATTTGAATATAGCAATGGGAATGGGAGCTCACTATGTTTGCAAATGAATGTCCAAAACACACCGCATTCTCGAATGCATGCACCACCTTCAGTAAAGACCATGTCATTAAATCACTGGCCGCAACGTTTGGGCTAAACAGCCAAATGCTGTGCAACAAGCTAGATGCCAGCAAAACACACAAGCTGTTTGTTGAAGAACTGCTGTTACTCACCAAAGCAACCTACAACCCAGCAACAGGCAAAATGGACACCGGCTTAATTGATGGCATGTTAAGAGAACTCAACTTAACCGCGGTGCCATTACCAGAAGCCGAACAGAAACCAGTACCAACCTCTTTATCCGATCGCATGTTAGAGATTTCATCAGCCACTGGTGAGTTAAGTGCCTGCACGCTGCAAATAAATGCCACCAATCGTGTGAATAGCCGTACCAAAGAACAAGTCGTGAAGCGTGCCCAATCTGCGGTTCGTGAACTTGTGATGCTAATGAATGAAGTCGAGGGAAAGTTTCAAGCTGTGCCGGTGCTTTCTTGCGCCGTCGATGCCCTCGGTTCTATGCCATTGCCGGGACTTTCTTAAGGAGAGCCATCATGGGAAATACCGCACAAAAAATTGAACACACTTTCGCAAGGCCAGCCGCTGAATCTATTTCACGCTGCCATGCGTTATTCAATTGCAAAAGCCAGTTGGGTATTAGCTACGACAATCTAGAAGAACCGGTTAAACGCTCTTTGTGTTTTTCCGCTGGCTTAAAGCAACGCCATATAGAAATGAAGTTGCACGAACTAAGCACTTTCGAACGTAAAGCCCTGCATCGCGCCATTAATACATTGGCAGATGCACTAAAGCCACTCGCGCACCATTCGTTTACAGAGTTTCGATAATAGCCCGCAAAGGGTAATCATTTGGTTAGGAGAACATCATGGAACAAGGAATCGTAAAAAGTGATTTAGCACTAAAAGCAGAAGCCCTCGCGAAAAATTGTGAAGCCTTTGCTGAAAAGCTTAGGCAAGAGCGTGATTGCCAAGATGTGGTGATGCAAATCATGCAGCTAGCGATGATGAATAAAGACGTGATTCATATATTCGTGGATTACCAAGTTCATGTTGATTCGTTAACAGTCAGAGTTCTAGACGCAGAAACGGATTATGAAGCAAACCAAGATTACATCCATCGAGTCGATATATCGTTAACTCGCAATCGATATGAAAATGATGCCACACCACTTACACAGCTATTAGAACTTGAAGACAAATTGTTAGAGCTGATTGCTGAAGCCAAAGACAAGTTGGAGGTAGAATTATGAACACTTCAACAATCCAACTAATTATATACCTACGTGATCGTCTAGAAGAAACATGCGATTGCATTGAGTGCTGCTACGAATCTATCCGCAATGATGGCTGTGTTACTACCGACGCTGAAAGAACAGTTGAGGGTGGGCGCTTGTTCATCAAAGAAGCGAATGAATTTCTGAGTGAAATTGAGGGGGCAGAATGAGCACTAACCTTATCATGGTGACGGCCAGCGAACTCAATGATGCATTAGACAGTGTTGGCCTTGTCCCTTCTTCACAAGATACGTTCGTGAACATCTTCCAATATATTGAAGACGTAACGGGCGAGTGGTTTGCGTTAGATAATAACAAAGCCCAGTCCTTTCATATTGCGCATGATCCGTTGTTACTCGATCTCGATGAAATCTATTCCGGCTGGTTTGCCTTTTGGATGTGTGTGTTTAACAACACAGAAGGCGGCAGCGAATTAGAAACTCAAGCGTTAGGCGCCATTCGTGGCTTGTTCTTCATGGCTGCTCATAATCGTCAAATCACTGTGCCTTCTGCCATTGAAACGTGGTGGTTAGAAACCAACGAGGTGCATCAAAACAACTCACTCAATGAGGTGTCGGTATGAACTACCTAGCGGTGTACTTAAACAGTGGTGGCGGTGTGGTGCGTAATGAAGAAACCCAAGAGGTAATGAACATTCAGCTTGGTGAATATCCCTCTGCCGATATTGCGATAGAACATGCATGTGAACAGCTAGACTGCACCCACGTTATGAATGGTGTGGTTGTAAAAGGTGGGGATAGAGGTGGCTTCATGATTGTTGATACGCAGGAGTTTACCGAGCTATGAGTACGAATAAAACAGTGGCTCATGCCATTCGTATTGGTAACCGCTATTTTTATCAGTTCGGTAAAGGCGAGCGCGTACTTACTGCGTGGACGTTAGGTGGCGGAAGATTGTTTTTTGGGCGCTCTGCTGAATTCAATCAAATCATGAAAAAGATTAAGGCAAAGGGTAAAAAAGCAGAGGTAGTAACCTTTGAATTGGAAGAGAGAAGTGTATGTCCATTTTAACGTCTTCTTACGCTACTGCTTATGGAACCGTGACCTTAAAGCCTCGGCATTACAACAGGCAAGTGAATGACTTTGTTATTGAACTAAAGCTTACCCCACCAAACTTGTGGGGGTGGGGTGTAACAGCAACATTTCCTGCAGAAATGGAAAGCAAGATAACGCCAGAGTTTGCAATAGTCTGGGCAAGCGAAGCGATTGGTAAGCTGGTTTGAAAAGCCACGCCCCAAAAGGGGCGCGAGATTAGTGGTTATTTGTGCGAGAGAGGTTTTCACCGGCAAACCAAGACATAACGAGTTCAAGCCGAGTTAGTGTGATATCTGAAACATCGCAGCCTAATTCGATGCCAGCTCTTACGTGAGCGGCTGAATCGAATACTTGAAGTACAGCAGTATCTTTACTTTGAATCGTTTTGTACTTAGCAAGTAGTTCGTCATCACATGTCGGTTCATCGGTTAGAAGGTCGACGTATTGTTTGTGTTGGTACTCTGAATGAACGGCTTTTATTGCAGGTTTAAGCGTATGTGTAATCGCGGCGATTAAAGCAACTGACAACCCAATTTCATAATTGAACTGAGTACTAGCAACAATGGCTGAGCCAAAGAATATTTGCAGGATAGATATTGCTGAATCTAATCGCGAATAGAAGCAGGCATTCATTTGTTCTATACGGTTGGAGTAATGAATTTTAAATTGGGTGTCATGCCTAGACATTTTTAATCCTTATTTTTGCTCGGTGGTGGTTGTGGGATTTGACGTTTCTGTTCATGGAATTTTTCAGAATCTTTATCAGTTCGTTCGTCTGTGTAGCCTTTCATTAGGCTCTCCTTTTTAGCTGGGGTGTTGGGTTGGAACTACATCTTAGCGAACGTGTGCCAGCTACGTAAATGGGTCGGTTTTCCCCACGTTACGGGGATTTAATTAATACGAATGAGATAGAACAAAAAAAGAAAAATAGGCACGAATACGAATTTAAAAAATAATTTGGATATTTTTTAAATTTATATTTTAGGGATGAAAGAAAAAACGATGTTATCGAGAAATGACCTATTTTATGTGGCTGCTACAGTGCAGCCA
>NZ_JAKJSJ010000111.1:0-7554 GCF_050336715.1 Photobacterium makurazakiensis
ACTGTCCTATATAGGGGAACCCCACCATGCTGAATTTATCGTTATTGTATGGTGGGGAAAGCCATTTCGGTTTGGGGAATTAGAATTGCATCTCGGGGATATCTCCCTGAACAACGAGCTCTCCTGCCGTTTTTTGTTTGATTTCCTCGACGCTAACACCCGGCGCACGTTCTTTGAGCCAGAAGGCACCGTTTTTAATTTCAAGGTAGGCAAGATCGGTGAGTACCTTTTTGATGCAACCCGCGCCAGTCAGTGGCAAGTTACAGCTCGGTAATAACTTTGAATCACCGTTTTTGGAGGCATGGGTCATGGTGACAATAATATTGTCAGCACCAGCAACTAGATCCATTGCGCCGCCCATGCCTTTGATTAACTTGTTAGGGATCATCCACGAGGCAATGTTGCCCCAAACATCTACTTCGAACGCGCCTAGTACCGTTAAATCAACATGCCCGCCACGGATCATGGCAAATGATTCTGCTGATGAAAAAATGGATGCGCCAGTCACCGTGGTTACGGTCTGTTTGCCAGCGTTAATCATATCGGCATCGATTTCATCCTCGGTCGGGAATGCGCCCATACCAAGCAATCCATTCTCGGATTGCAGCATGACTTCCATGCCTGTAGGGACATAGTTGGCAACCAATGTTGGAATACCAATACCGAGGTTAACGTAGTAGCCATCTTGAAGTTCACGTGCAACGCGCTGCGCCATTTGTTCTCGAGTTAAAGCCATGTTTGCTCCTTGCGTGGGTGATTAACCCAATTGAAATTGTTGATTATTCGATTCGTTATCGTGTTGTTCGCTGCTCAATACGTTTTTCGAATGTGCCTTTAATCACACGATTAACGTATATTCCCGGTGTATGTATGTGGGCAGGGTCGAGTTCACCGGGTTCAACAATTTCTTCCACTTCAAGTACGGTGATCTTACCTGCGGTCGCTGCAAGTGGGTTGAAGTTTTGTGCAGTATGGCGGTAAATGGCATTACCGTAACGGTCGGCTTTCCATGCTTTTACAATGGCGAAATCACCAGTAATGGCACGTTCCTGAATGTATTTTTTGCCATCAAACTCAGCAATGGGCTTACCATCCGCTACTGGTGTACCGTAACCTGTAGCGGTATAAAAGGCAGGGATCCCCGCGCCGCCTGCTCGCATTTTCTCTGCCAGTGTGCCTTGCGGGGTGAGCTCTACTTCGAGCACTCCTGATAGCAACTGTTCTTCGAAAAGTTTGTTCTCACCGACATAAGAAGCAACCATTTTTTTGATTTGGCGATCTTCTAATAAAATGCCTAAGCCAAATTCATCAATACCACAGTTGTTTGAAATAACGGTTAGTTCACGTGTGCCACGTTGTTTGATATTGGCAATTAAACCTTCAGGTATGCCACAAAGGCCAAAGCCTCCGGCAAGTACCGTCATACCGTCTTCTAGACCGTCTAATGCTGCTTCGTAGCTATCGACGACTTTGTTAAATCCTGCCATGGTTCTATTCCTTCTAAAGCCTAATAGTGTTCCCGTGTATTGGTGGGAATATTTATAGTTATGTCGATTTGTATCGTAGGGTAATAAAATCGAGAGTTAGCCGAGCAATAGTTGCTCGGCTTTATAGCGTTAACCAATAACGTTGTTTTTTATATAGTTAAGCTTGTGGTGAATTATCTGGGTGAGCGGTAATGAATGCATTGAGCTCATTACATGCCTTATCGATAGCTACCAATGTTGGATAGTCACTAAGCGGTAGATTGAACCGCTTGGCGTTGTACATTTGCGGGATAAGGCAAATGTCGGCCAATGTTGGTGTATCACCACAACAGAAGGGTGTACCTTGGTGCTTGAGTTGTTGCTCTAGTGCTGTAAACCCTTTGTGCAACCAGTGGTGATACCATTGCGTTTTTTGTTCATCACTCACCCTTAACTCATTCTTTAAGTACTTGAGTACTCGAAGGTTATTCAAAGGGTGAATGTCGCAACCCACTTGGTAGGCCAGTGACCGGCATTGAGCCCGTGCTAAAGCATCGCTTGGTAATATAGACGGCGTGTCTGTGAACACCTCATCCAAGTACTCACAGATAGCCAGCGACTGAGTCAGTATGTGCTCACCCGTATCCAGCGCTGGTACTAATCCTGCAGGGGCAATGTCGGTATATGAAGGGTCTGACTGCTCACCTTTTAGTAGCGATACGGGTACACACTCCCAATCAAGTTGCTTGAGGTTTAAAGCTATACGGACCCGATAGGCCGCAGATGAGCGATAATAGTCATAGAGCTTCATTATTTTCTCCCCCTTAGCGGACTGTTATAGATAACTTATTTAGAGACTGGATACTGGACAACGGTTTGGTCAATCGCGCCAAAAATACTGTTTCCTTGTTGATCAAACATCTCAATACGCACCTTGTCGCCAAACTGCATGAACGGCGTTTTAGGCTCGCCAGATTCAATGATTTCTAGCATTCGTTTCTCTGCTAAACAGCAAGAGCCACTTGAACGGTCGACATTAGAAACCGTACCTGAACCCACAATAGTGCCATTGCCCACGTGACGTGTTTTCGCAACATGGCTAACAAGTTGTGCGAAATTGAAGGTCATATCGACGCCTGCATTCGGGTTACCAAATAACTCTTCGTTCAAGTGTACCGTTAGTGGATGATGAACCGTTGAATCACGCCAGCTATCGCCAAGCTCGTCGGGAGTGATAGCGACAGGTGAGAACGCTGATGCTGGTTTTGATTGGAAGAAGCCAAAGCCTTTGCCAAGCTCGGCTGGGATCAAGTTACGTAGCGAGACGTCGTTCACCAACATTAGTAGCTTGATATGCGATGCTGATTGTTCAGGCGTAGCGCCCATTGGTACCGTATCGGTAATGGCCGCGATTTCAGCTTCAAAATCGATGCCATAGCTTTCTTCTCGCACGTTGATGTCATCGCGTGGGCCGATAAAGCCATCACTCATACCTTGGTACATCAGTGGATCGGTCCAGAAAGATGCTGGCATTTCAGCGTTACGAGCCTTACGGACTAACTCAACGTGATTGACATAAGCACTACCGTCAGCCCATTGATAAGCACGTGGCAGTGGTGAGGCACAATCTGTAGGCTCAAATGTAAAGCTGGCGTCACATTGCTTATCGTTAAGCTGCTGATAACGCGTTTCGAGTTTGCTTTCAACGATTGACCAATTATCTAATGCTGCTTGCAGTGTTGGTGCAATATCGGTTGCATCAACGGCGGTTGTTAAATCACGAGAAACAAGAACAAGTTGACCATCTAGGCCGTTTTTAAGAGAAGCCAGTTTCATTGTTATAATCCTTTAATATTTATTTTGCAGTCCATGAATTCACGTAATCTGTGTTCTCAACGCCTTCTGGCAGTTCAGGCACATCAAGCGGCATGCGGGTATCGATCATTACTGCTACTTCATCGGTTTCTTTTTTCGCGTGCTTTRCACCAGCCGCAGCGGCTTTCGGGTGTGGGCCATGCGGGAAACCACAAGGGTGTAGGGTTACCATGCCCGCTTCGATGTTATCGCGGCTGAAAAAGTCACCTTTGTGATAGAACAGCACCTCATCGTAATCATCGTTGTTGTGGTAGAACGGTACTTTTAGTGCGCCTGGATCGGATTCAATAGGGCGAGGAACAAAAGTACAAATGACGAAGCCGTCAGCAACAAACGTGATGTGGGCTGAAGGTGGTAAATGGTAACGGTGGCTCATAAGAGGGCGAATATCACGCCAGTTCAACTTAAATACCGTTAGGTTACCTTTCCACCCTTGTGCATCAAGTGGGTTGAATGGGTAGCTAATCTGGTTCATTTGCTCGCGGCTTTTAAGCAAGACTGTCCAGTTGTCTGTGCTGCTGCGTTGTGCATCAAACTTATCGTTGATGGTTGGGTATTCGAGTACTGCCGGGTCAAAAATAGCATGGTCGCCAACAATACCGCGTTCTGCACTCATGTATGAACCATTAGTGGCTTCTATCATCAAGACTGAAATAGGCTCATTAATCTCAACGCGCCAGTTTGTTGAGCGAGGAATGACTAAGTAATCGCCATCACGGAAGCTAATGTGGCCGTAGTCGCAATACAGATCACCGCTGCCTTGGTGAATGAACAGTACATCATCACCGTCACCGTTACGCGCAAGTTCGGTCATATTACTATCACAATGCCACATGCGAACTTTGACATTTGGATTCGTCAGTATGGTGCTAGCGTTGAATGGCTGATTGGTTTTTACTTCCAGCTTATTGGTATCAAAAGCACGAGGTTTTAGTGGGCCTTGCCACTCACTCCAGCCTGTAGGTGCATGGGTGTGATACATATGGGAAGCTGGGCCAAAAAAACCTTCTTTGCCAATCTCTCGTTCAAAGCTCTGCTCAGGCAAATCGCAATGCGCTTGGTTTGATGCTTTGCCTTCTTTAATTGGGAACTGGAACCACTTACGCATTGTTGTTCTCCTCTGTGGGTGCTGCGATGTTCAGGGCTTGCTGCAAGATATCGTTGTCACCAATGTGGTTGGCGAGCGTCAGAATTAATCGTGCATTAATTTTTTGGCTCAGCTGCTCGTCACCGTGACGATGGAGATCAATCAGGCGATTATAAAAGCCATCGGTATCTTCAAAGTTTGGCGTTAAATTCAGCTGTGGTTTAACGCTGTTTGATGTAGTCATAACTGATTCCTTTCCTATCCGTTACAGGTGGCTTTAGTGACAGCGTGATGAATACTGGAGGCATTGAACTCACGCCAACGTGCGGTCACGTGTTGATCTGGGCGGAATAGATAAGTCGTTGATGGTTTAGCATCAAAGCGGTCAAATAATACGCCGTTGCTATCTTGAATCGCGGTTAGGCCTTCAGGCAGCTCAATGAGCTCGCTTTCTTTGCTGAATAGGACGATGGGTTTTACCGGAATAGCTTGCTTGGTTAACGCTTGTAATGCTTCCGTCGGTATATCGCTATTGCCATCGGCAAAATAAATGGCTGTGAAATCATTACCAATCTGGTTTAGTAACCAATTTGTAGAGCCGTCTTTAAAGTGAATAGGGGCGTCGGTTGAAACGGTACCCGGTAGCAATTCACTGCAATACGTATCGTCATCTTCCGTGTTTAACATTGAACCGGATAAACGAGCGGGTACTGATAAGCGGCCAGAATTAACTAAAGGACGTGCAAACTCATGATGTTCTGCTAAATCAAGTACAGCATCTCGGAACACGAGGCTGATGTTATTTTTTGGTGTGATGAAA
Source organism: Photobacterium makurazakiensis (assembly GCF_050336715.1). Lineage (NCBI taxonomy): Bacteria > Pseudomonadati > Pseudomonadota > Gammaproteobacteria > Vibrionales > Vibrionaceae > Photobacterium > Photobacterium makurazakiensis. The sequence continues at coordinate 5,249 of NZ_JAKJSJ010000111.1, forward strand.
TCCGTCGAACGCGTCGAGTTCATGATGTTTTCATCTGCGGCATACACACGCTCGTCACTGTAAGTATCAAGCAGGTGAGTCGGGGCTTTGCCATCAAGTACTAACTTGAGTTTCCAAATGAGATTATCTGTGTCTTGTACGCCAGAATTTGCCCCCCGAGCACCAAATGGACTGACTTGGTGTGCGGCATCCCCCGTGAACAATACGCGACCATGACGGAATTTATCCATACGACGGCAGCGGAAGGTGTACACGCTGCACCATTCCAACTCAAAGTTGTCATGTCCTAGCATGGCTGCCACACGAGGGATGACATTCTCAGGCTTCTTCTCTTCTTCAGGATCCGCATCCCAGCCGAGGTCGAAGTCGATACGCCAAACGTTATCTGGCTGCTTGTGTAAAAGGCTTGAGTGGCCTTTGTGGAATGGAGGCTTAAACCAGAACCAACGCTCAGAGGGGAACTCAGCTTTCATGACAACATCGGCAATCAAGAAACGATCTTTGAAGATCTGTCCCTTACTTTCTAGCCCCATCATGGTACGAATAGAGCTGTTTGCGCCATCAGCCACAATCAGATAATCACAACTCAGGTGATATTCGCCATCGGGTGTATCAATCGTCAGAAGAACTTTATCGTCACCATCTTCAATTGCAGTAACTTTGTTTTTCCAGCGAAGGTCGATGGTATCTGTATGTTTGTAGGCTTCATCAACCAAGTACTCTTCCATATAGTACTGTTGAAGGTTAATGAATCCCGGGCGGCGGTGATGATCCTCTGGCAGCATGTTGAATTGGTATACTTTTTCTTCTTCAAGAAAAACCTTACCTGTGTTCCAGGTTACCCCTTTATCGACCATACGTTGACCCGCATCACCTGCGACTCGGTCAACGATTTCCAAGAACCGCTTAGCGTAACATACAGCACGAGAGCCAATACTGACGGTGTTGTTATCATCTAACACAACCACAGGTTGATTCTGTGTTGCACAATCAAGAGCAGCTGTTAGACCAACGGGCCCTGCACCAACAACAATAACAGGGTGGTGTGTAGTATGCGTACCTGTTTGATCAGCATGTTTAACGTAATCATAAACAGGGTTGGTATAGGTTGAATGCATTTGAGTATCCTCCATTCCTTGGCGGTTTACAGTGCGTCTTGTAGTGAATGCCACATGTCTTGGTCACGCTCTGCAGTCCAAATGCGAGGGTTCACATAATCGCCGGCTTCGTCATAACACCGGGTAATATCAAACGGTAGACAATGCTCGAAAATCACCCACTCAGCATATTTAGGCGCAAGTACTTGATAGGTGTCACGGTAGCAATCAGCCAGCGATTTACCCGCCTCTTTACCAGCTTTTACGGTTTCAAACATAGTGCTGACAAATGCGCGTGTTCCTTCAATGGCATCTTCACATAATTGAGGGGTTGTAAGCGCTTCACCGCGGCCAGGAACAAGCTGTTCAGGTTTTAATGCCAGTAGGTTATCAAGCGTGTTCGGCCAATCTTTGTGGTAAGCATCGCCAGAATAGGGCGTCGCACCGTATTCAACTAAGTCGCCAGCAAAAAGGATTTTTTCCTCGGGTAGCCATACCACGGTGTCACCTTTGGTGTGACCGGCGCCAAGGTGCATGATTTCAACTTTTCGTTTACCCATATATAGCGTCATGGTTTTGTCGAAAACCACTGTTGGCCATGTTAGTCCCGGTACGGTTTCGACACCGGCAAACAGGCGAGGGAAGCGGCCAACTTCTGATTCATAGTCTTGCTGACCACGTTCAACAATAAGATCGTAAGTGTTTTGGCTTGCAATGATGTTTTCTGCACCGTAAGCCGATGCGCCTAATACACGTACAGCATGGTAATGGCTTAAAACGATGTGTTTGATTGGTTTGTCGGTAACTTCACGAATACGGTCAATAACGTCTTGTGCCATTGCCGGCGTGGCTTGGGTATCAATGACCATAACGCTGTCATCACCAATGATGATACCTGTGTTTGGATCGCCTTCAGCGGTGTAGGCATAAACACCTTCAGCCAATTTATCAAAACTGACATTCTTAATTTCTACATCAGCGTGTGAAGCAAACTTCTTAGTCATCTCTAGCATCCTTTCAAACAGTGAGTAAACCGAGCGTTAGGTGATTGCTTGTTGAGCAGTTAACGACGGTTCTTTTTGGGTTTTTAGTGTTTCATTTAAAATATTAGTTACAAATGAAACTAAACTTTCATTAACAATATTGCTAACAAACCTAGAGCGCAATTAGACTAAAGTCTAATAAAATACCCATTGATACTTCTTAATT
>NZ_JAKJSJ010000112.1:0-7276 GCF_050336715.1 Photobacterium makurazakiensis
GAAGCCAGTGACGCCTTGGCTGCCTTTGGGATCGATGTTGGCAACACCAACGACGCGCCGACGATTTCAGGTACGCCTGCAACGAGTGTGAATGAAGACAGTGCGTATACCTTTACGCCAAGTGTCAATGATGTTGATGAGGACGATAGCCACAGCTTCAGCATCACCGGCAAGCCGTCGTGGGCAGGCTTTGATACTGCCACAGGTACTTTGAGCGGCACGCCGACCAATGATGACGTTGGGCAATATAGCGATATCGTCATCACCGTTAAAGACAGCGCGGAAGCCAGTGACGCCTTAGTGGCCTTCGGGATCAGTGTTGGCAACACCAACGATGCGCCAGAGATCTCGGGTACGCCTGCAACGAGTGTGAATGAAGACAGTGCGTATACCTTTACGCCAAGTGTCAATGATGTCGATGAGGACGATAGCCACAGCTTCAGCATCACTGGCAAGCCGTCGTGGGCAGGCTTTGATACTGCTACAGGTACTTTGAGCGGTACACCGACTAACGACGATGTTGGTACTACCTCGAACATCGTGATCAAGGTAAGTGATAGTACTGAAACTGTCAGCTTGGCCGCATTTAACCTCGAAGTGGTTAACGTCAATGATGCGCCTACATCGGTAGATGATGTGGCGACTACGTTAGAAGATCAGCCCGTCCAAATCGATATTCTAAGTAATGATTATGATATCGACCAGAATCTGGTGGTATCGAGTGTTAATTTAGAAACAATGCCAGCTAATGGTACCGCTCAGTTTGATTCAGGTACTGGGAAAGTGACCTATCAGCCAGAACCTGACTTCCATGGTAGTGATAGCTTTACCTATAAGGTGAAAGACAGTGATTTAAGCGAATCTGAGCTGGCAACTGTTATCGTAACAGTCACTGCTGTTAATGATGTGCCGGTTGCTGCAGCGTTTAACGAAAAAACGGAAGAAGATAACCCTATAGTCTTGGCTGTACGTATTGAAGCAACAGATCCCGAAGATGGTACGCCAGAAGGGAATATTGAAATAGTCGATCACCCTAAATACGGTGTTGCGACCATTGTAGACGGTGCCAATATCCGCTATCTGCCAAATGAAGACTATTTCGGCCAAGATGTATTGACCTACCGTATTCTTGACGGGATGGGGCTAGCATCAGAAGCCGCTGAAATTAAAGTGTTAGTTGGTGCAATTAATGACCGTCCGATAGCACTCGATGATGCTGTAACAACGTTGGAAGATGAGACTGTTGATATAACTATATTGGCTAATGACAGTGATATTGAAGATGGCGCAGCTGTAGGCGAATATACTGCGCCGCAAATTACGATTATTAATCAATCTTCACTGGAAAAAGGTGTTGCATCGGTCTTATCTGATGGGAAGCTACGATACGTGCCGAATGACAATTCATTTGGTACAGAGCTAATCTCTTACTCAATTACAGATAGTGAAGGTTATGAATCATTAGCGGCAACGGTCACTGTAACCGTAATCCCTGTTAATGACCCTCCTGTAGCAATTGACAACCAAGCTGAGCTTATTGAAGAAGGTACGATAGAGATCAATGTGCTTGGCAATGATTATGATGTTGATGAAGGTGATCAGTTAGATCTCACCTCTGTTGAAATTGTGTCGGTACCTGAAGGTGGTTCAATTACCATTACCTCAACCGGAGCAATTCGTTATCGAGCAATCGAGAATTACTTTGGTGATGATCTATTCAGCTATCAAGTCAAAGATGGCAATGGTGCAGTTTCTAATATCGCTTTAGTTAACCTAACCGTTACACCCGTGAATGATATTCCGATTGTTGAAGACGACATTATTACGAAGACTTATTCTGAGCAAAATCAGTTTGAATTAGATGTATTGAGTAATGATACCGATGTTGATGGTGATGATCTTACCATTACTGCTGCAGAAGCGAGTGTCGGTACTGTTACTATCTCTGACAATAAACTTACTTATAAAGCGCCGGCTGGCTTTATCGGTAATGTCGAAATCAGTTATCTGGTCAGTGATGATAATAGTGAGTGGGTTAGAGCGACTGTAACCTTGACCATTGAAGGGGACATTGAACTTGGTACGCCGATCATAACTCCACCGAATGATGTTGAGCTAAATGCGACAGCGTTATTTACTAAAGCAGACCTTGGGGTTGCAACGGCAACAGATACTTCTGGTAAGCCACTTGGTGTCGAATTGGTTGATAATCAGTTGTTTTTCCCTCCAGGGAACAGCATTGTTTACTGGCGTACTGTTGATGAGCAAGGTAATGCCGCAGAGGCTAGCCAACGAGTGACTGTTCATCCGTTGATTTCGATAGAAAAAGATGCGGTTACCGCTGAGCCTGAACCTAGCAGCCAAGTCAGCCACCAAGTTTCTATTTATCTCAATGGTGAGTCTCCTACCTATCCGGTAGTGATCCCATATACCGTGTCTGGCACTACCGATAGCGAAGACCATAACCTAGTTGCTGGTGATGTGGTTATCGAAGAGGGAGTTGAAGGCACGATAATGTTTGATGTATTCGGTGATGATCTCAGTGAAGGTGATGAAACGCTTATTATTACCCTCGAATCAATTACTCATGAGTCAATTACCCATGAATCAAGCCTGAATCTTGGTAGTAAGTCGGTATATCAACTGTTGGTGAAAGAAGACARCATCTCACCAGAGCTAACGGTATCGGTGAAACAAGCATCTGAAAGTCGCCTGTTTATTACTAATACGGATGAATTGGTGACCCTAGAAGCATTGGTTACAGACGCGAATGTACAAGATAACCACCAATATTTATGGCATACCGCTGAGCCATTAATTGATAACTTGAGTACATTAAATTCGGCGTATATTTTCTCGCCGGTGAATCTTTCACCCGGGCATTACCTCATTAATCTGACTGTGACTGATGATGCTTCAGTACCCGCTTCTGTCACTAAAGATATCTATATTGAAGTTGTATCACAGTTAGCTTCACTGGGCAGTGAAGATAGTGATGGTGACTTAATACCGGATAGTGAAGAAGGTTTTGCAGACAGTGACGAAGATGGTATTCCAGATTATATGGATGCAATCAGTGAGTGTAACGTTCTTCAAGAGCAAGCTCTCGATTCTGATGGTTATTTAATAGAAGGTGACCCAGGTGTTTGTTTACGTAAAGGGGTAACCGTTGCCGCTAATGCATCTGGAGGAACTCAGCTATTTGACGATGAAGTCGAGCAGCAATTGGGGAGTGACTCGGAAGCAACTAACATAGGTGGGTTATTTGATTTTATTGCCTATGGTCTACCGACCCCGGGGCAAACTTATCAAGTCGTGTTCCCTCAACGACTACCTATACCAGCAAACGCAATTTATCGTAAATACTCAGAACAGAAGGGGTGGTTTGATTTTACTATTGATAGCAATAACTACCTATCATCAGCAGCTGGCGAAGCTGGTTATTGCCCACCACCAGGTAGTGAACTTTGGATTATTGGATTAAATGAAGGTGACTGGTGTGTTCAGTTAACGATAGAAGATGGTGGGCCTAACGATGATGATGGCACCGTAAACGGTAGCATTATGGATCCAGGTGGCGTCAGTGTAAAAGCAAGTGACAATACACTGCCAGTGGCAGAGTCAGACACAGTAACGGTTGGTATTAATTCATCAATCACGATCAACGCATTAGCGAACGACAGCGATGCGGATGGTGATGCGATAAATATCACCAGCGTATCGGAGAGTTTCGGACAGACAGAGATCGTCAATAACCAGCTGTACTATACGGCTGAAACCGACTTCCTTGGCGAGGCTGTAATAAATTACGGCATAACCGATAGTCAAGGTGGTACTGCCGCAACAACGGTTACGGTAACTGTTGTGAATAGCCAAGCCCCGGTTGCTGTCGATGATGATGTTCGAGTTGTGACCCGTAACTCAATTGAAATTGACGTGCTGGCGAATGACTACGACCCTGATAATGAGGCTCTTCAAGTGTTATCAGCTGAAGCGGAAAATGGCACTGTAGTGATAAATAGTGACCAAACCATAAGCTATCAATCTAATGAGGCGTTCGAAGGAATAGATACGATTACATATCAGATCAGCGACTCACAGGGGTTAGTTGATGTTGGCCAAGTAAACGTGAATGTTAGTAATGTGAGTTCAACTTACGTCAGCAACTCAGGCGGAGGCAGCTTAGGGGTATTTGGAATGATAGGGTTAGTTATTATTAGCCTTTATAGATTGGTGCAGTCGTATCGTATTACCACTGCGAGATTCATTGCGGTGTTATTGCTATTACCGAGTTCATATTTACAGGCTGACTGGTTTATTGAAGCTGATATTGGACAGAGTAAAGCGCGGGATGATCTCGATACGACTCAAGCTCAAATTATCGATAAGGATGATCATGACTTCTCTTGGGCATTTGGGGTAGGTTATTCGGTGATGCCTGATTGGGACTTCACACTAAGGTATATCGATCAAGGGAAGGGAAGTGCAACGTTGGCCAGCAGTATAGATGCCTCTGATAAACATCAATCGTTGTCTGCAATTACTCCGGTTTTAGTGAATGGGGTCGGGCTAGATACTCGCTATACATTTTTGCGTTACCAGAATATAGCTGTTGCGGGCATGGTAGGTGCAATGTATTGGGAGTCGGATATCGATAGCTTATATCAAGGCGATCTAATAACTCACAGCAAAGATGGTATCGATCCATACCTTGGTGTGGAAGTTAATTATTCTTTTACAGAGCAATGGCAGGTTGGACTCGCTGTAAACCGATATTTTATTGACGTGAATGATGTGGATATATTCAGCTTAAAGTTGAGATATAGCTTCCGCCATCGTTCAACGGAAGAATAGCGGAAGAAAATCTATTGTTTATTGAACGGGGTCTCGATAGAGAACATCGAGACCCCGCTGTCTTAACAAATCAGCGAGAGCGCGTATTTGGTCGTTGCTGCAAACATCCCAATCTAATGCTTCTCCCGTCACGCCATGATGCTGAAATGCATTGAGTCTGATGGTTGTTCGCTTCGGTAGTGTCTGTAAAAATCGGCTAACCTCGCCAATTTCAGAGGTATAGTCTGTTATATTCGGAATATAAAGTAAGCGAACTTCCTCAAGCTTATCTTGCTGTGCAAGCCACTCGATAGACTGAATCACACGGTGGTGGCTACGGCCTGTTATCCACCGATGTGTTTCTTCTTGCCATGCTTTTAGATCGATCATCGCGCCATCAAGTACAGGCAATAGCTTCTCCCAGCCGACAAGGCTCAAGCTACCATTGCTATCGACCATGCAGCTTAAATACTTGAGTTCTTCATCCTGCTTGATTGCGGTAAATAAGGCGACGATAAAAGGTAGCTGTAGCGTTGCTTCGCCGCCACTGACTGTAATTCCGGAAAGAAACAGATGCTGCTTTCGGATAAGTTCAATCATGCTATCAACCGACATTTCGTTCGTTTTAGGACTTGCTTGGCGTGGGCAAACAGCGAGGCAATGATCGCAATGGGTACAGAGGCTCGCTTGCCAGTTCACTTTTCCTTCAACTAGCGACAATGCACCTGACGGGCAGGGGGTAACACAGTCACCGCAATGATCACAATGACCAATGGTATGAGGGTTATGACAGTTTTTGCACTGATAGTTACACCCCTGCAGGAAGATAACGAGCCTGTTGCCAGGCCCGTCCACGCAAGAGAAGTTCAGAATTTTACTGACTGTCGCTGTAGCGTGGTGATTGCTCATTGCTGACAACTCTTGGCTTGCGATTAAGGATACCAGTATTGGAAGCGGCTTCTGTGCCCAAACCTGTTGTGTTAGTACGCGAGCCACACTCTTTAAATTTGGCGATGTCAGACAGTTTCACCATGTAGCCCGTTACGCGAACTAGATCGTTGGAATGCACGTTGGCCGTGAATTCACGAAAGCCTATGGCTAACGCACCTTTACACAACTGGTACATAGCTTCAGGGTTCGATTTTACGGTCTCATCAATGGTCAGAATATCGCTGATCCCTGACGGATAGTATTGATGATGTTCAGCCAGAGCTTGAATATGTGTAACAGGGTCTGGTTCAGTACCGTAAGGAATACGCACGCCTGGTGTAACATCAATATCGAGGCTGATCCCGCCTTGAGCATGAAGTAAAGCTCGACCATTGTAGCCATAACGAACAGGTGTAGAGGTGACGATGTCACTTAATGTTTGCGAGATACGATAGCCCAGTTCATTGGCAAGTTCATCATGACCATACTGGCCCGCAACATCATCTGTTGTTAGAAGTGTGTTTACTGCTTCTGCCATGCCGTAAATACCAAACATAGGTGCAAAACGGTTCTCATCGATTAAGCCTTCGCGGACTAAAAAGCTGTTAAAAAAGCCAGATTCTTTATGCAAGAAAGCAGAACGCGCATTGATGAGTTCGAACATCGTATCGCAATAGCGTGGCAGTACTGTATCAAAAAAATGTCGAGACGAATCAGCTAGCAGCGCAACTTCTTTTAAGTTCATTCGTACTAGCGTATTGGCGCCACCAGCTAAAGGTAGTGAGTTATAACAGCTGACAATACCAAAACCTTGAGCATCAAAAGTATCGGCATGAACAGGGTAGTTGGCGATATGTGGTTTACTGCATTCACAAATGTTGCTGCTGGCAATACGTAATAGGTCATCGGGTGTTTGTGCTGGGTCGTACATAAACGTTAGGTTAGGAGCGACCTGCTTTAGCTCTGCATCTACGCGAAGGATTGTGCGGCAGACAATATTGTCTGTTGGGCCAATATTCACGTGCATAAAAGCGTCGGGCAGAGTGCGATCAAGCATTATCCAAAATAAACGAAGCTTACGATACAGTGTATCTTCATCCACACCCGTTACAAATGGCAGTAGTACTTCATCAAGCTGACCGAGGTAAACAGGAATATTGGTAACAGAAGGAACATGGTGGTAAAGAATAGTTAGTTGATTTAAAGCTTCGTCGAGATCAGTCGCGGGTGATAGCTCTAGATATTCAGAGCCTTGCTGTAAATACTTAGCGTAATTGGGTAGTACATAACGTGGTTTAAATGGTGCGTTTCCCTCAAACATGTCACAGATAATATTGGCATCCATAGCCGCTTTTACTTTATCGGATACTGCAACGTACGGGATCTGGGCATCAGCCTCTAAAGCAAGATATTGTGATTTTTGTTTCGGGGAAAGCGTTGGATCACAGGCGATTTGTTGGAATTTGTTTTCTGTCATCATAACCATTAACCATGTAATTAATATGGTTTATAA
>NZ_JAKJSJ010000113.1:0-7153 GCF_050336715.1 Photobacterium makurazakiensis
CCCCATACATAACCATTATAAATACAATTAGGATATAGAATGAAAAAGTTAATGTTACTACCGCTTGCGACCATTTTAGCCTCAACTTTTGCTGTGCAAGCAGCACCTGCAAGCATGACGCAGAACTTTGATTACATCTCTGGTGGTTTTCAATACAGCAGCTTCAACGAAGACCTAGTTTCTGAAGCTAATGTAAACATGAACGGTCTTTCAGGTAAAACGACTGACAGCGCTGCAGGTTTATACCTGCGTGGTAGCTGGAACTTTACCGATAACTTCTTCTTTGAATTCCGAGGTGATGCAGCGGCTGCTGATGACATGGTTTTCTCTAACGGTTTGCTTGGCCTAGGTTACTTCATGCCAATGAGCGAAAGCTTCACAGTATACGGCCTTGCTGGTTACGCGAACTCTCGCTATGACCTTGATGTTAATACATTTATTGGCACTATTGGTGGTTCTGAAGAACAATCGGGCCTAACAGCTGAAATTGGTGCGCGCTACCAAGTGATGGATCGCTGGACAATTGAGCCTGCAGTTCGCATGGCAGCTTATGATGATACGATGTACGAACTACGTCTTGGCAACAATGTTAAAGTGTCTGAGCACATGAGCATTGAAGCTAACCTGTCTCGTAATGACTACGATGCATTCGCGGAAACAAACTTCCAACTAGGTGCTCGTTACAGCTTCTAATTGCTAAATCTGATATAAAAAACGGCCTGACAATTTATGTCAGGCCGTTTTTGTATCAATTAACATTAACTTTCAGGCTAGTTTTTTAATTGAGTTAACCGTTGTTCCAGTTCGTCAACTTGCTTTGCAACCATGTCGATACTTTGCTGCCAGAATTCAGGCTGCTTAATATCCATCCCTAAGTGTTTTTCCACAACCTCTTCCGCGGTCATCGAGCCTGTATCACGTAATAATGCTTTATAGTCGTCATAGAATGAATCACCTTTAACTTCTCGCTGGGCGTAAACGCCTTTGCTGAAAAGGTATCCAAACAAATAGGGATAATTGTAGAAACTAATTTCAGCAATGCTGAAATGCAGCTTACTTGCCCAAAACATGTCATTGGTTTCTTCCATAGCATCGCCATACCAGGCTTGCCATTTTTCAGCCATTAATTCTTTAAGCTGCTCTGGCGTCAACTCCCCTTCCTGACGCTGTTCGTAAAATGCTTTCTCAAACTCATAACGTACTGGAATATTGATTAATAGAGCAAGTGCCGACTGGGCTTCTTCCCACAGCATCTGTAATTTATCTTGCTCACTTTTCGCTTTTTCCATTAACGCGTCACGTACAACGTTCTCGGCAAAAATAGAGGCCGTTTCAGCCAATGTCATCGGATAACTCGATTGTTGGCGAGGGATCGACTTCATCACCCAATTATGGAATGCATGGCCTAATTCATGGGCTAGCGTCAAAACATCAGACATACTGCCGCCCCATGTCATGAACACTAACGGCGTACGACTGTCGGCAAATTTAGTACAAAATGCCCCTAAACGTTTATTGGGCTGAGGTGCGGCATCTATTAATTTTTTCGCAACCATCATATCGACAAAGTCAGCCATCTCAGGGTCAACATCCGCGAATGCATCTCGAATAATCTCGATACCTTGATCAAAACTATAACAATGCCCTTCTGTCCCTTGTGGTGCTGGCATTGATGCCATTTCATCCCAAGGTTTCAGTTTTTTGGTACCAAAGAGTTTAGCCATTTGCAGAGCAGCTTTTTGACCGACCGAACGATTCGCTTTTGCTGTCGCCATCATTGCATCGAGCGTTGCGTTATCGATTCGACCTTGATGTAACGCTGGTGACAAAAAGTGTACCGGTGCTGTATGGCTCCGCTTTTCATATTCAGTCAAACGCCCACCAGCTAATGCATTCAAAATAGCCGCGAAGCTTTCTTGATGTATCGTCATCGCCTCAGAAATTGCTTTCCATGCAGGTTCGCGACGTAGTGAATCTGGCCCATATAACAAACTTGCCGCCTGAGAGAGCCCTACTATCTCACGACTCCCATCAGGAAGTACCAAGGTAACTTTTAAGCTTCCTGTTAAGTTATCGTATAAACGTCCCCAGGCGTTACGGCCATCAATGTTCATTGCTGACAGTAATTGCTCTTCTTCAACCGATAGCAATTGATCTTTCAATAAGCGCTCGCGATCTAGCTGAAAGCGGTATGGCAATAAACCCTCACCAGCTAAAAGCGTTTCGTAAGCTGTTGCCTCGAGATTTATAACTGCTTGCAGGAAAGGATTGAAAGCTTGCTCAAGCTCAGAGGCAAGCTTATCTACTCGCCCAGAAAGTTGCTTAGCAGGAACATTAGTGGCATCAACAGAAAGAATGCAATTTGCGTAATTAGAAACTGTCGAGACTACAATTGAAAGATCGTGATCCAATGATAGAGCATTCGCCAGATCTGGTATGGAATCAACACTTAGACTATTAAACTGCACAAGTCGCTGTGCTACGTTTGATAAATCAAGGTCTATTTTGGGATCATCCAGATCCTTATATGCAATTGAAAGATCCCAGCTAGGAATGTGCATTTTTTCTCCTTAATACTTAGTAAGACAGTAGAAGATTAATCCGTAAATAATAAACATGCTTGGCCATCATGATTAATTCTTTGTATTTGGGTCGCAAATACTTCCTCTAATGTCTCAACTGTCATTACTACTTCAGGCTTTCCTTTTACCACACATGAACCATTATTTAATAATAGGACTTTATCTGCTTCTTTTAAGCTTCGATTTAGATCATGGTTTGCCATGACAACCGCGATACCTTTGTTCGCAATCTGCCGAATTAGCTTATACATGGTTGCTTCTTGCCCGATATCGAGTGCTGCAGCCGGTTCATCCAGTAACAATAATTTAGCGTGGGGATTTAAGCTTGGCCAAACTTGCAAACACGCAGCCGCTAAGCGAACTCGCTGCCATTCACCACCCGATAGTTGCTGAATATTGCGGTTTAGCTTATCTGATATTTTCAAAGCACCGCATATCTCATCCAGCGCTTGCTGTATTTTATCTGAATCTAGCTCGCCAAGTGCTGATAATGATAACGACAAAAAGTGATATACACCGACTGAAAATGCTGGCTTATCTTGTTGAGCAAGATAGCAACGAATTTGCGCCAGCATTTGTAAGTCGTATTCTTTTAGCGGGGTACCTGCGAGTATGACTTCGCCTTCCGGTTCCACTAACCCGGACAGCATGGAAATAGCGGTACTTTTACCGCTACCATTTGGGCCAATTAGGTGAACAATTTCACCTTCTTTAACCTCAAACGAAACAGGTAGTAAACGTGGCGGCATTGACAAATTTTTTGCCGAAATGACAACAGGCTTACTTTCTTCACTTTGGGTCATATTCAGCCTCATTTAATCAATATGTGAGCGGAGTAGCATCCAAATAAATACTGGAGCCCCAATGCTGGTGATAACAACCCCAACAGGTAACTCAGCCGACGGCAGTAAAATTCGAGAAAGTGTATCGGCCAGTGCTAACAGCAATGCGCCAGTTAACGCAGATAGCGGCAAAAGGTAGCGATTTTCAGTACCTAAGCTTAAACGAAGTAAATGAGGAATAACTAAACCGATAAAACCGATCACTCCTCCTAATGCAACCGATGCACCTACTAATAACGAAACAATTAATATCAAACGCCAACGAAACGAAGCTACGTCAAGGCCTAACTGCTTAGCTTGATTCTCTCCAAGCATTAATAGATCTAGTTTCTTACCTTGCAGACATAGCCATATCAGTACGGGTGTGACGATAGATAATAAAATTAACTGCGACCAGCTTACCCCAGCGACGCTACCCATCAACCAGTACATCAACATTCGTAAACTCAGATCATCACTAAAATAGAATGCCCACGTTACTACGGCACCAGAAAGAATACCCAAAGCTACGCCTATCAGTAATAAACGAGCAGTAGATACTTTCCGACGGCGCGAGAGCCCAACCAACACCAAAGTAAAACACAATGCACCAATCATGGCTGCAGCCATGGTTAGCATAGGGCTTGGTACAAAAGGCAGAGCAAACATTAATATGACCAAAGCCAAACTAGCACCACCAGAGATGCCCAACACGCCTGGTTCCGCGAGGGGATTACCCAGCAATACTTGTAACACGGCTCCAGAAGCGGCGAGCGACGCCCCAATAGCTAAGGCTGCAAGCAAACGCGGTAGCCTTAGTTGAAGTAAAAGCTGCTGCTCTAATAAACCTTCAGGCATCCACGGTAAAATAAAAATCTCACCAACAGATAACGATAAGAAACATGCGATAAGCAATGCTATGCCAGCGAAGGTGAAACCTAAACGCCACCTCGCTTGACGACGGGAAAGAAGTTCATTTAACAGCATGAAAAAAACACAATAAAAATAGACGCTTTACCATACCGTTTCAATGTTCAAATGGAAAGCCAGCACAACAAAGAATACCGCAGAATCTAAGCAACTCTACTCACCTAGGCATGGTTATAGGTCAATTTTCATGTCTTTATAATAATACTCTTTATCTCGGTCGTTTATGCTTCGTAACACACGGCAAGGGTTACCAACTGCCACAACATTCTCTGGTATATCTTTTGTCACAACACTTCCTGCTCCTATCACCGTATTCTCACCGATGTGAACACCAGGAAGTATCACGGAGCCTGCCCCGATCCAAACATTATTACCGATATGAACAGGAATATTAAACTGTGCAACTTGCCGACGAAGATCTGGATCTATTGGGTGCCCCGCGGTGGCAATGGTCACATTGGGTGCAATCATGACATGATCACCAATATAAATATCAGTATCGTCCACCAAGGTAAGGTTGAAGTTAGCATAAACATGATTACCTAAATGGGTATGTTTGCCCCAATTCGCCCGTAAAGGCGGTTCGATATAACAGCCCTCACCAACTTCAGCCAACAAGTCATTTAAAATCGCGGCACGCTTTTTACCTTCTGACGGACGAGTATGATTAAAATCATAGAGTATTTCTAAGCACTGTTCTTGCTCTGCCATCAAGTCTTCATCATCACACATATAGATTTTTTGACTTCGCATTCGCTCTTTTGTCGACAGTATTTGCTTTGACGCTTCATCATTTTTAGTTGGCATTTTCAGGCTCTCATTTATCACGGCTGTTCGCTACTATGCATGACTAATGCGCCTATTGAGAAGCAGTTCACTCATATAAAGTGTGGGCTTTGTGATATTGATAGAAATTTTATTCTGGTTTACCTAACATCCGAGCTTAGTTAGGAATGATTGTCACTTGGTCAACAACGTTGACCTTGGTTTCTTGGACAAGTAAACACGCGCGTTGGCCTATCGCTACATTTACATTTGGGAAAACAACTGACTCTCCCCCTTCTAGTGCAAAGTATTCGGTTTTATCATCACTGGCTAACTGCTTGCCATGCTCAAAAAAAGAAAAGTTCGCTTGGTTATCAGGGAAGTTAAATCTAAATGCCTCTGAATGCTTTATTAGCGTTCGGGTGACTTTATAAATACTTACAGTGCCATCATCCCATTTATCGATAACAGACGGTTGGGTGATCAATTTCACCGTCGCTTGATAGAAGCTTTCTAATTTTTCTAAGTCATTTTCACCAAAATCAGCGACACGGCCTAGCTCTAACGTTAAAGCCTGAGCGCTATAAAATTCTGCACTGAACCAACTAAATGTTGATGACGGTGTATTAGAAAGTAATGCAGCCTCTATATTCGCTACCTGCAAATAGGTAAAGAGATCAATATTTCTCGTCGGATTCACGGTGTAAGGGCTAACCGCAAACGTGTAATGCGCTGAACCTCTAATTGCACAATGTAGGTCTAAATGCCACCGGCGGTTCGTTGGTGAAGATAAATAGAAATGATCCACAGCATCCTGCAGGTGATTAGCCGTAATACAATCAATGTTTCGTTCTTCATTTCGAGTTTGAAATAACCGATTCATGTTCTCATCAATGAAGCGGGTTTTATTAATTATTGCTTTAGGGTGAGCGATAATCAGCAGTAACCGATGGCGAGGGGTTACGTCACTTTGTAAGATACATCGAGCAAGGCGTTGTACTAGCTCTATAGGGCTTGTTTCATTACCATGTACACCCGAAGATAATACAATACTTTTTTCATGCTCTAGAGGCTGTGTCGGCGTTATTTGTAACACACCTCTGGCTAGCAATTCACATTGAACACCTGATGCCGTAATCCACTGCCCTGACTCAAATACCATTTCTGAATTTAATGTAGCTTCTAGAAAGTTTCCTGCCTTCACCTGCTGCAACATGCTCATTTAACGTCTCCCTGTTAATCTAGCACCACCAAAGCAAAATATTGGGTGATTCCACCATCAACACTATATCGTAGAGTCAAATATTTGTAACTTAATTGTTATATGAAGTGTTAAATAGGGTAATTAAAACGTAGCAGATGGCAGATGGCAGATGGCAGATGGCAGATGGCAGAGTAAAATACAAAAAATAAACCCAAGCAAGTTCTACACATCTTGCTTGGGTTCTATATTATTTGCTGAAGCAGAAGCGATTACTGTTCGATTTCGATATCTTCTACGCGTGCTTTCAGTTTTTGACCCGGGCGGAAAGTAACAACACGGCGAGCAGAGATTGGAATATCTTCACCCGTTTTAGGATTTCTTCCTGGACGCTCGTTTTTGTCGCGTAAGTCAAAGTTACCAAAACCTGATAACTTAACTTGCTCGCCACATTCAAGCGCTTTCCTAATTTCTTCAAAGAAGACTTCCACCGTATCCTTGGCGTCCCGTTTGCTTAATCCAACATTCTCAAACAGGTTCTCAGCCAAATCGGCTTTTGTGAGCGCCATAGATAATTCCCTCAAGACTATGTTGAACGGATTGCAGCCACACGGAATGTATGACTACAGCGAATTAGTGAAGTAAGATTAGAAGCACGTATTTGACGTAATAAAGCGACTAAATGCGCACTCAATCTCAACTAGAGTCAAGTTTAAGCCAACTTGCTGATTTCCGCCAACTTTTTTACGTTAACTTGTTGTCAAATTATTGATTATTGGTAGCCAAAAACTGTCAATTCCATGCACCTAGTTGTGCTTAGAAGGCATAAAAAGCAATGATTTAATCTATTAAAT
>NZ_JAKJSJ010000114.1:0-6981 GCF_050336715.1 Photobacterium makurazakiensis
TGAATGATGGCGTACAGAACGGTCACGGCTCTTTTTATTCTACCTTTAGTTATGCCGATAACATGCATTTACCCAAAGGTACCTACACCGCCAAACAACCTGTTACGATATACGGCATGAGCTGGAGCGGCGCACCAGATCCGGTATCGAAGATCCAGCTTGACGTTAACCTTGACTTCAATATTGAGCAAGACAGCATTGAACTGGGTAGCTGGTCGGAAAACTATGCGCTATCACAGCCAAGCCAGAAAAGTGTGTTCTTCTACGTACCGCCACAAGACAATGTGGTGCATGCCGATGCCTCGAGCCCAGACCGTTCGGTTTGGAACGGTACAGCCGGCACCTCGTTCTTTGATGTAAAAGTCGTAAACGATAAGGGCGAAGCATTCACCGCCAAAATACGCGGGAATAAAAACTTTCGAGGCAGAAACATACGAATGAACGATGGGGTCCAAAATGGCTACGGCGCATTTAAAGCAACAGTAAATGCAGCAGACAATCCAGATCTACCTGCCGGTAATTATCGTACGAAAGAGTCGGTAATAGTTTATGCACAGAGCTGGAGTGGCGCACCAAAGCCAGTCAAAGCACTGAAACTAGGTATCGACTTTACAATTTAATACATCTGCTAAAACAGTAACAAAAACCAGAGTATTTACTCTGGTTTTTTCCGCTAGTATAACCTTGAACCCATTTTTTGTGATAATGAACCTTATAAAATAACCATTCTTATTGGCATAAAAAGTTTAGGTGATTAGTATAAAAACCAAGAAAGAGTTAACAACAAAAACAACACGACCATAGTCTACAACCGAACAGCAAATGGACTAAATCATGAGTTCAATATATGAGATAAATATTGGTGAAAGCATAGAGTGCGTTTTTTTTCCGATAGAAAGAGTTATAAAAAGAAACACGAATGATGACAAAATAAAATTAACCACAACTGAAGCAGAAATGTTTAAGTTACTATGTTCTCATGCAGGAAAAAGTGTTGAGAGAGCACAAATAGAAAATGAAGTATGGCGAGGAAGAGGGGTTATTCCAACCACAACAAATTTAAACCAACTTGTTTGTACCTTAAGGAAGAAAGTTAAAAAAATCACTGATGGAAATATAATCATCACAGTACCAAGGATTGGTTTTGTACTTAGCGACATTGTTGAAGTTTATCCAACAGAAAAAAATAAAAACCTTTATAAATGACATTTACATGAACCATTAATCTAAATTAACATCAACTAATAAAACTTAACTATCTTCAATATATAGAATATATAGAATCAACTTTATATTAAACTGACAAAATAAAAAGGTAAGTTTCATGCTTAATAAAAAAACATCTGTTCTTTCATCACTAATTTTATCTGCATTAATTTCAACTGGTACAGCCCACGCAGCAGCTGGTGACAAGATTAATAAAGTCATCAACGTCAATGCGACAATTCCCTCGGCAACATTTACGGTTGCACCAAGCTATGGTGCTTGGCCTACAGACATCGAATTACCGTATGATGCAGACAATAATACTTTCCTGACATATACCATTCAACTAGAGGCATCAACATCAAAAGGCCTTTCGGCTCAACTTAACCAAGAGGCCGCTTTGGTTAGTGGCAATAATAAAGTGCCTCTTCTCGTAAAGCTAAATGAGAGAGAATTAGGCCCAACTCTAACGGGAATCGTCAATAACACAACTGGGGCGGAAGATCCCGATCAACAAACCCACATCTTCAATTTAGAAGTCGGCCCAAAACCCGGTTCATACACCCAGACAGGGCTGTATGCTGGCGTAGTTAATATGGTGCTTGAAGATAACTTCTAACATCAATTCAAAGAACATCCAAAGACTAGTTAAACTTACTTTCGAATATGGGGTGTGATACACCCCATATTTTCGCTTGGATAAATCATGATAACTCCTAACTTTCTCCTTCGTACATTATTACCATTCATTATTATATTCAGCGTACCAACATCTGCTAGTGTCATGCAGATATCCGTACCAAACAAGGTCAGCATATTAAAATCTGATGGATCAAGCTCTTCATCACTAATACAGGTCACCAATACCGATAAAAACAGCCCAAGGTTTGTAAAAGTCAGCGTTTATTATATTGAGCCAGATAGTATAGGAACAGGTAACGAAAAACTCATTGAAATAGATGGAAAATTAAAAAATGATAATTTGATAGTTCTGCCAGAAAAAATGGCCATTCCGCCTAATGGTCGAACCAATGTAAGGGCGATATATTCCGGAAAAGTATTGGATGAGGATCGAAATTATAAAATTCGATTTTATCCAATTACAGAAGTTGAGTATACCGGCGATGAAAGTAATGATGAGAATAAAGCTGCTCTATTTTTTTCTATTTCTTCAACCTCATTTGCCACCGTTATAAAATCAAACCCGATGTATCAGCTTGATATCAATAACACCAAGCTTACCAATAGCGGAGACAGTATAACACTGCTGCAAAACTGTAATATCTGCAGGGGTAACGACTGCAAAGTATATACCGAATTTCGTCTTCCACCCAAACGAAGCATTGATTTAAAATCAATGATAAAGGGAGACAGCAAATTAACATGGGAATGTAATTTGCTCGAGCCAAGTGTTGGAAAGAAAACTATCACCAACCGCTAAGTTAATTAAGCCTATGACTCAGATAATAAAAAAAACATTCATAGTCTTGGCTGCCCTGCAATGCAGTCAAGCTATTGCTGCGCAGAATGGCGCAATTAATTCACCTACCGACTTTAACTTTTTAACTCCGGCAGGCTTCGAGGGTTTACTGAGCCGCGAGGCAACCCCGACCGAACTGCTGTATTTAGATAAAACAATTGATAATGGTGACATTGTTTTATCTGAGAATGGTGAAAAACGCTACCGATCGGGCAATGACGAGTTCGAACTCGAGACTACATATTATTGCGTATCAAGCGAACTGATAAGCAACCTCGTTGCTAACCCAGCCATCTGTAAAACAATGAGTTTCACATTGCATGAAAAGTACGAAGACAAGGTACTGCTAGTCTACCTGCAGCCGGATGATAACTCGGTAGTGGCACTGAACAAGCAATTTGGTATCAATACTGATCGTGAGACGGGTGAGCAGGAAAGAAAACACATCAGCCAAAGCTCAATGGATACTGTTAGTGGCAGTGTGAGGTATAGCGCTAACTTTACCGAAAGTGACGACTCCAATGGCTCTTTGTCGCTAACCAGCCAAGTCTCGTATGGGGAATACTTACTAGAAGCCGAACCGATTTTCGACCGTCACAACGGTAACAACTCGGTAAGTGTTGGTAGACTATTAGGCTCGCGTACCTTCACTGGGGAAAAACACGAGCTGGGCTTCAAACCATCGGGACAGAACGGCCTATTCAACTCGAGTATCGGGGTGATCCCAAGTCGCAACATGTTAGGTGGCTGGTACTCATCGACCAGCGAAACGTTCAAGAATAAGCAGCAAGGTACAGGCTTGCCTCTGCAGGTATTCATGCCGTTTACCGGTATGATTGAAGTCTATCGGGACGGGCGCTTACTCTATATTAGCCGTGCTAGCGCGGGTATGGCACAAATCCCAGTGACTGATTTTCCGATCGGCGTGTATGACGTATCTATCGAACGAAAGTCACTCAGTGGAGAAGAGCTAGAATCGATCACAGACACGGTAAGTAACTCGTTAACTGATAATGGATTTACTCTCGCATTAGGTATGATGAATACGGCCCCAAAAAAAACAGATGTGCTGGACGGCGATTACGACGATCTGACAGCGGGCTTTTCCTACCAGTCAAAAATAAGCAATTTCACAACCAGCTCATTGTCAGTATTGAGCATCGGCAGTGCACAATATTTACAGTCAACCATCGGCTATCAACCCGCTTTTCCTTTAGGAGTTGAACTGTCGGCTGAATTCAATACCCAGTCAAAAGATTGGGGCGTGAATCTACAGACTAACTACACCGGTATGTTGCTGGGGAAAATGATAAACAGCAATCTCAGCTACCGCTTTAGTGAGTTGCTCAATACTGAAAGTCGATCGTATTTTTTCAATGTCTCATTGATGCCAAACAGCCAATACTCAAATCTATTTATGCTTAATGCCCACTCATCGAAGGTGAACACACCCTATTACCGTGAGGATTACGCTGAGCTTAATATCGAAAACCAAAACAGCGTTCACCTGTTCGGGGTTTTGGCTAAGCTGAGTACATCACTGGGTACATCGTCTACCGATGATCTTCTGGCGACCTTATCACTCAACTTCGAACTCGGGCCAAACCGTGACTATTCACTGAGTACCAACTTCACTTATACCGGTCAACGCGAATCATCCTATGGCGAAGTCATCCTCGCAAAGCAAGGGACGAAAGAGAGCAAGTTGAACCACCTAACGTTCAACGCTGGCGGAGGTGAAGCATTTGCACGTGTCGGTGCTGATGCCAATTTCAAGTTCGACAGCACCAATGCCTATCTCGGTGGATATGTATACCGTGATGCACAGCAAGGAACCTACAACAGTAACCAATATGGCCGGGCTAGCGGTAACGTGTATTTCTCGGGTACTCAATATGCCTTTGACCGTAACAGTGCCAACTCTGGTGTAATCATTAAAATGGATACCCAACCAGATAGCAATATCGAAGTACGTGCCGATGTCAGTGGTGGAACCTCGGTAAAACTCAAAGAAAGTAATACCTTAGTGGCCATGCCTAGCTTCTCCGAAAGCAGCATGTACATCAACTCATCGAACGCGGTCATTGATGACTATAGCCACGCCTACGTGTTGTACAAGGGTAACTTTGCGTTCTTGAACATTAACCCAAGACAAACTTTCGAGGCTGCAGGCTATATCGACTTCGATGACTTTAACGGTAACAGCGTCACGCTTAACAATCACGAATCTAAAGTCACAATAAGCAATCACGAATCAACGGTTGATGTACAGGGTCTCAACAACGAAGAGTATTTCCAGCTAACGGTATCTCGGCAGTATCCAGTGATAGAGCTACTCGATGGTGAAGGCCGTTCAATGTGTACCGTCGATCTTGATGATAACCTCACGGCCAGTAACAGCCAAGAGTTCGTGTATTTAGGTAAGGTTGGTTGCCAAGATGGATAAATTCATAATGAGTCAATTAAAGGTGAGGAAATTTAAAGTGGGTCAGTTAAAAATGACTAGATCGATTATATTTTTGGCTAGCGCCTGCTATTTTGCTCTCTGGTCTGGTCTCATACAAGCGGCACAGTTCACCCTACCTGTCGGGCTACTGCATTACACGCCTGAGACCACTGGGAGCTACCTGTTCCCACAAGTAGGTGCTGGCTCGCCTTTATGTGGCGAAAACAATGCCTATGCAAAAAAATATAAGGTATCAGGCTCTGTAATGGGCAGCGCGTCCTGGGGTTATAGAGCAACCGTCGATCAACCAGCCTACATCACCTTATATGAAAGAAACGGTAACGGCACAGCACAAATAAAAGTGAGCCCTTTGGGCACGCATAAAACAGCGGGGAAAAATTTTGGAGGCGCAGGATACGTGGCAGGAAATACATGCGCTAGTAGCGTACATCGCCAAAATTTATTCGGAGAGAAAAGCTTAGGTACAGAAGGGACGGTAATAATAGATCACCATTTAAATTATACCGTTTCAATTTATTACACCCTCGCCTTCGAGCTGCTTAATCCAGACTCTGTCAAGCCAGGGATCTACTCTACACGTGGCGGCTACCAATTCAAAAGCAGTGAAATTGAAATGACGTCGCACACTAACAACGGAACTAAAACCTCGCCCTTCATCCCCAATCTAAGCCTGGTAATTGGCCATGTTTTCAAGATAAACATGCCCCATAGCTCAGTATCATTGTCACCGCCCTATCAGGATGACGATATTCTCACCGGCGAAGTGCGCTTTCGAGCCCAGAGCAACGAACGTTATAGCATCACAATGCAATGTGGTAACTCGAATGCCGCCACACCAGAGGGCAGTTGTAAATTTTCCAGTACCCAAATGGAATTGAGCACCAAAGCCAGATTTCCCGAGCAAGGTAAGACTTTTGAATTACGCCACGATATCCCTGCCTATATTGAAGGTACTGAATTTACCGGAAGCACTTATGAATACCCTGGTTACATAGACTTCACTCTAAATGGGATAAAGGAGCATGGCGAAGCGGGCAAAACCTATTTCGACATTGTAAAACTAACCTTTGAAGCCGATTTCTAACATCAATTAAGTACTCAAGATAAGAAAAGCCCCTGCAACAGAGCCACAGGGGCTGCTTACATTAATAGAGGTTCACTCGGCTAAAACTAACAGTGTGACCACCAGTATGAATATCACGATCCGTTATATAGAACAGAGACACTTTACCATCGCAGTGAAGTAAGCTGCATCACCGACAACCAACTCAGCAGGTCGTGTCTGCATCAACATAATCAACTCGCACTTCGTCATTTACCGAGCCACCTCTTGTTCTACTAGCATACTCAACTACGCCCTGTACTGTTTGCTTCTCTGTGGTTGTAGCAGCCAACGTTGCACGAATACTGAAAGAACATGGATTTTCAATTTCGCTATGGACGAAACCAAAATGGAATGACTGTAGGCCCTTCAGCGTGATGAATTGTAATCAATCAGTACTACAGACCTAAGACCGATAGCGTTCTCTAGCCACTCAGAACCATCAATATCGCTATAAAAGAAAGAAAAATAAATTCACCCCACCACAAAAACAAATAGGAGCACTCACTAAAAATAACATCATAAAACTTAATATTTTCATTAAAAAACTGGGAGGAAGAACCTTTAAATAATAACTTAATTAAGAAAGTTCATTTAGGTTATGTGCATTTGTTTAGTATTCATGGTAGAAATTTAAAAAAGACTAAAGTAGCCAATGGTTATGAAGAAATCCAATTTTATAATAATAAGACACAAAGCACAGTCTATTTTATACAGTGTTAAGCT
>NZ_JAKJSJ010000115.1:0-6581 GCF_050336715.1 Photobacterium makurazakiensis
GCTGGCAAAAGAAAAAACAGTATGGAAAACGGAATGTGTCAGAGAATGCGATGCAACGTTATAAAACAATGATAGGCCCAAAATTACACAGCAGAGACTTTGAAAATCAACAACAAGAACTGATGCTAGGCGCATCAATATTAAATCGATTTACCCAGCTTGGTATGCCCGAGAGCTACCGAGTCGCCTAATAACATCAATAGACAGAGTGGATTGAGTACGGAAACAAAGCCGATGCTAGGCGCATCAATATTAAATCGATTTACCCAGCTTGGTATGCCCGAGAGCTACCGAGTCGCCTAATAACATCAATAGACAGAGTGGATTGAGTACGGAAACAAAGCCCTTGAAAAGGCACATTTCCGATCAAAGTTAATTGTCCTCCGACAATCCATTCGCCACGAGTCAGACACGGGCTTCTTTCTACGCCTCGCTCTGTGCTCTAATGCTGGAGTGAATTTGATTACCTAACGATTAATAGTGGCGTGCTCCACAACAACTCCGCGCTCTAATTGAATCTCTTCAATTTCACGATAACTGAGTTTATAGGCGAAATAATAACGTGCGGTTTCGAGAATAACTTCAGAGGGAAAGTGGCAGCCTTCAAACATTAAGAATCAGTATCATGAATAGAAATCAAGAAAATATTAACTTAAAGACTCAAAGTTTACGACAGAACCAAATATCTTAACCTGGCATCCAGTATTGATGATGCAAGTCAGTAGAAACACAGTACATTCTGATTACGATACAGACGTTAAGATATGAGAATTAAATAGGAATTTAAAAGGGATACGGTTTGAATACTTTTAATTAATAATATAGGTTATATTTACTTTTAATACATTCATTGGAGTCTATTTGGTTATAATTTACACGCTGGCATCATTAAGCCAAATCCCGTTCTCTTTATATGCTAATAGTGTTCCAAGAATATTTCTAAGTTCAATTCTATTTGTACAAAATGGCGCACAAGAAGATGCTGATATTTTTGCGCCTTTTAAACCACGCATAAAGACAGTTTCTAATTTTAATGTGTTATTTTTCTCGTTGATATACTTAATATTAAATGTTGGCATAATTATCTTCTAGTTTATTTTATTTTATTAATCGTTTGTCCAAAAAATAAGATCGTGAAAAATATATCTTTTACAGAGGAAAAACATTGATTGGCTATTTTGAGGGGGTAAGAGTCTAGAGGTGGTGTCAAGCACCTCTATTTAAATATCAGTTAAGCAACAACAACATCTGCTGCTTGAAGGCCTTTCTGACCTTGCTCTACATTGAAAAAAACCTTTTGACCTTCAATTAGAGTCTTGAAGCCTTCTGAAACAATGGCGTTGAAGTGTACAAATACGTCATCACCACCATTATCTTGAGTCAAAAAGCCAAAGCCTTTAGTTTCGTTAAACCATTTTACAGAACCAGTTGTTTTATTAGACATAGATTGTCCCTTATATAATAAAATTAATCGCTGAAATTGCGACGCGCTGGAGCTTGAATTATTTAATGTATCTATGAAGCTAAGGGAAACACTGAGGACAACAACAATAACGAAGGAATTCTGAGGGTTTTACTTTTACAACTGATGTTTCATTTAATAACTCTGAACAGCAGAGCGAGGATATTATTGTATTTTATTTATTATATGTAAAGGATTATTTTAGTGAATATTCATGTAAATATTTTAAGACGCAAAAATAATTAGTCAACTCGATGCTGAATAATTTTTGGACAAAGCTGGTCCAGTGAATTTTCAAGATTAAAAAATAATGGAGAACTATAGGTATAGAAACCTGTTTAGCTTTGTATGTGCGGATCAAAATATATTGCCGGTTCACAATGAAATCAGGGAGCGTTTAGGAAGTTATATATCAAACACACAATCAGCAAAGAGCTAGGACTCAGTCGGACAACAGTGTATCAATTATTAGTAAGATTAATTATGAGCTTATGCTTTCGATGAGGTTGTTAGTTAAGCCAAAACACTAAAATTACCAAGTACGCAATCATGTTGATCAGTAATACTGCCTGTTAAAGTCGCTTCGCAATATGAAAACTTCACATTCATATCATCCACGTTTCCGCTCACTAAAACGTGTCGCCTTAAAACATCACCATTAAGTTGGTGAATAATCCTATCCCAAGAAAGGTTATCTCTAAATAGATTAAATGTGATCTTCATACTATTCCTATTTCTTATTTATCGTTGTTTTTTTCTTTTGTTGTTGAAACCAAAAAAGTCTACGGCCTGTTGTTCGAGACATGGTTGAACCTTATTTATTTTCGTTAGATATAACGAAGCTAGCAGTATTTTATAAACACTACCATTGGAGTATATTAATAATATTTATAATAAACGAAGTAAATAAGAAACGTAACGACAAATACAAAAAGTATTGGGATAATGTTGGATATTTTCGTGGGGTGTTATAAATAAGTACTTTAATATGAGGAAAGTAGCGCAAGCGGTATTTCCGCTCACGCTTATTTAAATCTTATGCAGCTACAACGTTTGCAGCTTGAAGACCTTTTTGGCCTTGCTCTACTTCGAAAGACACTGCTTGACCTTCGTTAAGAGTTTTGAAACCTTCAGAAGCGATTGCACGGAAGTGAACGAAGACGTCAGCACCGCCGTTGTTTTGAGTTAAAAAGCCAAAACCTTTCTCTTCGTTAAACCACTTTACTACGCCATTTGTTTTGTTAGACATATTGTGTCCCTTATATAAAATAAAAATTAATCGCGAAATGCGATGCGCTGAGAGCTGGAATTATTTAATGTATCTACGAAGCTAAGGGAAACACTGAGGAAAACAACAATAACGAAGGAATTCTGAGGGTTTTACTTTTACAACTGGATGTTTCATTTAATAACTCTGAACAACAGAGCAACGCCATTATTGCCCATTACCTCTCCTTTGTAAAGGTGTAATTTAAGATTAATCGAATAATATCTTTTTCAGCTGCCCTACATAATACGTTTTTTACTATTCGTCCTTCATCAATTAAGAAGGTGAGAGAACCACAATTGATGAAGGCTTTGTATCGTAATTCAGGGGAGAGACAAATTTGACCCGCTTTGTGTGTTTCTTCGTCAATACGACAAGTTTTAGGCATACCTAACCCTGTAAGCTTGTTTAACGCTTTAATCATGGCGTAAGCCTCGCCAACCTGAGCGTTGTTTCCAGAGCTTATTGGAGCTATACAGCTTCGCGTAAGAAACTGTTGGACAAAAATGTGCCAGCGCTTTCTCTAAATTAGCAAACCATCAATAACTACAGGTATGGAAAATTTACTTGTGAAGTGCTAATGCGATGAGTAGCATCGCACTAGCAAAGGTATTTGTTTAGGTGCGCACTAAGTGACGTTACGTTAAATTGGACATATTTTTAGCTACATCCTCTGCACCTCTCTGTATCTCATCTATCACAGAAGATACGGAGTAAAGTTGTTCATTTGTATCTATTGAAGATACTCTAATTTTCCCCATTGATTCGGAGATTTGATTCGTCAGCATGACATTCTCAGAGACAACTCGACTTATCTCACCCGTTGATCCAGATGTCTTGGAAGCTAAAACCCTAACCTCATCAGCCACAACAGCAAAACCACGTCCATATTCACCAGCTCTTGCTGCTTCTATTGCTGCATTTAAAGCTAGTAAGTTCGTTTGATCAGCAATGCTGCCAATAACTTGGACTATATTTTCAATTTTAGTTGAGAGTTCATTGAGCTTATTTATTAGTTCTACGGAGCTTTCCACTTGTTGAACCACACCTAATGATTGTTCTTGAGCTTGGTTTATTGACCCCTTACCATCAGTTGCTACTTGTTCAGTTTCAACGGCTGTCGTGTAAGCAATCGATATGGCATCTTTTGAAGCCTCCTCTTGAAGAACATCATGCGTAATATCAGTAGCGAACTTAACCACTTTATATACTTCATTTTTATCATTGAATATTGGGTTGTAAGATGCCTGTATCCAAATCCTGTCGCCTAGCTTTGATTTTCTTAAAAAACGCCCACTAAATGCTCGCCCACCTTGCAAGTCTCTCCAAAAACTAGGATTTTCTTGGTAGAACTCATCAAAACAAAACATTTTATGATGCTTGCTCATGACTTCATCGCTTGAATAACCTAAAGCATTCAGGAATGCTTCATTTGCATTTAGAACTTCTCCAGAAGTTGAAAATGTGATTACTGCAAACGTTCGATCTAATGCACTTAGTAAATCACCATCTTCAATGCTCCTTACATGTTGCTCGGTAACATCATAAGCAACCTTAGCCACTTTTATAACTTTACCTTCAGAGAATATCGGGAAATAAGCCGCCTCAAGGAATATTTCTTTTCCAAATTTATCAAGTCGGGCGAAAACTCCACCCTGTTTTTTTCCTGAAGCTAAACCGACCCAAAATTGTGAGTATTGTGGTGATGACACTATTTTTTCTGAACAAAATAGAGAGTGATGCTTGCCTATGATTTCTTGCTTTTGGTATCCAACACAGGATAAAAACAAATCACTGGCATTTAAAACTTCCCCTTTAGGCGTAAACTCAATGACAGAAAGAGAATCGTACAGCGAATCAATAAAATCTTGATTAATATCTATTTCTTGTTCTATTTTTTTCTTTTTAAAAAACACAAATCACCCATAACCATTTCTTTTCATCACTTAATGGTAAATGTATTAACACAATAGTTCCACCAAAGATATCAGACCAAAACACATATAACTCTTATGTCAATCCCATTTTAAAATGTCCTCTTTTCTCCCAAATAGAAATGTCACCTTTGGGAGAAAAGAATCAAGGGTAGTGGGTTACTTGGTATGACTTGCTTTGAACTAACAACTGCACTCTGATACCTATTTTTCGTACTTTATGAGCTTTGGGTTTCAGATTAGTTATGTTTAGTCAAAACCCATCCGACCGAGAGAGTGGCTTTTTTGGCGAAACTAACAATGGGGCATTTATCAGCTAGAGTAATCCTTATAATGATTGTGATCACCAATGTTTTTGTAAGCTCTATTCACAGATCAACCTTTAATATCTTCGCAGAAAATCAAGATAGTTACCCTGTCACTTTCAGTCCCATGAGTCGCTGTGCGACGAATACCAGAACGCGCTCACGAAGTGAGTAAGATAAGGACTTATCCTCCAGATTAAGTTTAATGAATAGATCATACCAACGGCACGAAAATGGCCCTTCGCCTTGCTAGAATGCGCGAGCGAAGCGAGTAAGATGTACGTTGTTGGTTGATTTGACTCGTGGTTATTTTGGTGGTTCCACTAAATCTTATGTATATGCTCAGTAGTTTCCTGTCGAATGACAAAAGAAAGATTCAGCGCAGCCAGCGATGGTGTTGTTCTTTTTTAATTCATCCTGGTTTAATGCTGGCTGTGGGTACCATGGAGCGAAGCGACTGTTGTCGTAGGATCGATCAAGCTAGACTCGGGTATGAGACTGACGCGCTATCGCTTGTCGGCTTCACACTGGCTCTACATACAAGTATGTAGCAGCCAGAGTGAACCTTAACTTCTTATCTAATGTTTACTTAAATATTTATTTATATACGAAGTTTAACTACGGAGTACACATAACCGCAGTCCATTTTTTAATGCCATCTTTGTGCTCTTTTCTTATACTCTTTTATTGCACCCCCCTTTTAGATTTAACATGAAAAGACGATTCAAAACGATCGGTAGGGGACGAGCATAAAGGTTAGACTTTGGTAAACACGGGAAGGGTTGGTGAATATTTAACCAAAAATGCGCTACAGACGTGCAAAACCCTCCGCCGTTAAGCGGATACCTCTCTATAGCTAGTGTGGAGAAGGGGAGTGGTGGGGCGTTGCTATGAACAGGTTGGCCACGTTCTTAGCAAAATCATTACAGCGCGTCGCGTTGTAGATCTCCTGAATGCCAGAAGCAATGGTACGGAAGTTTAGCCAGTCAAAACGCAAGCCTTTCTTTTCCATGCGTTTGCGTGAGGCGATAATCAACTCGCAAATATTAGGATAGCGCACCACTTTAATGTCTCTAAAGAAAGCTTCGGTGAATTGCTTGTAAGCCGCTGCGCTGCGCACTGTACCTTCGGCATCATCGACGCACACATTAATGCGCTCACTGTACAAGTAAGTCGCACGTTGCAAGTATCGAATCACCTTAGCGAACGACTTCGGTGAGATATACTCGCCCCAACGTAACGCGTAGTCTTCCTGGAGTTGGTCATAGCTGATGGTTTTCAAACCGGCTTCGGTCGGCACACCGATACGGCCACGGCTTTGTTTCCGTACTCAATCCACTCTGTCTATTGATGTTATTAGGCGACTCGGTAGCTCTCGGGCATACCAAGCTGGGTAAATCGATTTAATATTGATGCGCCTAGCATCAGTTCTTGTTGTTGATTTTCAAAGTCTCTGCTGTGTAATTTTGGGCCTATCATTGTTTTATAACGTTGCATCGCATTCTCTGACACATTCCGTTTTCCATACTGTTTTTTCTTTTGCCAGCGTATGGGACCTAAGGCAGAATACGCCACCAAATTGCTCATTCTTTTAGGGTTATGAGCATCGTCTG
>NZ_JAKJSJ010000116.1:0-6461 GCF_050336715.1 Photobacterium makurazakiensis
AGTATATAAGGCTCATTCTTTATTTGTATTATTGTTATACAATAATTTCATTTCCATGTTATAAATAACATCTGTACTTTAACTTATGTCAAAAATCTCGTTTATTTTCTGACTATTAGCCTTGATTCAGAAAGGTTACACAAACCCAAAACAAGAGAGATATAATGAAAAAGTATAATAAAACCTTACTTGCCCTATTAGTATCCATCCCGTTCTCTGCGGCTTCACACGCTAGTCTTGACTCTAACAAAGCTCCTTCAGATAACTTTGATTTATCAATGTGGAAAATTGTTATCCCGATGGAGGATGACAAGCCTGAACGTAAAGGCAAAGTGATGGAAATATCCAAAAAGCAGCTAAATAACGGCTTTCAGCACGAAGAATGGTTCTATACCGATCCAAATAACGGTGCAATGGTATTTGTCGCGCCCAACAAAGCAATGACGACACCGAATTCTAGTAATGCTCGTGCAGAGCTTCATGCTTTAATTTCAGAAAAACATGATATTGGTGCTTACGAACCCGAAAACAATTTTGTTCTCGCTTCGCATCCTGAAGCTGATAACTTTGGGGCTATTGGTGGCCGAATGAGTGCAACACTCTCTGTCGATCATGTAAGTAAAAGTGGTGACCATAGACATAACGATTCTTTTTCTGTCGTAATAGGTCAAATCCATGCAGGCACAAATGAGCCCTTAAAGATTTTCTATCGAAAATTACCCGATCATGAATATGGTTCTATCTACTGGAACTACGAGAATAATGCACTCGATGAAGACTACCACCGTCGCTTAGATATCTCCCATAATGTATTTGGTCAGGCAAAGCTAAGGTTTGGTCAAGCAGACCCTAAAGATGGTATTAAATTAGGTGAAATTTTCAGTTACGATGTTCATGTTGATGATGACGTAATGTATTTGGAGTTCACCAAGAGTCTAGACAGTAAAGCTCCAATTACACGATCGTTTGCAATGGATCTTTCTAAAGGTAAATACTTGGGCAATAAATACGACGCTGGTTACCAAAACGATTGGTTTTTCTTCAAAGCAGGGGCTTATAATCAATGTAGCACTGGTGTTGTTCGTTGCAAAAATGAAGGTTTCGAAGCCGGTGACTACACAAAGGCAAGTTTCTATAAACTTTCTCTCGAACACTAATTAACGCTCATTATTACTATAATAGCTATTACATAAATGATGTACTGCCAATTGGTGCTCAATTGAAATCCGCGTTCAACTTAAAATACATCAAGCTATAGAACAATTGGTCTTGCTGTGAACTTTCTCATAGCAAGACCATTAAATTCTAATTTATTGTCAGCTTTGATACTTAATAATATAAATAACCTCTCTTGCCGTGAATAGCTTTCCCCCATGGCGAAGAAAGAATATTAACCATAATATGCAAATAAAAAACCAGCGATTTATCGCTGGTTTTTTTAGCATTATGATTTTTACCATTATGCTTCTTTTGCAGGCTCTTCCTTGCTATCAAGTGCGTTAGACACTTCAATAGGTAGCTTCTGCAAGACATATGAACCAGGTGCAGCGGCCAATACTGGGTAGTTATCATTGCCAGCCTGACGAGCCTGAATTGCTTCAGCCTCCTCAAAGCCTGCTAGCCAACCATTCCAGTGACCCCACCATGAACCTTCTTCACGTTTAGCACCGCTTAGCCAAGTATCAGCATCCGCAGCTTTTTTGCCATTAACCCAGTAGCCGTACTTGTTCTTTGCTGGATGATTAACAATGCCAGCAATATGGCCTGACTCACCCAGAACAAACGTTGATTTTCCACCTAGGTTTTGTGCACCGCGGTATGTACCTTGCCACAAGGCAATATGGTCTTCCTGAGTAGAAATAAAGTATGTTGGTATTTTGATCTTAGCAAGATCAATATATACCCCACCCACTTTAAATCCTTTAGGGTCAACCAGCTTATTTTCAAGGTAGAATTGACGAAGCAAAGTGCTATGGCAAGCAACCGCGACATTAGTACTATCACCATTCCAATACAGCAGATCAAAATCGATCGGACTATTACCTTTAAGGTAATTATTGATGTAATAGTTCCAATACAGACTATTCTCACGTAGTAAACTGAATGTCACACTCAATGAGCGCCCATCCATATAACCGTTAGCTTCATTTTGTGCTTCAATGGCCGAAATAATCGGATCATTGACATACGCACCAATTTCACCTGGTTGTGAGAAGTCTAATAATGTCGTAAAGAATGTCGCTGACTTAATGCGATTACGCATTCGTTTAGCGGCATAATATGCCAAGGTTGTTGCCAGCAAAGTACCACCGATGCAATAACCAGCAGCATTAATCTGCTTTTCACCCGTTACATCTTCAATAACATCTACAGCTTTCACAACCCCATCGATAACATAGTTATCGAAGTCAACATCAAACATGCTTGCATCAGGGTTACGCCATGACATCATAAATACTGTGTGGCCTTGTTCAACCAACCAGCGAACCATTGAGTTCTTCTCGCGAAGATCCAAAATGTAGTACTTATTGATAAACGGAGGCACTATCAGTAGCGGGGTTGCATTCACATTTTCTGTGAGTGGCTTATATTGGATCAGCTCAAACAAATCATTTTTAAATACTACATCACCAGCTGTATTCGCGACATTTTCGCCAAGCTGGAATGCTCCATCATTTGTCATTCTGATCTTCAAAACATCAGCACTTGACTGAAGGTCTTGTTGTAGTAACTCCATCCCTTTAATCAGGTTTTCACCATTGGTTTCAACGGTTAGCTTCGCCAGTTCTGGGTTGGTAGTTACGAAATTCGTTGGAGACATTGCGTTAATTGCTTGACGAGAAAAAAAGCCCAAACGCTCTTTCGCTTTATCGTCTAAGCCATCCATTGAGTCAATGGTCTCTTTCATCGAATTGCTAAATAGCAAATATGATTGCTTTATGTAGTTATAAAACGCTTCATTATCCCATGCAGGATCACTGAAACGTTTGTCATCTTTTTCAGGCTTAACAAGATCGGCTTCGTCACCCGTTTTCATGGTGACATTTTGCCAAATCTTCATCTGATTTTCCCACCAGTCCATTTGCACTTTTGCAATTACGGCTGGCTGCGCTGATGCTTGTTCTATCAACTTAGTCGTATCTTCTAAGCTGACTTCATTGAGCGCTTTATTTAAGGGAGTATTCATGGCTGCCTTGCCAGAATCCAGCTCCTTCCACCATACTTGGTTCATTTCTTGGAGCTTGGCAAAGTAGTCCGTAAAGAAGTTATGGTTCATTGCAATGACCTCTATAGCTGGACTAAAAATGCCGCCCACAAATGGGGCGGCACCGGGTGGTCATTTTGATTAAGCTGGTGTTGCTTGCTGTACGTTTTCAGCTACTAGCTCTTCAACTTCAGTTTTGAAGCTTTGTGCAACAGAGTTGAACTTGTTGCTATCTTCGATAAGCTGCTGAGAAAGCTTAGTTAGCGTTTCTAGCTGCTGGCTATTGAATTCAGCAAAAGATTGAACATCTTTAACTTCACTAACAGCTTTAAGCTGAGTTAAACCTAGGTCGCTGTATGCACGAACTGCTGCAATCTGAAGCTCCGTTAGCTCTTCAACGTTCTTAGTGAACATTTTGTTGAACTTAACGTATGGTGCTAGTGATTTTTCAGTCTGCTCTGAGAATGATTTAAACATTTCCGTATACATAGCTATTTCCTTTATTTCAGTAATGTGTAAGTGTCTGAGCCATGATGATTTCAGACACAAATTAATATCAGTTAATTAAACGTTTTTCAGTACGATTGCCGTACCCATACCACCACCAACACATAGCGTAGCAAGACCATGCTCTGTGCCGCGGCGACGCATTTCATGAAGAAGACTAACAATAATGCGGTTACCCGACGCACCCAGAGGGTGACCCAATGCAATAGCACCGCCATTAACATTTGAACGTTCAGCTAAGTCTTCAACTTGTGTATCTAGTTCGTCAGCAAGTTCGTGTAATACGCCTAGTGCCTGACCAGCAAACGCTTCGTTAAACTCAAACAAGCCAACAGAATCGATAGAAATCTGAGCTTTATCCAGCGCTTTAACAACCGCTGGTACTGGGCCTAAACCCATAATCTCTGGTGAAATACCGGCCTGAGCATAGCTTTCAATCTCAGCAATCGGCGTTAGACCATATTTTTCGACAGCGGCTTCAGAGGCAACAATAATTGCACTTGCACCATCGTTAATACCTGAGGCATTGCCAGCTGTTACTGAGCCACCATCACGTTTAAATGCAGGGCGAAGCTTAGCAAGACCTTCAATTGAAGCATCTGCTTTTGGATATTCATCGGTATCTACAACGCTAGTTTTACGACGAACTGTTACTTCAACAGGTGCAATTTCTTCAGCAAATGTGCCTTGCTCAATAGCAGCAACCGCTTTTTGTTGGCTAGCAAGTGCAAAGTTATCTTGCTGTTCGCGGTTTAAACCCACTTTTGCTACCACGTTTTCAGCGGTTACGCCCATGTGGAAGTTGTTGAACACATCAGTAAGGCCATCTGAAATTAGCAGGTCAGCCATTTCTAGGTTGCCCATCTTCTGACCATCACGCAGTGATGAAGGAAGGCAGAATGGAATCTGTGACATGTTTTCAGCACCAGCGGCAACAACAAGATCTGCGTCCCCAGCCTTGATGTGCGCAGCAGCGTCCATTACCGCTTTCATACCTGAACCACAAACCATATTCAGGCTATAAGCAGGTACTTCAACAGGGATGTCTGCATACAGTGCAGCTTGACGACCAGGGCCCATGCCCTGACCAGCACCAATGACATTACCTAAAATAACTTCATCAAGATTAGCTGGATCAACGTTGGCTTCTTTAATCGCCGCTTTAATTGCAACTGCCGCTAAGTGGGCAGCTGAAACCGTTTTAAGTGCACCGTTAAAGCTACCAAGAGGCGTACGTTTTGCTGCAACAATATAAACTTTTGACATAATTTCTAGCGTCCTTTCAAACTACGAAGAAGATGATTAGTGCATGTACAAGCCGCCATTCACAGAC
The DNA here is from genome assembly GCF_050336715.1 of Photobacterium makurazakiensis. Lineage (NCBI taxonomy): Bacteria > Pseudomonadati > Pseudomonadota > Gammaproteobacteria > Vibrionales > Vibrionaceae > Photobacterium > Photobacterium makurazakiensis. Next base: position 5,046 of record NZ_JAKJSJ010000116.1, read on the forward strand.
AATGTTTCGCCTGTGATGTAAGCCGCGCCATCGCTTGCAAGGAAAGTAACTGCCGCTGCAACTTCAGCAGGAGCTGCAAGACGTTTCATTGGAATCTCAGCTTTAATGCTATCTAGTACTTCAGGTTTAATCGCTTCAACCATTGGAGTACCAGTATAACCAGGGGCGATTGCATTAACGGTAACACCTGAACGAGCACCTTCAGCAGCAAGTGCTTTAGTAAAACCAATCATGCCTGCTTTTGCTGCTGAATAATTCGCTTGGCCAAACTGACCTTTAAGACCGTTTACTGATGAAATGTTGATAATACGTGCATTTCCATGCTCACACATAGATGCAAACAACGGCTGAGTAACATTAAACAAACTATTTAGGTTTGTTGAAATAACATCATTCCATTGCTCTTTTTTCATTCGCTTGAAGGTAGTATCGCGAGTGATACCTGCATTGTTGACCAAAACATCAATGTTACCTTCTTCTTTCAATAATGTTGCAAGAGCCTCTTCACAGAACTCTGCATCCGTAACATCTAGAGGGAAGAGGCGCACCTGATCTTCTGAATAATTATTCTCTTTAAACCATTCTTTTGCCGTTGCTTCACCGCTTGGGAAGTATGTCGCAATTACACGATATCCCGCTTCAACTAATCCTTTAGTGATCGATGAACCAATACCACCTTTCGCACCAGTTACTAATGCTTTTTTACTCATTTCAGAAGACTCCATTCCATCGCCATGATGAATTAAACTTAAATTACAACAACTTAATATTGTTTACCTTAAGACGCCAACCAACATAACTCGTTTGCCAATTTGTCTTTTTATTCTTTAAAGCATCCTAGCTAAAGAAAAAGACATTTTGGTTACTCTTACGTTGCACGTTTATTATAAGAACATAAGCACATATTAATATCAACACACGGAATCAATGGTCGTACCAATATACCTGCATAGAATCACAGAACGACCAATGCAACAGATTTAACAAAGTAATGTGTCAATATTGTAAAGAACGCACCAATATATAGCAGGAAAAATAAAGCTCTATCAAAACAACAACATACAATAAGTGCCTTGGTGCATATCTGACAGGGTGGAACTTAATTCGCCAATCTGATTAATATTCGCTTAAATAAAAAAAGCCAAGCTAATGCTTGGCTTTAGAAAGCTAGAACAATATAGATTAATAAATACATACGCTAAAATTACATTTATTAACATTTAAGCAACAAATGTCCGCTTAAATATTAATCATCGAATTAAAAAGCGACTTTTACACTGTAACTACAGATTAGCGATACTAGAACGCAACATTCCTTGAGTTACAATAAAATCAATAATTACATCTAAACCTGTACCTTCTTTTAAGTTGGTAAAAACATAAGGCTTGTCAGGCCTCATTCGAGCAGTATCTTGC
>NZ_JAKJSJ010000020.1:0-114505 GCF_050336715.1 Photobacterium makurazakiensis
CTATAAATTGGACATTAATAGCGTCTATTTAAAAATAATAACCAACGTCTACCCCACCTTATATATCTAAAAAACAAACCTCCAAAAAAAATCAACTTCAAATAAAAAGGAAAAATATTTGTTACTAACACAATAACATTTCCATTTATTCTATATAGACAAACACTTTTAATGCATAAGATTGAAAAACAAACATTTCCGCAACAGAGTGCAATATGCATAAACTTTCTCAACCAACATACAACCCAATAAAAAACAACAATATAAACCAAAAGATGCACTTAAAAGTCAAATGGGGCACATAAAAACCCATACATATAAAGCAGCATAAAATGAATTAAAAATGTTAATTAAATCCAATTCTTAGGTTGCGGTGATAATAATGAAAATGTGATGAAACTCTAAGACTCTCAGATACCAAAGGGTAAAATAAATACCAGATACGAAAGCGAAGAAATAAAAAACATCAACTTCGCGATAAACAAATAAAGCCAAAAATATGGCAATAAAATAAAGAGAGATACGATCATGAGTAAGTTCTATGTAGGTTCTGAAATAGGCCAACTACGCCGCGTTCTTGTTCACCGTCCGGAGAGAGCTCTAACTCACCTAACGCCATCGAACTGTCACGAGTTATTATTCGATGATGTGTTAGCCGTAGAACGCGCAGGTGAAGAGCATGATGTGTTTGCCAACACCTTACGTGAGCAAGGCGTTGAAGTATTACTACTTGGCGACCTACTGGCTGATACGCTTGCAGTACCTGAAGCAAAAGATTGGCTGTTAAACACCCAGGTATCTGACTACCGCTTAGGCAAAGCATTTGCAAATGATGTTCGCTGCTTCTTGGCAGATCTACCACACAAAGAGCTGTCTTCTATTCTTTTAGGTGGCCTAAGCTATGCGGAATTACCGGTTCAATCGTCTTCTATGATGCAAGGCATACACGAGCCTACAGATTTCATTATTGAACCATTACCAAACCACCTATTTACTCGCGATACCTCATGCTGGGTGTATGGCGGGGTTTCAATCAACCCAATGGCAAAAGCGGCTCGCCAACGTGAAACTAATCATGTTCGCGCTATTTACCGCTGGCACCCAACCTTCGCAGGCCAAGATTTCGTTAAGTACTTTGGTGACGAAGAAAAGATTTACGACAACTCAACCATTGAAGGCGGCGATGTACTGGTTATCGGCAAAGGCGCAGTCTTAATTGGCATGTCAGAGCGCACAACACCACAGGGTGTTGAACAACTTGCTTCTAGCCTATTCAAGCACGGTGAAGCGAAGCAAGTGATTGCGATGCAGTTACCTAAGCACCGCTCTTGCATGCACTTAGACACCGTAATGACTCACATGCGTGAAGACACTTTCTCGGTTTACCCTGAAGTCGTCCGTAAAGATGTTCAGTGCTGGAGCCTAACAGGTGACAAATCTGGCGCGGTAAATGTGAAAGAAGAAGGTTACTTCGTTACTGCTATTGAAAAAGCACTCGGACTTGACCAACTAAACCTGATCACAACTGGCGGTGACAGCTTCGAAGCAGAACGTGAGCAGTGGAATGACGCCAACAACGTATTAACGGTTAAACCTGGTGTGGTTATTGGTTACGAACGTAACACCTACACAAATGAAAAATACGACAAGGCGGGTATCACGGTTCTCCCTATCCCTGGCGATGAACTTGGTCGTGGTCGTGGTGGCGCTCGCTGCATGAGCTGCCCAATCGAACGTGACGGTATCTAATCACCCAGATAAAAGATCTAATAATGGCCGGTCTAACAGCCGGCCACACAACAGAAAAATATCTCAGAATCTAATGGCTTAAGCCAAATAAATAATAAGACTGAGAATAAAACCAAGAGAGACGATCGTATGACTAAGCAAACTGTTGTAGTTGCATTAGGGGGTAACGCCCTACTTCGCCGAGGTGAACCACTAGAAGCGGAAACCCAGCGTCAAAACATCGCCAAGGCTGCACAAACAATTGCTGCTATTGGTAAAGCATACAATGTGGTGCTGGTTCACGGTAACGGCCCGCAAGTGGGCTTATTAGCGCTACAAGGGCTGGAATATAAAAAAGTAAACCCATACCCATTAGACGTATTAGGCTCAGAAACGCAAGGCATGATTGGTTACATGCTAATGCAAGAATTGAAAAACCTGCTGCCAGAACAAGACGTGTCTTGCATGCTAACCCAGATGACAGTTGATCCTAACGATCCTGCTTTTGCCGATCCGACGAAACCTATTGGCCCGGTCTATGAAGAAGCTGAAGCGCGTGAAATGGCAGAAAAATACCACTGGACAGTAAAGCCAGATGGCCAGTACTTCCGCCGCGTCGTACCAAGCCCGCTGCCAACAGGTATTGTCGAAAGTGATGCCATTAACACCCTGATCAAACAAGAGCATTTAGTGATCTGCACCGGTGGTGGCGGCATACCCGTGAAAAAAGAGAACGGCAAATTGATTGGTGTCGAAGCTGTTATCGACAAAGACATGTCAGCAGCCTATTTGGCACAACAACTTAACGCTGATGCATTACTGATCCTAACCGATGCTGACGCCGTATACCTCGATTGGGGCACACCAACACAAAAGGCACTTCGCAGCACTACGCCACGCGAACTGTCTCAATATGCCTTTGATGCGGGTTCTATGGGACCAAAGATTGATGCCTCATGCGAATTCATCAAAAAAGGCGGCAAATTAGTCGGAATTGGAGCACTTGAAGATGGCTTAGCCATTCTAAAAGGTGATGCCGGAACAAATATTATTGCATAGTAATAGAATAGTTATTCACAACTCATCAATAATACGTTAAAAAATACATATAAAAACCCAGCTGGCTGTCGCGATAAATCGAATAATCTCGCCTCGGCCAGACAGAGAGATACCGATTCAGAGAGGATAACATCATGGCTTTTAACCTACGTAACCGTAACTTCCTAAAACTTCTAGACTTCACACCACGTGAAATTCAACATATGTTGGATTTATCTGCTGAGCTAAAAAAAGCAAAATACAACGGTTACGAGCAGCCTCGTCTAACAGGCAAAAACATCGCGTTGATCTTTGAAAAGTCATCAACTCGTACTCGCTGTGCATTTGAAGTAGCAGCATTCGACCAAGGCGCTAAAGTGACTTACTTGGGCCCATCTGGTTCTCAAATCGGTCATAAAGAATCAATGAAAGACACAGCTCGTGTACTAGGTCGTATGTACGATGGTATCGAGTACCGTGGCTTTGGCCAGGAAATCGTAGAAGAGCTAGGCGCACATGCTGGTGTACCAGTATGGAATGGTCTAACAGATGAGTTCCACCCAACACAGATCCTTGCTGACTTCCTTACAATGCAAGAACATGGCCGTGGCAAGCAGCTACATGAAATGACATTCGCTTACCTAGGTGATGCCCGCAACAACATGGGTAACTCACTAATGGTTGGCGCTGCTAAAATGGGCATGGACATCCGCTTAGTTGCACCAAAAGCATTCTGGCCTGAAGAAGAGCTTGTGGCACAGTGCCGTGTAATTGCAGAAGAAACTGGTGCCAAAATCACGATGACTGAAGACGTACAAGAAGGCGTTCAAGGTTGTGATTTCCTATACACCGATGTTTGGGTATCAATGGGTGAAGCGAAAGAAGCATGGGCAGAGCGTATTAACCTAATGCTACCTTACCAAGTGAACATGGACATGCTAAAAGCAACAGGCAACCCGCATGTGAAATTCATGCACTGCCTACCTGCATTCCATGGCGAAGATACTATTGTCGGTAAAGAACTAGCACAAGAATACCCAGTGCTAAAAGATGGCGTAGAAGTCACTGACGAAGTGATTGAATCTAAGCATTCTATCGTATTCGACGAAGCAGAAAACCGCATGCACACCATCAAGGCAATCATGGTGGCAACTCTAGGTCAATAATCGACTCTCTTGGGTTTAGTGCCTATCGTTAGCACAAAATAGGCATTATCTCTTCGTATGCATACCGGCTTTTTAAGCCGGTATTTTTATGCCTAGATTGAGCAAGTAACTCATACTGTGTTTTAACAACTATCAAATAAATCACATGGTTACACAGCTTTCTTCTTACCCGAATTTTCCCCTTCAAAGTGCATAAACTTCCGCAAAATGAATACTTTGCGCAAACGCTTGCTCTCTGTGAAAATGGGGGTATAATCCTTCGCAATTTGTCTAAAGAGAGATAAAAAATGCGCCAGTCAGTGATGTCTTACCTGATGCAATACCGCCGATACTCGGCGATGGTGCCGTTTTTCTCTTTTTTTATTTTTTGTAAAAAGAGCCTCCTTTTTTAAGGGGGCTTTTTTTTGGCTGTAAGAATGCAGCTGCTACATTACGTTCATCATTGAGATATTAAGGGAATAGAAGCCATGCCGAATTCGCTGTTTCAAAAGCACATCATTTCCATCCCAGAACTTAGCCGTAAAGAGCTTGAACTGGTCGTTGAAACTGCAAGCACATTAAAAGCTGAGCCAAACCCTGAATTGTTAAAAAACAAGGTTATTGCAAGCTGCTTTTTTGAGCCTTCAACCCGTACGCGCCTATCGTTTGAAACCGCAATTCAGCGCCTAGGTGGCACTGTTATTGGTTTTGACAACGGTGGTAACACATCACTGGCCAAAAAAGGTGAAACACTGTCTGACTCTGTACAAGTCATCTCATCTTATGTTGATGCCTTTGTAATGCGTCACCCTCAAGAGGGAGCGGCTCGCTTAGCTTCTGAATTCTCACATAACGTGCCAGTGATTAATGGTGGTGACGGTGCAAATCAGCACCCAACGCAAACCCTGCTTGATCTGTTTTCTATCTATGAAACACAAGGTAGCTTAGACAACTTGAATGTCGCTTTTGTCGGTGATCTAAAATATGGCCGTACCGTTCACTCTTTGACTCAAGCGTTATCGAAATTCAACAACATCAATTTCTTCTTCATTGCACCTGAAATTCTAGCGATGCCAGATTACATCTGCGAAGAATTGGATGAAGCAGGTATCAACTATAGCCTTCACGCAACCATGGAAGAGGTTATTCCTGAGCTGGATATCCTGTACATGACGCGAGTTCAGAAAGAGCGTTTCGATGAATCTGAATACGCACATATGAAAGCAGCCTATATCTTAACGGCAGACATGCTAAACGAAGCACGTGATAACCTGAAAATATTGCACCCACTACCGCGTGTTGATGAAATCACCATCGATGTTGATAAAACAAAACATGCTTACTACTTCCAGCAGGCTGAGAATGGCGTATATGCTCGCGAAGCACTATTGGCACTAGTACTAAACGAAGCACTTTAAGCAGGAGAGATAACAATGACTAAAGAAACACAGCTACAGGTTGAAGCAATCAAAAATGGTTCTGTTATTGACCACATCCCTGCAAATGTTGGGATCAAGGTACTTAAGCTGTTTAAATTGCATAAAACAAATCAGCGTGTAACGGTTGGCTTAAACCTACCATCATCAGCGCAAGGCGCTAAAGATCTGATTAAGATTGAAAATATCTTCCTCACCGAAGACCAAGCAAATCAGCTTGCCTTGTATGCACCGAAAGCAACAGTGAACCAAATTGAAAACTACGAAGTAGTGAAAAAGCTCAGCCTATCACTGCCAGAGCAAATCAGTGCGATCTTCAAGTGTCCAAACACCAACTGTATTTCTCATGGCGAGCCCGTTGACAGTAGCTTCAAAGTCATCACGAAGAAAGAAGATGTACAGCTGAAATGTAAATACTGCGAGAAGGTTTTCTCTCGCGAAATCGTTACCGAAAACAACTAACACCTAGAAAACGCAGGTGACAGCAAGTCATAAAGCTGTCTCAAACCCTGTCTTTTTTGGTCTGCAAATAAGAATGCCGACTCACCCGTGAGTCGGCTTTTTTATTCTCACTTCTAGAGCGAACAACGCCCGCCTCTGCCCACTACCTTTGAAGAACATCAAAAATAGCAGCGATTAAAATCAAAAAAATAAACGTCAGCTGCACATAATAAAAAGGTCGTTGGCATGAAGTTAATTGCGCGCGCTCCATACTCAGGTTGTTGGCATGTATTAAAACTCTCACTTACCCTCGCTTTCCTGTCTTTTTACCTGTCGGGGTGTATATCCAGCAATGGGGTTGTCAGCTCTGCTTCAAATCACAGCGCCAATAAAATGGTTGTCATTGGTGTACCCATGTTGATTGGGGGTTTTGGCTCCGCGGTACCTGTGAGTAAAGAGTATATGCTGACCGCCAAACATGTTGCCCAAGTCTCTTGGGATTTGGATGTCATCCACCATCCTGTATGTGATCTCTCTTTAGTCAAACGCCCGTCAGACAATGTACCAAAGTGGGGACTGATCTACCCTGACCAAGACGTTTCTCATCACGGACACTCCGTACTCGGCAACAAGATCAAAGGAAAAGGGAAATACCTACAGGATGTCATTGATACCAATACTAATTGCTTATACTCACTCAGTGATGCCCCTGTGATGTCGGGAATGAGTGGCGGCCCGGTATTTAACCAACAAGGTGAAATAGCAGGGATCACTGTCGCTATCGTGCATAACCCTGAAGATCTTCGTAATCTGCGCCCAGCGGAGCGATACAGTCAGTTTGTCCCCTCAACCCTTATTTTTGACTGGCTCAATGCGCTCGGTGTTTCCACACAATCGGCCAGTAAAGATCTGGCTAATATCCAAGTGTCAGAGTATGTCGCTAATCTTAACCGTCCCGATCAACAAAACACTATCCTTGCTAACCATGCAGCTAACAGTAATGAACAAGGAGGAAGTACTTTTACCCCCGTTTCTAACCAAAACAACTTAGCACCTGCAGCCTCTTCCCCACTGGTCAATTATCGCACCCCCTTAAGATCGACTTTTCTGTCACCGCAATCAGCGAATAAAAGTGCCAACGAAGAAAGTGACACAGCAGCTGTCACCACCCAATCAAGCGACAAGCAAAATCAGCGAAATTTACTGAATAAGTCCGGATATAATTCCTTGTATTAAGCAAAAAGTTGGCATTATATTTTGGTGATTGGGGTCAAGAAAACATTGTTGCATTGTTGATATGATGCTTAGGCAAGATTATGCAACTAAATCATTATGTCTTGTAATCACTGTCAGCTTTAATACACGCATATACAAGTCAATAACCATAAAAAGACAATTGCGTAAGGCTGATACTCAAACAGATACGATCTAAAGTGCCAATAAATAACAAGGAGTTGCCCGTGATTGGATCCAATATGCACGGAGCGATGGATGCTTTTTGCCCAGAAGAAAGCATTACAACAGCCTGCAAGCGACTATTACAGCAACAGAGTTTTACGACCCAAGATGACATTCGAGCCCGATTAATTGATATGGGGTTTGAAGATGTAAGTCAGTCTACAGTCTCACGCCTGCTTTCACGCTTGGGTGTCGCTAAAGTACCTAATGCCTACGGCAAGAAAGTGTATTGTCTAACCGTTGAAAATGAGCCCGTTCAAGTCGGTTCATCTATTGCTTCACAAATCGAGTTTATTACCCATAATCAGCTAGTGGTTGTGGTTAAAACACACCCCGGTAGCGCGCAGCTAGTGGCACGTCTTATTGATATACAGCCACATGCAGAGATCCTCGGCACCGTTGGCGGGAACGATACTGTAATGATTGCCCCAAAGGACATTTTACGCATTGAGCAATGTGAGCAGGTCGTTAAAGCTCGACTTGGTGTCCCGGCATAAAGATAAAAAACGTTGGTGATATCAAGTTCGAAGGATGGAAATCCTTTGACCTCAGTGCGAGAGGACTGCAAACTATCGCTCTCTTAATAATGATAAAGTAAGGACATTCAATGACTCAAGTACTACACACAGAGCAGGCACCTGCCGCTATCGGTCCATATGTCCAAGGTGTTGACCTCGGTAACATGGTTCTGACTTCTGGCCAGATCCCTGTAAACCCACAAACTGGTGAAGTGTCTGAAGACATTGCAGAACAAGCACGCCAGTCACTGGAGAACGTGAAGGCCGTTGTTGAATCTTCTGGCCTAAAAGTGTCTGACATCGTTAAAATGACCGTTTTCGTAAAAGATCTTAACGATTTTGCGACAGTAAATGATGTTTACGGCAAATTTTTCGATGAGCACAATGCACCTTACCCTGCTCGCTCTTGTGTTGAAGTTGCACGTCTACCAAAAGATGTAAAAATCGAAATTGAAGCGATTGCAGTACGCAAATAGCTTCATTCAGATAAAATAAAAAAAGCTGCCACTGGCAGCTTTTTTTATTTTTATGATCTGATCATTTCTCAGCGGTGCGCTTCCGTTTCGCTCAACACTTGAGGGAACCATGCGGTAAATAACTCTGGGGATTGTTCCACCGATTGTTTTAAATCGTTACTCGGCCACCAGCGATATGCCATCACCTCTTCTGGATTAGGATCAATGGCGAGCTCACTTACCTGATGCACTAAGATATGATCTAACTCGTGCTCAATTAAGTGGTTATCTAACTCAGCGCGGTAGAGAAAATTGGCAATATCCTCAAGCTGGGTTATATCAACAACGCCCATTTCTTCCTGTAAACGACGAATACCAGCCTGCTCCATCGTCTCGCCTTTACGCGGATGAGAGCAGCACGAATTGGTCCACAGACCGCCGCTATGGTATTTTCCCAATGCTCGCTGCTGCATCAAGTATTCTCGCTGACCCGCATTCTGGCGATAGATCAGTACAGAGAACGCTAAATGTAAATCACCATCCCGGTGCGCTTGCATTTTTTCTTTTTCGCCCAGCTCCTTGCCCTGCGGATCGACTAAAATAACTTGTTCGTTAATCATTCTTTTATTTCTACACAAATAAAAAGGACACGCTAATGCATGTCCTTATACACTTTTTCAGCCATAATGCTAGCATCACGGCCAATGTTATAATTCTAGCTCGCCGAACGCTGTGCTGCTTCTGCATTAAGCTCCTGAAGCTTATTTTCCATCACGCCACGAGACTGCTTTGAAAGCTCGCGTACATCTTCTTTGGTCAACCCTTCGGTTGAAATAGGCGCGAGTATCTCAACAATTACAACGCCGTTATCCCAGCGATTCAGGTTCACATGTTCCGTTGTGCTACACACAATCGGCACAACAGGTACTTCTGCACCAATTGCGGCATGAAATGCGCCCGTTTTAAATGGCAATAAGCCACGGCCACGAGAGCGAGTGCCTTCTGGGAACATCCAAATAGAGACCTTACGTTGTTTGATTTTTTCAACAACCTGACCAATGGTACCAGCCGCTTTACTACGGTTTGCACGGTCAATCAAAATATTACCCGTTAACCAGTACAGCTGACCAAATAAAGGCATCCATAACAGGCTTTTTTTACCAACAGTCACTGTTCGCGGCATGATCGCACCAGAAACCGTAAATAAATCATAATTATTTTGGTGGTTAGCAATATATACACTCGGCCCATATTGCTCTGGGTTCTCAGGAAAACGAATGTCTAATTTTATGCCAAAAATGCGCGCCATCTTACTAAAGTGGCGACCAACAGTATGAACATTTTTAGGGTTACGTGGGCTTAGTAAGCAGTAACCACAACCAAAAATAAACATGACAACAGCAAACGCTGCTACAGCGATCATGCGTAGTACAAATAACATTAGATTTCCCTCAGCGTACAAGTGTTCGCTAGTATACTTAGGCTGGAAGAAAAAACACCTTTTATGTGTAGAAATTAGACGACTAACATCGCTTCACTTCCCCCCCCTCGCTATGCACTTATTTTCGCGGTATCACTGTGCTGCCCGCTCAAAAAAGCCCTCCGATTGGAGGGCTTCATTCAGTAACGTCGGTTATTCACTCACCGCATCATCAGGAATATCGATTTCCATCCGCGTGACTCGCTGTAAACCTCGAGGCAGCATGCTGCCTCTGCGTCCTCGTTCACCACGGAAGTTCTCAAGATCTGAAGGCTTCAAACCAAGCTTCCGCTTGCCAGCATGAAGCGTTAGCGTACTGCCATGCGGTAACACCACGAGCTGAGACAAAAACTCTTCTCGCGATTTTGAACGAGCTGCTGGAATATTGATGATCTTGTTACCCTTACCTTTCCCTAGTTGAGGCAGGTCTTTAATCGGGAACAACAACATACGCCCTTCATTCGTGATAGCCAAAATATCATCATTATTAATGTCCAAGATTGGCTGTGGCGGCATCACTTCCGCGCTTTCAGGCACCGTCAGCAACGCTTTACCATTCTTGTTCTTAGAGACCATATCTGAACCTTTACAGATAAAGCCATAACCCGCATCAGACCCCATCAACCAAAGCTGCTCGTCCTCAGACATCATGACCTGACACATTTGAGTTCCAGGGGTTAGATTCAAGCGGCCTGTAATCGGCTCTCCTTGGCTTCGAGCTGAAGGCAAGGTATGTGACTCAAGCGCATAACTACGCCCATCACTGCCAAGGAAAATGGCAGGCTGATTGCTCTTGCCTCGAGCATGCGCCAAGAAGCTATCACCCGATTTGTAATTTAGCGTACTTGGATCGACCTCATGCCCTTTAGCATGACGGATCCAACCTTTCTCCGAGAGCACAACAGTAATAGCTTCACTTGGGATCAAGTCGCGTTCCGTTAATGCTTTGGCTTCTTCACGCTCAACCAGTGGTGAACGACGGTCATCACCATACTTCTCGGCATCAGCCAAGATTTCTTTCTTGATCAATGTATTCAGGCGACGTTCTGAGCCTAATAGCTTTTCAAGATAATCACGCTCTTTGGAAAGTTCATCTTGCTCGCCACGGATCTTAAACTCTTCCAATTTAGCTAACTGGCGCAGTTTAATTTCAAGGATGGCATCGGCCTGAATGACACTTAAGTCAAAACGTGACATTAACTCGGCTTTAGGGTCATCCTCATTACGAATAATTTCGATGACTTCATCAATATTGAGATACGCAGCCAATAAACCTTCAAGGATATGAAGACGGGCAATGACCTTATCAAGGCGGTATTGAAGACGACGACGAACTGTCGTACGACGGAACTCAAGCCACTCAGAGATGATTTGAACCAAGCCTTTAACTTGCGGGCGATTATCAAGCCCCAGCATATTCAGGTTGACGCGGAAACTCTTTTCCAAATCTGTTGATGCAAACAGGTGGTTCATCAGCTGTTCGCAATCAATGCGGTTTGAACGCGGCACAATCACGATACGAGTTGGATTTTCGTGATCAGATTCATCACGTAAATCATCGACCATTGGCAGTTTTTTCGCACGCATCTGGTTGGCGATTTGCTCAAGTAACTTCGAGCCAGACACCTGATGTGGCAACGCAGTGATCACGATATCACTGCTTTCTTTATGCCAAATTGCGCGCATTTTAATGCTACCACGACCCGTCCGGTACACCTTTTTCAGGTCGTCTTTCGAGGTAATGATTTCTGCTTCAGTCGGATAATCGGGGCCTTTGACAAACTCCATCACATCATCGAGTTCCGTTTTCGGATTATCGATCATATGGACTGCAGCATGGGCGACTTCACGGGCATTGTGCGGCGGAATGTCTGTGGCCATACCAACCGCAATACCCGTTATGCCATTCAATAGAATATGCGGCAAACGCGCAGGTAACATTTTCGGCTCTTTCATTGTGCCGTCAAAGTTATCCCCCCAATCCACTGTACCCTGGCCTAGCTCTGCCAGTAGCACCTCAGAAAAACGCGACAAACGCGATTCGGTATAACGCATCGCAGCGAATGATTTCGGGTCATCGGGTGCCCCCCAGTTCCCCTGACCATCAACCAACGGGTAACGGTATGAAAAGGGCTGAGCCATTAATACCATGGCTTCATAACAAGCTGAGTCACCATGCGGGTGATATTTACCCAGCACATCACCCACGGTACGGGCTGATTTTTTGTATTTTGCTGTCGCCGACAAACCCAGCTCAGACATGGCGTAAATAATACGTCGCTGTACAGGTTTAAGGCCATCACCAATAAACGGCAAAGCACGATCCATGATTACGTACATGGAATAATTCAGATAAGCGTCTTCGGTAAACTTCCTTAGAGGAAGCTGCTCTACGCCATCGATTGAGACATCAGTCATCGTCGGGTATTCCGTTAAGTCTTTTTGCAACAAGCTGGCACCTTGCCAACCTGCTCATTAAATCATTATGGGGCACCGCAAGGCGGTATTAAATGGCGTTATACTTCCGCCATATCACCTTTCTCTTGCAGCCAATGGCGACGATCTTCTGCACGTTTTTTGCCCAGAAGCATATCCATCATTTCATTAGTCTGCTCATCATCATCAATGGTTAACTGCACCAAGCGACGAGTATTGGGATCCATGGTGGTTTCGCGCAACTGTAGTGGGTTCATTTCACCCAGACCTTTAAATCGCTGTACGTTCACCTTGCCACGTTTGCCACTTAGGCGATCTAAAATGCCATCTTTTTCAGCATCATCAAGTGCATAGAAAACTTCTTTTCCCAAGTCGATACGATACAAGGGTGGCATCGCAATATAGACATGCCCAGCGCGTACTAACGACTCGAAGTGTTTAACAAAAAGCGCACATAACAAGGTCGCAATATGGAGACCATCGGAGTCAGCATCGGCAAGAACACAGATTTTACCGTAGCGTAAGCCACTTAAATCATCGCTATCAGGATCGATCCCGAGAGCGACAGAAATATCGTGGACTTCTTGAGAAGCAAGCACTTGATCTGCCGACACTTCCCACGTATTCAAGATTTTACCACGTAGCGGCATGATAGCTTGGAATACGCGATCACGAGCCTGCTTAGCAGAACCACCCGCCGAGTCACCTTCCACTAAGAACAGTTCGGTGCGAGAAAGATCTTGCTGTGAACAATCGGCTAACTTACCAGGTAGTGCTGGTCCTGACGCAATTTTCTTACGGACCACTTTTTTACTGGCACGCATACGTCGGTGTGCATTCGCAATACACACTTCGGCGAGTTGCTCAGCGAGCTGTGGACGTTCATTCAGCCACAAGCTGAAGGCATCTTTTACCACTCCAGAAACGAATGCCGCACATTGACGTGATGACAAGCGCTCTTTGGTCTGACCCGCAAACTGAGGATCTTGTATTTTCACTGAGAGTACGTAGGCACAGCGCTCCCAAATATCATCTGCGGTTAGTTTTACACCACGCGGGAGTAGATTACGGAACTCACAGAATTCACGCATGGCATCCAACAAACCTTGGCGTAAACCATTAACGTGCGTACCGCCCTGAGCCGTTGGGATCAGGTTAACATAGCTTTCAGTGACTAATTCACCGCCTTCTGGCAACCAGAGTAACGCCCAGTCAGCCGCTTCTGATTGACCACTGAAGACCCCCGTAAACGGTTCTTCCGGCAGTAAGGTATACCCTTTAACGCCTTCCGCTAGGTAGTCTTTTAAACCATCTTCATAACACCAGCGTACGGTTTCATCTGTGCCTTTGTCAGTAAAAACAATTTCCAGGCCAGGGCACAGTACCGCTTTCGCTTTAAGGTTGCTTTTAAGTCGAGTAACAGAGAATTTAGGGCTATCGAAATATGAAACATCAGGCCAAAAGTGAACACTCGTCCCTTTGGCACGACGCCCACACGTTCCAATCACTTCAAGCTCAGAAACCTTATCACCATTCTCGAAGGCGATTTGATACACTTGGCCATCACGTTTAACCGTGACTTCAACACGTTTAGAAAGGGCGTTGACGACTGAAATCCCCACCCCGTGCAAACCACCGGAAAACTGATAGTTTTTACCCGAGAATTTACCACCGGCATGAAGCTTACAAAGGATCAGTTCGACACCAGATACCCCTTCTTCCGGGTGGATATCGACGGGCATGCCTCGGCCATCATCGATAACCTCTAGCGATTGATCGGCATGGAGAATGACCTCCACTTTTCGGGCATGGCCAGCCAAAGCTTCATCGACACTGTTATCGATAACTTCCTGACCAAGGTGATTGGGCCTTGCCGTATCGGTATACATACCCGGACGGCGGCGGACTGGCTCAAGGCCATTTAGAACCTCAATGGCTCCAGCGTTATAGCTTTGCTCTGTCATAGTTACGGAAATTTACGGAAATTTTTGCCACAATAGTCAGTAACCCCAGCTCGGTTGTCAAGCAGGGGCCGATGATGAGACCCACAATTGTGAGTCGAGTTTGATCAATGTTAAGGCTTATAGCCCTAAGAATTTAATGATGTCAGCAGGATAGCGTTCAAATCCAACAAAACTGTGATCGCCTTCTGGCTCAACCGTTTGTCGGCAGGCTGCGTACTTATCGACGGCCTGTCGGTAATCGAGCACTTCGTCACCTTCTTGTTGCAGTAACCAAAATTGCTCTGGACGGGGAATAGAAGCGACATCAATTTGTCGAAGCTCTTCTATATGCTTTGGCTCTAACCAATAGCGTTCACCAGTGTATGGGTTTTGCTGTTCACCAAGGTAATCTTGCAACAACTCATACGGCTTTACTGCTGGGTTAACCAATACCGCCGGAAGCTGAAACTGCTCATTGAGCCAAGTAGAAATATAGCCGCCTAGCGAACTTCCCACCAGCCCTATTTGATACTCCCCGACAAACTGCTGTACATACGCCTCTATAAAAGCGACCGCTTCTGCAGGATAATTTGGCATCTGAGGGATTTCAACCCGAATATCTGCTCGCTCATGGCGACAATATTCAGCCATTAGCTGTGCTTTAAGTGAATTTGGCGAGCTATTGAAACCATGAATGTACAACAGTAAAGGCTTCATTTAATAACCTGATGAGTCGAATTTGGGAATAAAATCATTGCCGTCAATGCGATAAACCTGCGTATTCAGTTGCCCGTCTGCCGTTAGCTCCAGCATTCGCCATCCTGGGTTTTGGCGATCTAACGCAAAGTCATGGGAGTCTGGCTGGAATTGAATACAGGTTGAAGGAGTTGCCAACACTCGTACACCATGAAACGTCCGATCAAGCTCTTGGTGGATATGTCCACATAATACCGCCTGAACTTGCGGGTATTTATCGACAACTTGCCAAAATGCTTCAGCATTGTGTAACTGATGCTGATCCAGCCAAGTGCTACCCGCAGGTAGAGGGTGATGATGCAATAAAATTAATGCGTGGCGCTCAGGGTAAGCTGACAACGCCTGATCGAGCATCGCCAACTGCTGCATACTAAGCTCACCATGCGGCACCCCTTTAACCTGGCTATCGAGTAAGATAACTTGCCAATGCTCACCCGCCAATACTTGATGACAAGGTTTGATCTGCGGGGAAGGCAATACAGCCTGCATACTTGGTTGGTAATCATGGTTGCCAGGCAACCAGAAGCAAGGCTGTGGCCAACGCGCAATACCATCGCAGAAACGCTGATAAGAGGTTTCTGTATGATCTTGAGAGATGTCCCCCGTTGCCACAATGGCATCAAACGGGCGCACAGAAGCATCTACCGCATCTAATACGGCATTAAAGCTGTCTTTCGTCGCGACCCCCAACAAGCTACCGCATTCATCGGCAAATAGGTGGGTGTCGGTAATTTGAAGTAGAACCACGCTATCGGGGTTCGCCTGTGGCAGAGTGTAGTTCTGCAAAACGTCAAAAACCTTGTCTATCTATACTGTTAACAAACCGACTGTCTACTGATCCCATTTTTTAAGCAATATGCCAACCAGTCACCTAAAAAGCGATTTACTTGGTGCTTTTCGTCTTTCTGGTGCATTCGCAAATTCGGGTAATCATACCTTGGCTTAAGCCGTGAAATCTGCTGAGCTGAGCACACTTCTGCGACCCTAGCATCATGATAAAGCCTTACTTTTAAACGGGGTACCATGTAATCTGGCAACGCGTCATCCCCCAATAAGCACAGTTCGATCACTGTGGTATAGCGGGTCGACTCAATGACGGTCAAATGGTATTCATGGTCAAAGACACAATAAACACACCTATCTCCCACCTGATCGTTTTTTGGCAGTAATGGGAGCAGCTTCGCATAGTTCGTCTCATAAAGACGCATGATACCAGCAAAATCAACGGAGTATCGTCTATTCAATCGGCATCCTTTATCAGTGGGTAATTTTATCCAGCTTCAGCCTGTAGCCGTATATAGTTTAGTTGCAACCATTGTAGCGCAATGATTGAAGCCGCATTTTCAATTTTACCAGATTCTACCCACTGATAAGCGACCATTCTTGGTACAACGTGTACACGGATATCTTCACCTTCTTCTGGCAAGCCATGAATACCCTGGGCTAGCGTACTATCAACACGGCCAATAAAAATATCTAATGTCTCCGAGCAACCACCAGAGCTTGATAAGTAACTTGTGATTTTTTCAACTTGAGTCACCGTTACCCCAGCTTCCTCAACCACTTCTCGGCACACCACATCTTGAGAGCTTTCACCTTCTTCGATGATCCCTGCGACAATTTCTAACTGCCAAGGCGTACAATCTGCGGCCATCGCACCAACACGAAACTGTTCGACAATAACAACACAATCAGTGACGGGATCATAAGGCAATAAGGCCGCAGCATGACCGCGTTCAAATAGCTCACGTTCAATGGGCTGACTCCATCCACCAGCAAATAAACGATGGCGAAAACGGTATTTCACCATGCTAAAATAACCTTGATAGAGCGATTCGGTGGACAGCACTTCGATGTCATTGCGAGTAAATGACGTTAATTCACTGTCCTTCGAGGAGTGATTTTTCATTCCAACTTCCCTTTGAATTACTATTGCTCACCTAATGACTGAGAACTCAATAAGCTACACATTGTATTTTTTCATTCATAATGCCCACCATCAATGATTTAATTCAACATTTATGACAAAAATTGTGATTTTATTTAAGTCCTTTTTTTAACTTGAATAGATTACAATCACATATAAAGCAGTAAACCGCGTAAAATAAAGTAAAACTGAAAAATGATCAGTTTCAGGCAAGTAAACATCAGGTACACTGATGTCTTGCTCGTTTTTTGTCAGGACCAGGAAAGGCATTCATGAAAAAATTGCTTCCGCTTATTGTTAGCGTTGCGCTTGGCGGCTTCAGCCAGTTAGCACTGGCTGATGATTTAGCCGAAATATACCAACAAGCCAAACAAAATGACCCGCAGCTGTTGCGCTCAGCTGCTGATAAAGATGCCGCTTTTGAAGCGATTAATTCGACTCGAAGTGCATTGCTACCACAAATTAACCTAACCGCTGGTTACAACACTGCTTTCCTTGATGGTAAAGACAGTGATGATGGCTTTAACGGCGGCCTGACGCTAGACCAGTCGATTTATAATCGTTCAAGCTGGATTAGCCTAGACATCAGTGAAAAACAAGCTCGCCAAAGTGATGCGGCTTATGCTGCAACCCAGCAAGCGCTTATTTTACGTGTATCTGATGCATACTTTGCAGTGCTGCGTGCAATGGACAGCCTTGAATTCGTGCGAGCAGAAAAAGCCGCGGTTGGCCGTCAGCTAGAGCAAACGAAGCAACGTTTCGAAGTCGGGCTATCCGCAATTACTGATGTACACGATGCACAAGCTCAGTACGATAGCGTATTGGCCGATGAGATCCTTGCTGAAAACTCATTAATCAATAGCTACGAAGGACTGCGTGAAATCACCGGTCAAGAGCATACTGATCTGCACATTCTTGACACGAACCGCTTTGCTGCAAGCGCACCAAGAGCCCGTGTACTGGATTTAGTGAAAGATGCTGAAAGCGAAAACTTAAGCTTACTAACATCGCGTATTTCTCAAGATATTGCTCGTGATCAAATCACCCTTGCTGAATCTGGTCACTTGCCAACGTTGTCTTTCAACGCGGGTTACAACTATGATGAGAAAAACATTAATAGCCGTGATGATGGTACGCTGAATGCGGGTATCAACCTTTCGTTACCGGTTTATACCGGTGGCCGTACAACGTCTGAAGTGAAACAGGCACAATTCTCGTATGTTTCTGCAAGTGAAGACTTGGAAGGCTCATACCGCAGTGTTGTAAAAGATGTACGTGCGTTCTACAACAATATTAACGCTTCTATTGGTGCACTACGTGCTTACCAGCAGTCGGTTGTTTCAGCACAATCAGCACTTGAAGCAACAGAAGCTGGTTTTGATGTGGGTACACGTACCATTGTTGATGTATTAGATGCAACACGCCGTCTATATGATGCCAACCGTCAGCTCGCAAACGCGCGCTACGATTACATCATTAGCCAACTTCAGCTTAAACAAGCTGTCGGTTCATTGAATGAACAAGACGTCATTGATGTAAATGCAGGTCTAAGACAAGCGAAGTAATTACATCGCTTTGCTACTCGTAAAAGAACGAAAAAAAGCGCCATCTCAATGGCGCTTTTTTGTATCCGCTTTTCACGTTATAACAAGGTGAGAGGCTACCCTCGACCACCTCTGATCGCATCAATAATTTCAGTGGTTGAGCAACCGTCTTCAAAATTAAGAACGCGTACTTCACCACCAGCAGCAACGACTTCTTGACCACCTGCGATCTCTTCAGGCTTGTAATCACCGCCTTTAACCAACAACGTCGGTAATATTTCACTGATCAAGCGTTGTGGCGTTTCTTCCGTAAATGGTACCACCCAATCAACAGCGCCCAAACCGGCTAAGACAGCCATTCGGCGATCTTCCGGGTTTACTGGACGACCAGGCCCCTTCAAGGTCTGTACCGAGCTGTCAGAATTCACTGCAACAATCAAACGGTCACCCAACTTGGCAGCTTCGTTCAAATACGCGACATGACCTGCATGCAGAATATCGAAACAGCCATTGGTCATAACCACTTTCTCACCACGAGCACGCGCCGACTTTACCGCTTGCTTAAGCTGCGCTTCGCCAATCACCCCATAGCCGCTGTCTTGGCTACCGTGAATGGCATCCGTCAACTCAATGGTGGAAAGTGTCGATGTACCCAGCTTACCCACGACAACACCCGCAGCTGCATTTGCTAACTTGCAAGCATCGGCCAGTGATTTACCTGCAGCAAAAGACGCTGCGAGTACTGAAATAACCGTATCGCCCGCCCCAGTCACATCGTAAACTTCTTTCGCTAACGTCGGCATATGCAGAGGAGGCTGGCCTTTTTGCAGTAAGGTCATACCATGCTCGCTTCGCGTCACCAACAAGGCTTCAAAATCACACCGCTCAATAAGGGCTAAACCTTTCTCAACCAACTCTTCATCAGAATTGCTCTTACCGACAACGGCTTCAAACTCTGACAGGTTTGGCGTTAACAACGTAGCACCACGGTAACGTTCAAAGTCTGCCCCTTTAGGGTCAACCATCACTGGCATACCAGCTTTACGAGCCAATTGGATCATTGCTTGAACATGCTCAAGTGCGCCTTTACCGTAATCAGATAAGATAACGGCTTTCGCTTGGCCAATAGACTGTTCAATACGTGGCAGGATTAAATCGGCATCAACATCGTGAAAACCTTCTTCAAAATCTAAACGGATCAACTGCTGTCCACGGCTCATTACACGCAATTTAGTGATGGTTGGATAATTAGCTAAAGGCACAAAATCACAGCGAACATCTAACGAGCTGAGTTTTTCGGTTAGGGCTTTAGCTGGCTCATCCATCCCAGTTAAACCGATTAAGCGCGCATGCCCACCTAGTGCTGCAATGTTCATTGCAACGTTGGCTGCACCACCAGGGCGCTCTTCAATCTGATCGACCTTTACCACTGGTACCGGAGCTTCAGGTGAAATACGACCTGTAGGTCCATACCAATAGCGATCTAACATAACATCGCCAACCACCAGCACACCTGCTTGATCATAATCAGGAAGCGTCAGTTTCATTTTTTTCTCCGGGGTTGTGATAACTGCCAAATATTAACATAAAGCCAACTCACCATGCATTAATCGCAATGGAAATACTAACCCTATCAATAGGTCAATTTCGTTCGCTGGATGAATTGTTTGAAGCTTCAAATAAATGCTGCCAAATGGCCTTCACGGCTTCTCGCTCTTCAACAAACAGTGACTCAGCAACATACGCTGAGTGCCCTAGCAAATTCAAACGATGGATTTCATTGCGCATGGCACAATAAGATTGCTTCAGCATAGCCGCTTGTTGTTGATCAAGAATGCTATATTCAGCCATGCTATCAAACAAACGCACATTATCAGACCAGCGGGTTAGCGCTAGTTCACTATTGGCATGGTTCAATACTAGATATTGAGCAAGAAATTCAATATCAGTAATTCCCCCTTTATCTTGCTTCAAACCAAACATACCTGCTTTTTTACTGCCTAGATGCTCACGCATTTTATGCCGCATCTCAACAACCTCAACTTTCAGCTTTTCCGGATCTCTCGGTAGCATCAATATCTGTTGACGTATTTGGGAGAAAGCCTGATGCAACGGTTGATCGCCATAGATCATACGTGCCCTAACTAAGGCTTGATGCTCCCAAGTCCACGCTTCTTGTTGCTGATAGTCTGCAAATGCTTCGACTGTACTGACTAATAAGCCAGAAGCACCAGATGGACGAAGACGAACATCAACCTCATATAACACCCCTGATGCCGTCCGCGTTGAGAACAGGTGAACGATGCGCTGGGCAAGACGTAAATAGAACTGGCGCCCATCAATTTCTTTTCGACCATTGGTATTAATATTATCGGGGCAGTCATGAAGAAAAACTAAGTCTAAATCGGAACCATAACCCAGCTCCCAGCCCCCTACCTTGCCATAGCCAAGCACGCCAAAGCCTTTGCTTCCTCGTTCGAGTAAATGCGCTGGCTCGCCAAACTTCTCGACCATTTGTAGCCACGCCTGATTGACCACCGCCGCCACAATCGCTTCCGAGAGGTAGGTAAGGTGATCACTCACCGCCATTAGTGGCAGAGCTCCCGCAATATCTGCCGCTGCTATACGCAATAGCTGCGTTTGCTTAAACTGGCGAATTGCTTCCATTTGCTGTTCCATATCTTCTTCTGGAATACGCGCGAGAAATTCTCGTAGTTCATCACCATAACTTTGCAGTGGGGTCGGGTTATAAAGGTGTTGAGGATCAAGTAACTCATCAAGCAAAATGGGATACTGTGCAAGCTGTGCTGCAACCATTGGGCTTGCCGCACACAGGCGGATCAGCTGCTCTAGGGCGGCAGGGTGTTCGCTTAATAGCTCAAGGTAGGTCGTACGCGTTGCGATTTTAACAATGAGCTTACTGACTCGTTCAAGTACTAGGGCTGCGTCTTCACGGGGAACAATCAACGCGAGCACTTCCGGCATCAACTTCGCTAAGACTTCACGTCCCCGAGGGCCAAGCGTCCGTTTTAATAATTCAGCCTTCATGTTGCCAAGTAATTCAACTTGCCGCTCGGCATCTTCAGCCGCTAATTCTTGTAACACAGCCAGCACGACATCTGGGTCTTTTACCATCGCCCAAATTTCATGATACTGAGGAGCAACCTCGCTCGATTGCTCATCTTCCTCAACCCCAATAATGTCATCAAACACAGCATGAATGGCTGCCATTTGTTGAGTGGTGGCAGCCAGTAAGTCAGCCCAGCTTCCATAACCCATTGCCGACGCTAAGCGACATTGATCTAATGGCTTATCAGGCAATGTTTGGGTTTGCTTATCATCAATAGCCTGAAGTAAATTCTCCAGCCGACGCAAGAAGCAGTAGCCTTGCTCTAATGCATCAACTTGATTACCAGGAAGTAGGCTTTGCTCTCTAATGGCCTCTAGGGTCTCTAAAAGCCCTCGCCCTCTTAGATTCGGGGTACGCCCACCACGGATCAGCTGGAAAGATTGGGCAATAAACTCAACCTCGCGGATCCCGCCAGGGCCTAACTTGATGTTATTCGTCAACCCTCGACGTCGAACCTCACTGCTGATCATCGACTTCATTCGTCGCAATGCCTGAACTGCACTGAAATCAATATAACGACGAAAAACAAACGGTCGCAGCATTTGGCGAAGCTCTTGGTACTGGGTGAAACTTTCGCGTCCCATAACCCGCGCTTTAATCATCGCGTAGCGTTCCCAGTCTCGCCCTTGCTCTTGATAATAATCCTCCAACGCCGCATAGCTCATGACTAATGGGCCACTATCACCAAATGGTCGCAGCCGCATATCTACCCGGTAGCAAAAGCCATCAAAGGTCGGCTGATCCAGCGCTTTAATCAAGCGCTGCCCTAGCCGTGTGAAAAACTGAGCATTAGCCAAACTACGTCGACCGCCTTGCGTTTCGCCATTCTCGGGGTAGGTGAAGATAAGATCGATATCAGAAGAAAAGTTCAGCTCGCCACCACCCAGTTTTCCCATGCCAAGGATCAGCATAGGTTGTGGCACACCCTCTGCATTGGTTGGCGTCCCCCACTCTTTACAGCTTTGGGCATACAACCAGTTATAGGTTTCCATAATCATGGCTTCAGCCAGCATTGAAAGGTGTTCAAGGCTTTCAGCTAGCGGAAACTGTGCAGAAAAATCACGCCAAGCGATCCATACCATTTCCCGGTGACGAAACCGCCGTAAGATCCGCATCAAGCTGTTCTCATCGGTCGCCGCCGATAATAATTCGGCTAATGATTCACGATAAGCTTCGCAACGAGACCCATCACTCAAATGCTCAGCCAGCCAAGGAAGTAAAGATGCATCACGCACAATCGCGGTGGTGATAAAGTCGCTGTGGCCTAATGCTTGTTTGAGTGCTTCCTGCTGATGACTTGGCCAGTCAGCACATGCCTCTGGGTGGGCGTGAACCACTTTTTCAAATGCTTTATCAGCGGCAGATTGAAGGATGTCGAGTTGAGTCATAGTGCTTCCTTTTGCGATTTCCTACCAGGCTTTAGCCTGCCTATGAGTTCTGTCCAAGATAGCACAACGCCCGCGAATTGCGGGCGATGTCGATGGCTTTTTCTTGTTTGAAATTAGACAGTAAAAGCTTTGATTTTATCTTCCAGTTCAGTCGCATGCCCTTGCATAATATCTGACGTTTCAGATAGCTCGGTCACCACAACGACTGAAGCTTCAACCAACTCACGTACATTCGTGAGATTTTGATTCATTTCATCGGCTACCGCACTTTGCTGCTCTGCCGCCGACGCGATTTGGAAGTTCATATCATTGATCAACTTAACTTGATCAACAATCTTATCCAGCTCTCCGCCAGCGCTGGTCACCAACTCAACCCCTTCAGCCGCTTCAACGACACTTTGCTCCATCAAGCCGACAGCTTGATTGGCACTATTTTGTAGCTGAGAGATCATTTCTTGGATCTCAACCGTTGCCGTTTGCGTACGTTGGGCTAAATTTCGAACTTCATCGGCCACCACCGCAAAGCCACGACCTGCATCACCCGCTCGTGCAGCTTCTATCGCGGCATTCAATGCCAATAAGTTAGTTTGCTCAGAAATACTTTGAATAGTGACAATTACACTACCGATTTGCTCAACACGCTCTTCAACCTGATTAACGGCATTGGCTGACTGGCTGATATCTTGTGATAGCTGATTAATTGTACCTATCGTTTGTGAAACGAATTGTTGCCCCTGAAGAGCCTGTTCAGACGTCCCCTCTGTCGCGCTTGAGGCTTCGCGAGCATGGCCTGCTACCGACTGAACCGTCGAGCTCATTTCGCTCATCGCCGAGGCAAGTTGATCAATTTCATTAAACTCTTCTTGGGCCGACTCTTTGGTTTCCACCATACTAATTGACATCACTTCAGCTAAACCAGAAAGTTCACCCGAGGCATCACGCTGATTACAGATAACATCACGTAGCTGAAGACGGGTTTTCTCTAACTCTCGCGCTAAATCACCATACTCATCGCGACAATTCATTTCTATCGGCTGAGACAAGTCCCGTGCAGCGAGGCGTTGAATATTGTCAGCTAAATAACGCGTCTGGCGTAACATTACACTGGAGCCACCAAGTAAAATAACCACAAAGGCAACAATCATAAGCACGGTTTGCCAAGCAACCTGCATTAAATAGTTTTGATAATACACCTCGGCTTCAGCAGCTGATTGAGAAGCCACGACGACCCAATTCCACTCAGCAAGCGTAACGGCGTATTCAAAACGGCTTTGACTATCGATAATGAGGCTATCGCTGCCAGAAAATTGCTGTAGGACTCGACCAAGTTCACCTTGTCCGTCAACACTGCCTGTTAGCATATTCAATGAAGAGGCTGCTGGGTGACCAAAGACCTTACCGCTGCCACGTTCAACCAAATAAATATACGACCCTTGATTCATCGTCGCTGCCTGCGCGGTGATCACCGCTTCAGCATCCGCCACAGATTCACGGCTCGACATCAACTCAGTCAACATAGCGGCATTTGATTGCGCTTGCTCTTGTGCTCTATCTTTCTGAATATCGACAACAGACAGGTAAAAAGTATTCGCATCCCATAATTGTTTACCAATTAGCAAGGCTGTACTGAACACCATCAATAATACCAATTTTGGTATCAGGCGAATGTTTGTTAGTCCTTGCTCCCATGGTTTAAAAACCATTTTGGTCATGTAGAATCTCCATATATTCTATGATGGCCGATTACCATCAACTTAAAGCAGATGAGATGGCAGTGGCAAAAGAGGGGGTCAGCACGCTATGTTTGACTCACTTACTTGAAACACGATTTATTTTGCACCCCGAAACAACCTAATCCATTGTATATATCGGCAGGGAATTTCAAAGATTTAATGATGAAAAAGATCGACGTCGTCAAACATGAACTTAACCCAATGAGCTTAATGGCACTTGTTTTGTCGTTTCTATCACTAACAATTGTCACTTGTATGATTTTCATACCTAAAAGCAATAACGCTTATACCCTACTACTGGGTATTGATACCTTTATCTGCCTGATCTTTTGGTGCCAATTACTGACCGATTTTTTCCGAAGCAAAGAAAAAACACTCTACCTAAAACAACATTGGCCTGACTTTCTCGCCAGCCTCCCTGTCATTGAACAATTACGCTTTGCTCGCTTAATTCAGGTATTTCGAGTTGTTCGATTGATCCGCTCTAGCCACCACATCATTGATCAACTCCATCGCAACCGACGCGAGGCAACTATCGCCTCCATTTTTTTACTATTAACCGTATTAGTCTCTGTCGGCTCTGCCATGATGTTAATCATTGAAGGCAATGTACCAGAATCGAATATCAAAGATCCTGTGGATGCGCTGTGGTGGGTCTTTGTCACGATTTCGACCGTCGGCTATGGCGATCACTATCCAGTAACCCTGCTGGGGAAAGCGTTAGCTGCGGTGATCATCATTTGCGGTGTCGGTCTTTTTGGTATGGTGGCAGGCCTAGTCAGCAATATCATCTCCGACCCTGGGCATGAGAAAGAAAAAGCTGACGAGCAACGCAAAGAAGAGTGGAAAATAATGCTTAACAATCAGCAGCGCTTGCTAGATCGGCTCGATAGCCTAGAAAGGCAACTGGCAAGACAGCAGAAAAAAAGGGAGCCTTAGGAGGAAATGCGTCGTTGGCTGCTCACAAACAGAAAATACCAAAATGCCCAGTCTGAACTGGGCATTTGATGCACATCATATTAATGATTATGGCCAATAGGGAAGAAGTTCAATCCCCATTTGTCGCGTTTGATCCATAGCATGAATCAACGACTCTTCTTTACGAGATAACCACTTTTCTAACTGATGGCGATCTTCTTCATCTTCTTGCTGCTCAACCAATACATGAAGAGGCTCAAGCTGACGTAGATCTTCAATACCTCGTAATAAATCAAGCCATGGCATTCTGAATGTTTGGCGTTTTTCAACATCATACAGCGCTGCAAAACTAAGCCCGCTGATCAGGTTACGAATAAGCCGAGGCTGCTGATCAAGGTAATCAATACGATTTAATTGACGTTCGGCAGGAAAGACATCCACCAATTCTTGCCAAGAACGAGAGAGCGTGCCATCAGAAAAGTCTTTAATGCCACCAGCAAGACGGCTGCGGGACTTATCATCAAGGAATGGCTGCCAACCTCGGCTTAAAATCCAGCGACTCAGATCAAGCAATAAATTGCAGTACCGGGCTGATTCTAGTAATGCCAAAATTTCTTTTGTATCTGGCATTTCCGATTGACGAGCTTTAAGTTGTTTAACCAACGTCTTACGCGCATTCAATTTTTTCAGCAAATGACCTTTTTCAGCCAATAGTGCTTCAATACTTGCAGCCTCGTCCAACCATTCCAACTCACCCTCTAGCCACTGCAACTCTTGACGCAGTAACGCACTGGCACGGCGTGGGATCATACCGCCGAAAATAACGAGCGTCTGACGAAGTAAGCTCAATGCTTGATAGATTTGCTCTAAAGCGGCAGGGTCTTGGCATTCGGTAAAGATTTGTTCGTGATAATGCCAATGGCCGAGTGCGTGCTCTAGGGTGTGGACAAATACCGCTTCGACACTCTCAGCCTCCGTAACGGGCACAAAGGCTAAAGGCTTAACTGCATCGCCTTGGTAATCTGCCGCAAGACGATAGCCACGGGCTGCCTTACTTAAATTGCCAAGCCGCATACCGCCATCAGCACAAAGCTCACGGGCAAGGGTAAACAATGCGTCAGTTTGGCCAGATTTAAGCTCTAACTCCACTTCACAGATAGGGGTGGTTTTACCGTTAGCGCTAACCTCTCCTTGGTCAAAAGCCAGCTCGATTTGGCTACCATCAGGCATCGCGATTAGCCACTGCTGGCGTTCAAAGTCCGTAGAGAATAATGGGGATAATTGTTGCTGCGCCATTTCGGCATCAAAGCCTTCCGGCCAAGCATCGACAGGGTGCAGAGCTAAGTTAGGCTCTGTACTGGTGGTCTCTGCATTATATTCAGGTCGTTGGTGCAATCCGGCAACCACGCGCCCAGCAGTTTTCAGTGTTTGAACAAACACATCATCAAAACGACGTATCCGCAGGCCGATATCGTGCTGGCGAAGAATTTGGTCTGGGGTATCGAAGTAGACATTGCCTAGCTCACGACGACTTTGCTGCAGAACTTTCGCATTTGCAATTTTGTGTAGCAACTGACTCGAAAATTCTGGTGAGACGAAAAACTTCAGTTCTATCTCGGTTTCCATAGTTATACCTATAAACAGTGGCAAACCAAGGATATTGGCAATTGCCTCTAGGGGCAAGCACGAAATATCAACAAAACCTTGATCGAAAATAGTTCCCCTATACTTACTTATGCGTTAACATTCGCGCCTTAATGACCATCGCTCAAGAATTAGCCACTTAAGGCACTTTCTAGGTTATTCGGCTATGCCAGTAAATACTATTATGGGGCTCTTTGCTAAGTCCCCGATCAAACCGCTGCAACGTCATGTTACTCGCGTAAATGAGTGTTGCGAACTGCTTGTTCCTTTCTTCGAAGCCTGTAAGGCGGGTGATTGGGATAAAGCATCCACCTTACGTGAGCAAATCTCGCAGCTTGAAAAAGATGCGGATGTGCTTAAGCGTGAGATCCGTCTAAAACTTCCTCGTGGTCTATTCATGCCTGTCGATCGTACAGACATGCTTAGTCTACTAACTCAACAGGATAAACTTGCCAACCTGTCTAAAGATATCGCTGGTCGAGTCTTTGGGCGCCAATTGCAAATTCCTTCCGAAATGTACCCTGACTTTGTTGCTTATGTTCAACGTTGTCTCGATGCTGCCAATCAGGCGAATCGAGTGATCAATGAGCTTGATGAGCTACTTGAGACAGGTTTCAAAGGCCGGGAAGTGACACTTGTTGCTGAGATGATCAACCAACTGGATGTTATCGAAGATGATACAGACAGTATGCAGATCCAACTTCGTCAACAATTAATGACTATCGAAGACCAATACAGTCCGGTAGACGTCATGTTCCTGTACAAGATTCTCGAGTGGGTTGGCGAAATTGCTGACCAAGCGCAGCGCGTTGGCTCGCGACTTGAAATTATGTTATCGCGCTCTTAAGCGAACTATGTAACAAAACAAGGTTTTACAATGGAAATCCTGGCTAACTACGGCACCACGCTTATTTTGGTGGCGGCACTTTTTGGTTTTTTAATGGCTATTGGTATTGGTGCAAATGATGTTGCCAATGCTATGGGTACCTCTGTTGGCTCAAAAGCGCTAACAGTAAAACAAGCTATCATCATTGCGATGATTTTCGAGTTTGCAGGTGCTTATTTAGCTGGTGGTGAAGTAACTGATACTATCCGTCAGGGTGTTATCGATACTTCTCACTATGCCGCCAACCCAGAAGTTCTGGTGTACGGTATGATGTCAGCTCTGCTGGCTGCTGGTACTTGGTTATTGGTCGCCTCTTTCATGGGCTGGCCAGTTTCAACAACCCACTCTATTATCGGTGCGATCATCGGTTTCGCTTGTATTTCTGTCGGCCCTGAAGCGGTTGATTGGAACTCAGTGAAAGGTATTGTGGGCAGTTGGTTAATTACCCCATTCATCTCTGGCTTATTTGCTTATGCTATCTTTATCAGTGCTCAACGACTTATCTTTGATACTGATAATCCACTGGTAAATGCCAAACGTTTCGTTCCTGTTTATATGTTTATCACGGCGATGGTCATTGCTTTAGTAACAATAACAAAGGGTTTGAAACACGTTGGTCTGCACCTATCAGGTGGTCAAGCATGGGCAGCCTCTATTGCTGTGTCGACTATCGTAATGCTGTTTGGTTACATTTATATTAATCGTAAATATAACGATGATGGTACGTCAGTAAACAGCAATGGGTACGCGGGTGTTGAACGAGTATTTAGCCTACTAATGGTTGTAACAGCATGTGCCATGGCATTTGCACACGGTTCTAACGATGTAGCTAACGCAATTGGTCCACTGTCTGCTGTTGTTTCAACAGTACAGAACATGGGTGAGATTGCAGCGAAAACCAGCCTCGCATGGTGGATTTTGCCGCTGGGTGGTATCGGTATCGTTGTTGGTCTAGCGACTATGGGCCACAAGGTAATGGCAACGGTTGGTACAGGTATTACTGAGCTAACACCGAGCCGTGGCTTTGCAGCTCAGCTAGCAACAGCATCAACAGTTGTACTTGCTTCTGGTACAGGTCTTCCTATTTCAACCACGCAGACTCTGGTCGGTGGTGTCATTGGTGTTGCCTTTGCCCGTGGTATTGCAGCACTGAACCTTGGTGTAGTACGTAATATCGTTGCATCATGGGTTGTAACCCTGCCAGCAGGCGCACTACTTGCAGTCATTTTCTTCCATGTGATGCAAGCCGTGTTTGGTTAAACCTGACTCAGGTTCAAAAGAGGGAGGCATTGCCTCCCTCTTTTCTTGCACCATAGACACAAACTTTTTACTATCTGTGTTCTCATAGAAATATAGGCTCCCCCAAGGAATCAAATTGTGAAACACCTAATCAGCTTACTTATACTCGCCTTCGCGGTAGTCACATTGCCGGCGAAAGCAGAACAAACTCGGTATATCTCCGATAACTTGTTCACATACATGCATAACGGCCCAAGCACCCAATTCCGTATTATTGGCAGCGTTAATGCCGGCACAAAAGTTGCCTTACTAAATACAAACCGCGAAAGTGGATTTAGTCAGATAAAAGATAATCGTGGCCGTACCGGCTGGGTAAATAGCGATTTCATCTCAACTCAGGTTGGCTTGAAGGAACGTTTGCCAGCGTTAGAAAAAGAGCTGACGGAAGTCAAAGCTTCGCTAGCTGATGCGCTGCAATCGGGTGACAAGAAAACAGCGAGCTTACAAAGCTCACTACAAGTTCGCACTGAGCAAATTACTGAGTTAGAAACACAGAACAGCCAGTTGAACGAACAGCTAATGTCATCCCAAGCTGAAATCCGTGAATTGCGTGCACAAATCGATACGCAAAAAGATGACCTACTCATGAAGTGGTTCACATACGGCGGCATGGTTGCAGGCGTTGGCTTGCTATTAGGTCTGATCTTGCCACACTTGATCCCTCGTCGCCGCAAACGTAATAACGGCTGGGCTTAATCCCTTCCTTGTAACGGTGCCTAACGAATAATAAAAAAGCAGCCAATGGCTGCTTTTTTTATCTTGCCCGTTTGATTTTACCACTCTGATAACGCTGGCATCGCAATCAAATAAGATTCAAAGTCTAACACCACCTGGCGAGGCTCTATACGCCTTAGCCTGACACCGGGTGCTATTTCGTCGCCTTCATACGCTTCACTTCCATTCACCTTCACCCAGCGACTATCCGCTGATGAAGAGTAGATATGAGCCTGAAAATCTAAGCTCGGAAGACGATCCTGCACAGAAGCAGGCAGCTCACCAAAGTCCATGGCTTCAATCTGGCTCGATACTGGCTGTTCAGTTTCGTCTTGCAAGCGCTGTGGTAACAGCTCTCCCCCACCAGTCGCTTCGATTGCTGAGCGAAATTGACGGGCTATCTGCGGAGAAAGCTCGGAGTAATCAAGTGTATTTAAGTCCCAGCTATCACTTTGACGGTTATTGTTCTGTGGAGGCGATTGCCGTGTCTCGTTGCTTACGCGGGTTGTTTCATTCGCTGTACGCCTGAGTGATTGTTGAAAACGTGGCATCGGCTCGGTATAAAGCACAGGGTAATCCAGTCGCCGGATCCCGTCAGGGTAGTATGCCAGCGTCTTATCGTCCTCCCCCACAATGGCACTGACACTAGTACTGGCACGGTTAATTGTATTCACACTATCGGTCTGCCCCTGACTCGATACTTGGTCAGGTGCTGAGGTAACTGGAGCAGCACTCATCACTGTGGTTGGAGTCGTTTGACGACCTTCGGCAAAATTTTCGGCAAACCAGTGGTTATAAGACAGCAGGCCAATAACGGGGGCTGCAAATAACATCAGTGGTATACCCCATGATTTAGCGACAGGCTTACTTTCTCGCTGGGAATAACCAAAATTAGCCACCTTGCTCACCGCTTGCTGAGGCTCTGATTGCGCAAGAGCCGATAACAACTTCGACATTAACTTTTCTCCGGTTGTAGCGTTGGTCCCGGAAGGTTTAGCGCCGAGTCAATCACCATCAAGGTTCGAGGGCCTGCAATACCATCAATGGTCAAGTCTTGCGCTCGCTGGAAGCGCCTTAACTTATCCAGTAGCTCTTGCTCAAAAGTATCGTCAGCCCCTGCAGGTAGTCCAAGTAGAGCGCTCAACTGATTATCAAGCCAGCGTACCCGTGGACCATACTGACCGTAACGAATTGCTGTTTTATCACCTAATGGCGGTCGCCACAGTAAGGTGTATTCCCCGAGCCAGCGTTGCTGTAACCACTGTCGGCTAACGGCAATTCGCTCCCCCGCGAGTAATAGCTGTACCTCTTGACGCCCTATGGCATAAACAACAGCGTAATAGTCATTACCTTGTGGCTCAGTCAGGGTAATAACGGCAGGTCGATTGATCAGCCCAAGCTGTTCAAAGCTGCCTTTTCCGTCAAAACAACTTAATTGAATTAATGCCCCGCTTTCGCAATTAGCCTGATTTAACTGTGTGTCATAGCCCCACAGTTGATAAAGCGCTTGCATCGCACGACGTTCAGAAGATGCTAGTTGCATACGTTCTTGCCAATTATGTTCGGCTTGCTGTGGATCGGCCCTCTCCGCCATCATAGCGGGTTTTACTGTTTCAGTGTTATCACTTGCCATGTTGATAACATTGCTTGCCGTGACGAGCGACACAGGCTGCTCACTGGGCGAAATCGACGGCGCCGAGGGTAACATTTCGAGCCAATATCCAGCGCCAACGGCAACCAGTACACCAGCCGCTAACGCACTTAATGGTCCGAGCTTTTTCTCAGTTGGCGTTGCAGTCGCTTTGGGCTGCCCTGTTGGTAGTTGCCAGTCCATCACCTCTTGGCATGCTTGACCAACTAACTCTTTATTGAGCTGATGGACAGAGTGCTGATACCCCAATTGCATTGACTTATCACACACAAGGTTAATTAACCTTGGGATCCCCCCGGTCGCTTTCGCGATCTGTTGGGTCTGGGCTGGTGCGAATACCTGATGTAAACAATCTACAGCCCGCAAGCGATAGTTAATGTATTCATTCACTTCATCAACGGTTAATGGCAGCAAGTGATATCGCGAGGTGATCCTTTGGGCGAGCTGACGTAAACGCTCTTGCTGTAGCAATTGCTGCAACTCTGGCTGACCAACTAACACGACTTTAAGCAATTTCACGCTTTCGGTTTCTAAATTGGTTAGCAGCCTCAATTGCTCCATCACATCTGGCATAAGATGCTGCGCTTCATCAATCAATAGCAGCGTTTGCTTACCCTGGCTATGATTTGCTAGCAAGTGTTGATAAATAACGTTGGTCAGTACTTTAAGGCTGGCATCTTGCGGGTATTCAATCGCAAACTCATCACAAATACTCGCCAGTAACTCATGAGTCGAGAGAGATGGGTTTAGAATAACGGCAACTTGTGTTTCCTGTGGCAATCGTGCGATCAGCGCTCGTAATACGGTAGTTTTTCCGGTGCCGACTTCTCCTGTCAATAACCCAAAGCCGCCGCCACCACTTAAACTTGCCAGCATATGGGTTAATGCTTCACGGTGACGCTCGCTGAGGTAAAGGAAGCGCGCACTAGGCACGATTGAAAAAGGGGGTTCCGTGATCCCAAAAAAGTCCTTATACATGCCAATCTGTCTCACAATACGCCAAAAGAAAGGGATAAGAGTAAAGTACCTTCGTCACAAGTAAATGTATAGAAAAAGCCCCTAGACAGACTCAACAACAACGATTTACTCGCTACTTGTTAGTTATCGTTACTCAATTTGATATAATTCTTGCACAAAAGTAAGAAAACAATGGGAAAAGGTGAAGAGATTGCAAACATATTTAGTCGGCGGGGCCGTCCGTGATGCTCTACTTGGACTTGCAGTCAAAGATAAAGACTGGGTTGTCGTCGGGGCAACACCACAAGAAATGCTCACCAAAGGGTATACTCAGGTGGGCAGTGATTTTCCTGTCTTTCTTCACCCAAAAAGCAAACAAGAGCATGCACTTGCTCGAACTGAACGTAAATCAGGGAAAGGGTATACAGGATTTATTTGTCACTCGGCACCAGATGTTACCCTTGAGCAGGATCTATTACGTCGAGACCTCACCGTAAATGCTATCGCGCAAGATAGTGATGGCACGTACATCGACCCCTATCAGGGATTGAGTGATTTAGAAAACAGGATCCTACGCCATGTGTCTCCAGCCTTTGTAGAAGATCCATTGCGGGTGCTTCGAGTTGCCCGTTTTGCCGCACGTTTTGCCCATCTCGGGTTTACTATCGCCCCGGAAACCATCGCATTAATGCAAGACATGGTTGTTGCTGGTGAACTTGCTGCCCTAACGCCAGAACGCGTATGGATGGAATGGGAAAAGTCTTTACACACACAGAACCCCGAAATTTTCCTCAAAATACTGCGCCAATGCGGGGCATTAGCGGTGATCATGCCTGAAATTCACGACCTGTTTGGCGTGCCACAACCCGCCAAATGGCATCCCGAGATCGATTGCGGCATTCACACCCTATTAGTTGCCGAACAAGCGGCAAAACTCAGTGATGATTTATCGATTCGATTTGCCGCTCAAGTCCACGATTTAGGCAAAGCTCTCACTCCTCCCGAGGAATGGCCGAGCCATAAAATGCACTGTCAAACAGGGCTTGCCGCCATCAAAGGGCTTTGCCAGCGACTGCGTATTCCTAATGACTATCGAGATACCGCTCTCATGGTGTGTGCGCACCATACCAAGCTCCACTTTGCAGCCGAGCTTCGCCCTGCGACCTTTATTGATATATTCGATCAAATTGATGCCTGGCGAAAGCCTGAACGAGTGAAACAATTGGCATGGTGTTGCCGAGCCGATGTCAGAGGTCGAACGGGGTTTGAGAACGACCCCTATCCACAAGCCGATATTTTCCTTGGTGCTTTCAGCGCCGCAGAATCCGTTGCCGTGAAACCGATTGTCGAGGCGGGCTATAAAGGGAAAGACATCAAAGAGCAGTTAACGGCTCAGCGTATCACTGCGGTAAACACTGCATTAAAGACGCTACGCTAAACAAGTAGCCTGAATAAAAAATCCCGACACAATGTCGGGATTTTTATATCAATATGTCACTTAACTTGCGAATTTACTGACTCAGTAAAAAGGCAATCAGGCCAGCACCAAGTAACAAGCGGTAAATCACAAATGGCAACATGCCTAAACGTGTCACTAGCTTTAAGAATACATGGATACAGGCATAAGCACTGACAAACGATACAGCCACACCAATCGCTAATGCATCCAATTGAATGGGTGCGCCGCTAGTCACCATTTTTAAACTTAAGTAACCACCAGCCAGCAGAATAATAGGAATTGACATCAAAAATGAAAAACGAGCTGCCGCTTCGCGGGTGAAGCCAAGATACAGTGCCGCTGTCATGGTTGCACCAGAGCGAGACGTACCAGGGATCATAGCAGCCGCTTGCGCTAAACCAATAAACAATGAACGCTTCCAATCAGCCTGATATTCATCATCTTTTTTCGCTGAGCGTACATCGACCCACCACAATAACAAACCAAAGAAGATGGTCGTTGCAGCAATGACCCATGCCGAGCGTAAGTAGATCTCGATGATGTCTTTCATAAACAGACCGAAGATGCAGGCAGGGATCGTCGCTAACGCTATCATCCATGCTAACTTTGACTCAGCAGAATGCTGCTTCTTGAAAATCGAAGCAATCCAAGCCGATAACAAGCTAACAACTTCTTTTCGAAAATAGGCAATAACGGCAATCAACGTACCGACATGTACCGCAACATCGAATGCCAAGCCCTGATCATCCCAACCTAAAATGGCTGAAGGTAGGATCAAATGGGCAGAACTTGAAATCGGTAAAAATTCCGTTAACCCTTGAATAAGGGCCAACACAAAGGCTTCAAAATAACTCATAGTATCCCTAACAAACAAATTGCTCTACAGGCCAAAGGGCCTGTGAACGATCAAATGACTGCCATAACTCTGTCACAGTACGACCATCGCCAGGGATAGCTTGATCTGGACACAGTTCCATTAATGGCAGTAATACAAATGCAAATTTATAAATATCAATACGCGGAAGTACTGGATGAATATTCTGAACCTGCTCACCATACAACAAGATATCAAGGTCGAGTGTTCGACTCTGATTTTTCTGAGCTTGTGGTGAGCGGCCGTAGTTCAATTCCAGCTGCTTTAGCGTCTTTTGTAGAGTATCGAGCGTTAATGACGTTTTAAAGGCAACCACACAATTATAGAAATTCGGCCCTTCAAATCCAACAGGCTCTGCTTCATAAAGGGTTGAAGACTGGAACGACGTGCCCAACAGAGCGAGCTCATTCATCGCCGCCTGAATATGGTAATCACGCTCAATATTTGACCCTACGCTGATATAAACCGTTGTCACTTGCTGCCTCGAACTATCACTACCCCCACACCACGAGCATTAGCTACCGCTCCAGGCTTGGTGACTTTTACTTTGATCCATGGCACAGAGAAGCGCTCCATGATCAAGCTAGCAATCTCTTCAGCCACACGTTCAACCAAAAGAAAGCGGCCATTTTGAATATGGCTCGTGACGGCATCGCTCACCGATGCATAATCAAGTGCAAAAGCAACGTCATCGCTATCGGCCGCAGGGCGATTATCGTGTGCCATTTCCAAATCAAGCACTAATTTCTGCTTGATCTCCTGCTCCCAGTCATATACCCCGATGGTGGCAATAACTTCAAGATGTTCGATAAATACTGAATCCATGTTCAATCGCTAATATTGTTAGAGGTCGGATACCTAATTTGAGCAAAAGCGCGTATTATCAGGTCGTAATCGTCGATATACTATGACGTTGATTTCCAAGCTCATCATGTTGCCTATGAGCTAAGGGCTAGCACTATACCATATGCCGGCCAAAGCGGAATCTCAGCCAACGGATTTTATCGACAAATATCGTCGTTCGCAGCGGGAACTTTGCATGACACCACTGGTACTTTTGATCATTATTGGCGCTTATCTCTTGGGTTCAATTTCGAGCGCAGTACTGATTTGTCGTCTCTATGGTTTACCCGACCCACGGGATGCCGGCTCAGGAAACCCTGGCGCAACTAATGTGTTGCGAGTCGGGGGACGAAGTGCCGCCGGTGCCGTACTGCTGTGCGATATTCTGAAAGGCATGCTACCTGTTTGGCTAAGTTATTTAATGGGGGTTAACCCTTTCATGCTCGGCTTCATCGGCATTGCAGCCTGTCTTGGGCATATCTATCCAATCTTTTTTCACTTCAGAGGCGGCAAAGGTGTTGCAACCGCACTGGGAGCATTAGCGCCAATTGGGTGGGATCTCAGTGGTATGTTGATCGGCACTTGGTTATTTGCCGTGCTGATTGGCGGCTACTCATCATTAGCGTCACTCATTACCGCCTTAGCCGCACCACTCTTTACTTGGTGGGTAAAGCCCGAGTTTACGATGCCAGTATCCATGCTTTCTTGCCTCATCGTGTTACGGCATCATGATAATGTCAGGCGCTTACTTGAAGGCAAAGAAACCAAGATTTGGAAAAGATTTAACCGCAATACAAAATCGGCCCCACCGCAAAAGTAAGGCCGATCCAGATTAGCGATCTGAGCAAGTACGCCGTTTTATATACTACAACTTAATCTTTAATTGGCTTAAGTTGATCAATAGGCCAACGAGGATAGGCTTTTACTCTAAGATCCGCCGTTTCCTGATTTTTCAAACGCTGCATCCCCGCATAAGCAATCATGGCACCATTATCCGTACAGAACTCGGTACGAGGATAAAATACTTCACCCTTCATTCCGGCCATAAGCTTGGCTAACTCTTGACGTAAGTATTTGTTTGCACTTACACCACCAGCAATAACCAAGCGCTTATAACCTGTTTGCTTTAGCGCACGTTTACACTTTATTGCCAAGGTATCCACTACCGCTTCTTGGAAAGCAAAGGCAATATCGGCACGTGTTTGATCATCGCTCTCATTGGCCCGAATCGTATTCGCAGCAAATGTTTTTAAGCCTGAAAAGCTAAAGTCTAATCCTGGGCGATCCGTCATTGGCCTAGGGAACTTAAATCGCCCCTGTGTGCCATTCTCAGCCAGTTTCGACAGTAATGGGCCTCCAGGGTAATCTAATCCCATTAGCTTCGCGGTCTTATCAAACGCTTCGCCTGCGGCATCATCAACCGATTCACCTAGGATTTGATATTCGCCAATTCCTTTCACATCAACCATCATGGTATGGCCGCCAGAAACCAACAAAGCCACAAATGGGAACGCTGGTGGGGTATCTTCAAGCATTGGCGCTAATAAGTGGCCTTCCATATGGTGAACAGCAACCGCAGGTAAGTTCCATGCATAGGCAAGGCTGCGACCAATGGTTGCACCAACCAACAACGCACCAACTAGCCCCGGACCTGCAGTATAAGCGATACCATCGAGGTCTTCATGAGTTAGGCCGGCCTCAGCCAGTGCCGCTTTTATCAACGGAATGGTCTTTTTGACATGATCGCGTGATGCCAATTCAGGTACCACACCGCCATAATCGGCATGTAATTTCACCTGACTGTAAAGCTCATGTGCCAATAGGCCTTTTTCATCATCGAAAATGGCCACACCTGTTTCATCACAGGAGGTTTCGATGCCCAGTATACGCATAACAACCTCTATACTTATGGTAATTGAGGGCAATGTTACCGCCCTTGACAGAAATTAACCAGTTCAGGGTTGCAGAATGCTTTACAAATGCCCCCTAATCAGATTAGAATTTCGCACCATTTTTAATCAGCTGACACTCTTCGACTGTCAGCGTTAAACCGAATCACTCTGAGGTGAGTATTACATGCCAGTAATCAAAGTACGTGAAAACGAACCGTTTGACGTAGCACTACGTCGTTTCAAGCGCTCTTGCGAAAAAGCAGGTATCCTTTCTGAAGTACGTCGTCGCGAGCACTTCGAAAAGCCAACTACTGTACGTAAGCGTGCGAAAGCAGCGGCAGTTAAGCGTCACCTGAAGAAATTGGCTCGCGAAAACGCGCGTCGCGTTCGTCTGTACTAATCTGACGATTAACAGAAGGAACGTGCTATGACTCTGATTGAACGTCTTAAAGACGAACAAAAAGCGGCGATGAAGGCTAAGAACAAGCCTCGCCTAGGTGCTA
This sequence comes from Photobacterium makurazakiensis, assembly GCF_050336715.1. Lineage (NCBI taxonomy): Bacteria > Pseudomonadati > Pseudomonadota > Gammaproteobacteria > Vibrionales > Vibrionaceae > Photobacterium > Photobacterium makurazakiensis. Next base: position 38,197 of record NZ_JAKJSJ010000020.1, read on the forward strand.
TCCGTTTAGTGATGGCTGCAATTAAACAACGTGAAGTCGACGAAAAGATCACTCTTTCTGAAGACGACGTGTTGGCAGTACTGACCAAAATGGTTAAGCAACGTCGTGACTCTGTCGCTCAATATGAAGCGGCAAACCGTCAAGACCTTGTTGATGTTGAACTTGCTGAAATTAGCGTACTGGAAGAGTTTATGCCTCAACCGTTGAGCGACGACGAAGTTGCTGCTCTACTGGATGAAGCCATTGCAACAACCGGTGCTGCCAGCATGCAAGACATGGGCAAGCTAATGGGTGTGCTGAAACCGCAAATTCAGGGTCGTGCCGATATGGGTAAAGTTAGCCAATTAGTGAAAGCTAAACTGGGCTAAAACTAACTCAATTCTGCAACAAGCCGTGCTATCCATCAGGAATGCGCGGCTTGTTTGTATTTTGCTGTCAGACTTTTTACACTGACGTCAAACCAAATGGTTATTTCTCTGATAGCCTTTTGATTTGATAACCACCGCTGTCGACTTCTCAGGTAATGCTGCTTTATGGCTGGAAAAATCCCTCGCACATTTATCGATGATCTCATCTCGCGACATGACATCGTCGACGTCGTCGACGCACGGGTAAAGCTAAAAAAGCAGGGCAAAAACTTTGGTGCTTGCTGCCCATTTCATAACGAAAAAACCCCTTCTTTTTCTGTTAGCCAAGAAAAACAGTTTTATCACTGTTTTGGCTGTGGCGCGCACGGTAACGTGCTGGACTTTGTCATGGAGTTCGACCGCCTAGAATTTGTTGAGGCCATCGATGAACTCGCTTCCCAGCTGGGTTTAGAAGTGCCACGCGAACAAGGGAGTGGCGGCGGCCAACCTGTTGCCCGTACCAAAGAAAAGCTTGGCCTGTACGAAATGATGGGGCAAATATCCCAGCACTATCAATCTCAGCTTCGCACTCAAGACGGCAAAGTCGCCATCGATTACCTAAAAGACCGAGGTTTATCGGGTGATGTCGTCAAAAAATTTGGTATCGGTTTTGTACCAGACCAATGGGATCAGGTACGTAACCGCTTCGGCCGTGATTTAGAAGCTCAAAAGGCACTCGTCACCGCTGGAATGCTGATTGAAAATGACAACGGTAGACGTTATGACCGCTTCCGTGGTCGAGTCATGTTCCCCATTCATGACCGTAGAGGTCGTGTCATTGGCTTTGGTGGCCGTGTTTTAGGCGATGGTACCCCAAAGTACCTCAACTCACCGGAAACACCGATATTCCATAAAGGGCGAGAGCTTTACGGGCTTTATGAAGTACTGCAAGCCCATCGCGAGCCAGAGAAGCTATTGGTCGTTGAAGGCTATATGGATGTTGTCGCATTAGCCCAGTTCGGTGTTGATTACGCTGTTGCCTCTTTGGGTACCGCGACAACGGGTGATCACATCCAAATGATGTTCCGTCAGACGGGCATGGTGGTATGTTGCTACGATGGCGACCGAGCAGGTCGTGATGCAGCATGGCGAGCCATGGAGCAAGCCCTGCCCTACCTAAACGATGGCCGTCAGCTAAAATTCATGTTTTTGCCTGACGGTGAAGACCCAGATACCTACATTCGTCAATACGGGCAAGAAGGCTTTGAAAAACAAGTCACAGAAGCCATGAACTTGTCAGATTTCATGTTCAGCACCCTATTGCAACAAGTTGACACGACCAGCAACGAAGGTAAAGCAAAGCTCAGTACTTTGGCTGTCCCATTAATCGATAAAGTCCCCGGTGGCACTTTACGTCTATATTTACGTGAGATGCTTGGCAAAAAGTTGGGGTTACCTGACGAGGCTCAGTTACAACAACTACTCTCAAAGCAAGGTAAAGAAACCCAAAAAAGGGCAGGACAACCAGAAATCAAGCGCACACCCATGCGTGAAGTGATTGCGCTGCTGGTTCAAAACCCCCATTTTGTTAACAGCCTCGAGTTTGATATGGCTGCATTTGAAGGAATAGACGTTGCTGGGCTAAGTTTATTGTTATCAATAGTTGAAAAGTGTCGAACTAACCCCAATATAAAAACTGGTCAGCTACTAGAGGGCTGGCGAGGAAGTAAAAGCGAAGGCATGATGGCCCGTTTGGCCGCCTGGGAGCTTCCCCTCGTCAAAGACGAGGACAATACTCTGGATGTATTTCTCGACGCAATGGACAAAGTAATTGACCAATGCGTCAAACAACAAATAGAAAAGTTGCAGGCTAAATCGAGAACCGTCGGCTTATCAGTCGAAGAGAAGCGGGAATTGCAGTTGCTCATACTCAACCGTCCCGGCTAGTAAGTAGTCATCAATTAAGAAATTTGTTATAATTATTGGTTTGCATATCTGCATACTACATTCTCAATCAGACCCTAAGTTGGATATCGTCTATGGAGCAAAATCCGCAGTCACAGCTAAAGTTACTTGTTGCTAAAGGCAAGGAACAAGGCTATCTGACCTACGCCGAAGTAAATGACCACCTACCGGAAGACATTGTTGACTCCGATCAGGTGGAAGACATCATTCAGATGATTAATGACATGGGTATCAAGGTGGTTGAAACTGCCCCTGATGCCGATGAACTGATGATGACAGAAGACAATGCGGACGAAGACGCGATTGAAGCTGCGGCACAAGCCCTTTCAAGTGTTGAAAGTGAAATTGGCCGTACAACCGACCCAGTTCGTATGTATATGCGTGAAATGGGTACTGTTGAGCTGCTTACCCGTGAAGGCGAAATTGATATCGCAAAACGCATTGAAGATGGTATTAACCAAGTTCAGTGTTCAGTTGCCGAATATCCAACAGCTATTGCCTACCTTCTCGAGCAGTTTGACAAGGTTGAAGCCGATGAGCTTCGCCTAACAGACATTATTTCTGGTTTTGTTGATCCTAATGAAGAAGCGACAACAGCACCAACGGCAACGCACATTGGCTCTGAGCTAAGCGAAGCCGATCTTGAAGATGAAGATAAAGATCTTGAAGATGACGATGACGATGAGGAAGAAGAAGACACTGGTATTGATCCAGAGCTAGCTCGCGAGAAGTTCAACGAATTACGTGAATCTTACGAGAAAATGGCACTGGCGATCAATACTCACGGTCGTAGAGATCCTAAAACCGAAGTCGCCGTTGAAGAGCTTTCAGATATCTTCAAGCAGTTCCGTCTGATCCCTAAGCAGTTCGATAAGCTGGTTAGCTCACTACGTCAATCAATGGATAAAGTACGCACTAACGAGCGCCTTATCATGCGTATGTGTGTTGATAACTCTAAAATGCCAAAGAAAACCTTTGTCGGCCACTTTGCAGGTAATGAGTCATCAAGCGACTGGATCGACGAAGCACTGAACTCTGGTAAACCATATGCAGAGCGCATGAAGAACTACGAAGAAGATCTTCGTCGTGCCTCGCTGAAGCTACGTATACTGGAACAAGAAAGCGGTCTATCAATCGAACGCATTAAAGATATCAGCCGTCGTATGTCTATCGGTGAAGCGAAAGCTCGCCGTGCTAAGAAAGAAATGGTTGAAGCTAACCTGCGTTTGGTTATCTCGATTGCGAAAAAGTACACCAACCGTGGTCTACAGTTCTTGGATCTGATCCAGGAAGGTAACATCGGTCTAATGAAAGCGGTAGATAAGTTTGAATACCGCCGTGGTTACAAGTTCTCGACATACGCAACGTGGTGGATCCGTCAGGCAATCACTCGTTCAATTGCGGATCAGGCGCGTACAATTCGTATCCCTGTTCACATGATTGAAACTATCAACAAGCTAAATCGTATCTCACGTCAGATGCTTCAGGAAATGGGCCGTGAACCATTACCAGAAGAATTGGCTGAACGTATGATGATGCCTGAAGATAAGATCCGTAAAGTACTGAAGATTGCTAAAGAGCCAATCTCAATGGAAACCCCTATCGGTGATGATGAAGATTCGCACCTAGGTGACTTTATTGAAGATACGACACTTCAGCTACCAATGGATGCTGCTACTGCGACCAACCTGCGCATGGCAACTAACGATGTACTTGCAGGCCTTACGCCACGTGAAGCGAAAGTACTGCGTATGCGTTTCGGTATTGATATGAACACTGACCACACCCTAGAGGAAGTAGGTAAGCAGTTCGACGTTACTCGTGAGCGTATCCGTCAGATCGAAGCAAAAGCCCTACGCAAGCTACGTCACCCAAGCCGTTCAGACGTACTACGCAGCTTCCTAGACGAATAATCGCCTAGCGAAAAGCACGACAAAAACGGGTCATTCCATGACCCGTTTTTTTATACCAGCCATTCAATTGGTAGCAGCCTCTCAATTTGCACTTATCTATGTATTAAAATGGGTTAACTGCCTAAAAAGCAAACAAAACAACCACTTTCTTCGCTAGACAAGTCGGAAACCATCCCATATAATTTCCCACACACTGGCCCCTTAGCTCAGTGGTTAGAGCAGGCGACTCATAATCGCTTGGTCCGCAGTTCAAGTCTGCGAGGGGCCACCAAATATAGAAAGGCCGAAGCGGTTAATTACCACTTCGGCCTTTTGCATTTCTGGGGGCTGTGTAGCAAATTCACATTTTCCCTTACTGAGATGCCTTCCGAAAGCCTTACCACAATCTCGATAATTATCCGTTCAACTTCTTCTGTATCTAGCATGGCTTTTAGCTGAGGCTGGTAGATTGCCTTTGTTAACCATGTAATGCCCCCCTCAATTCGCTCAATGAATTATATGAACATTTACTGTTTAATCGTTGATATTAGCCAGAGGTAACAGCATATTCAGACGCGCTAGAGCCGAACAGGAAAGTATATCCAGCAGAAATAACACGCGAGCAACTCATATCACAGAGTGATAAACAATATAACCACTATTGCTTCAGCCCAACACAAGAGCAACTGTGAGCATACTAAAAATGACTCAAACGCCTATCATTCTTCCTTGTCATACAAAAGAACGGTTAATATTTGCCCTTTTGATTTATTTCACTACTAAAAATTAATCAAGTATTGATAATAAACAAAAAAAAACTGTGAAATGTGTAGATAATCTCACCATTGCTTTAAGCGGTGCTAAGAAACTTGCACGTTATCACAAGGTGATAAAAGAGTTCGACTATGCTAGTATACGTTGCTTGTTTGTTAGCCCTGTTTATGTCTTGGCGACATATAACGTTAACATTACCAGCGTACCTTTCTACATAGCTGCTTGTTACATTGGATGTGAAAGATGCTTTACGAAAGCAAATCAATGTTTTCGTAAAGCAATATTTTTGGAAAAAATTTGTCTTATCATCGGTGTTCTGCGAGTGAATGTTGTAAATGCTTGAGCCAGTCCGCATTTTGTAGGCGTCCTTCAACATTAAAGAACCTTCATTTTCAGGTATAACACTATGATTCAAATTTCCCTTGGGTAAAAGTTCGTCTGGAGACAACTCTCAATGAAAAAGACCAAGATCGTATGTACGATTGGACCTAAAACAGAATCTGTAGAAATGCTTACTAAGCTAGTTGACGCTGGCATGAACGTAATGCGCCTTAACTTCTCTCACGGTAACTTTGAAGAGCATGCTGCACGCATCACTAACTACCGTGAAGTAATGGCCAGCACAGGTAAGCAACTTGCGATTCTTCTAGACACTAAAGGTCCAGAAATTCGTACTATCAAGCTTGAAGGCGGTCAAGACTTCTCTCTAGTAGCTGGTCAGGAGTTCACGTTCACAACTGATACTTCTGTAATCGGTAACCAAGATCGCGTAGCGGTAACTTACCCTGGCTTCGCTAAAGATCTGGCAAAAGGCAACACTATCCTTGTTGACGACGGCCTAATCGAAATGGAAGTACTAGAAACCACAGAAACTGACGTTAAGTGTAAAGTACTTAACAACGGTGACCTAGGTGAAAACAAAGGTGTTAACCTACCTGGCGTTTCAGTAAACCTTCCTGCACTATCTGAAAAAGATAAAGCTGACCTAGTATTCGGTTGTGAGCAAGGCGTTGACTTCGTTGCGGCTTCTTTCATTCGTAAAGCGTCTGACGTTAAGGAAATCCGAGAAATCCTTACTGCAAACGGCGGCGAAAGCATCCACATCATCTCTAAGATCGAGAACCAGGAAGGCGTTGACAACTTCGACGAAATCCTTGAGCTATCTGACGGTATCATGGTTGCTCGTGGTGACCTAGGTGTTGAGATCCCAGCTGAAGAAGTTATCTTCGCTCAGAAGATGATGATCGAGAAGTGTAACCGTGCTCGTAAGATGGTTATCACTGCAACTCAGATGCTTGATTCTATGATCAACAACCCACGTCCAACTCGTGCAGAAGCGGGTGACGTAGCGAACGCCGTAATGGATGGTACAGATGCAGTAATGCTATCTGGTGAAACGGCTAAGGGTAAATACCCTGTTGAGTCTGTTTCTATCATGGCTCAAATCTGTTCTCGTACAGATGGCGCGCTTAAAGCTGAACTAGGTTCTCGCCTTGACAGCCCACGCCTACGCATTACTGAAGCAGTATGTAAAGGTGCGGTAGACACAGCTGAGAAACTAGCTGCTCCACTAATCGTTGTTGCAACTGAAGCTGGTAAGTCTGCACGCTCAGTACGTAAGTACTTCCCTACGGCAAACATCATCGCCGTAACGACTAACACTAAGACAGCTGCACAGCTAGTTCTTACAAAAGGCGTTACTCCAGTTGTTGTTGAGTCTATCGACAACACTGACGCGTTCTACGCTCACGGCAAAGAAATTGCTCTAAAAACTGGCCTAGGTGTTAAAGGCGATATCGTTGTTATGGTATCTGGCGCTCTAGTTGCTTCAGGTACAACTAACACTGCTTCTGTACACGTACTGTAAGACAGACTGTTAGAGACAAATACTATAAACGGAAGCCTTTTGGCTTCCGTTTTTTTATGTCCTCTTTCTATCAAACTTCGCCCTATTCCGTGGTAACTACTCACAAATCTGATACCTAGCATTCGCTGTTCATTTTCATCGACGGTATACTCAAAAACCGCGCATTCCTACAGGGAATATCGCTCGATCCATTTGAATACTTAAGAAGCACAGTGAGGAATGCAGTGTCTAGCCCAACCTTAACCAATAAAGTCATGGAAATGATCCGTCAAGACATCTTAAGTGGTGCGTTACTTCCTGGGCAAAAGTTAGTCGTCGCCGAACTTAAAATGCAGTACAACGTTGGTGCTTCACCAATTCGAGAAGCGCTCGTTCAATTATCTTGGCGCAGGTATGTTAATTTCGCCCCTCAAAAAGGGTGTTGGGTGTCACCTGTTTCAGTTGCTGAACTAGAAGACCTCTATGATACTAGCCAAGAGTTATCAAAAATTCTGTTGCAACGTGCTATTGCCAAGGGAGGTGAGGCATGGGAATTAGAGATATTAACCAGCTGCCATAAACTCAATCGAATAAACCCAGCAGAGCCTGATACAAACTTTAACGAATGGGAGCAACGCCATAGTGAATTTCATCTTGCACTACTTTCAGGCAGTCAATCCCCAACACTGTTAGGGCTATACCGAGACGTTTACGAACAGATTGAGCGCTACCGTCATATTTGGGTTAGTCAGCACCGTGCTTACGAAGAGCGCTATCACGATAATGGTGAACATGACGCAATGATGAAGGCGGTACTAGAGAAAGACACTGACCGAGCACTCGAACTGTTTAGTAAGCACTCATTACGTGCTATGGAAATGATCAAAGCTCATTTATGATTCAAGACACAAGTTCGGTTACCAAAATATTTCTTTATGGTGGGTGTTTAACAGCAGTACTGCCAATAAAAAATACAGCGCACTCACATTGAACCCGAGTAAAAATAAGCTTAATACCGTTAATCTCGCGACAAACTTTGCATTCATGGCCTTCCCCTATACGTCACTTTGAACGCAACAACATTAAACAGCACAAACCTTATTAGACTTTAGTCTAATAAGGTGCCATTTTCCGTTGGATTACATATTGAGTTCAGTACAAGCAATAAAAAAACCCAGTGTCAGTAACACTGGGTTTTATACAAGCCATTTGAAGTATCGTTTAAGCTTTTAGCGCTCTTTCGCCGCGAGCGATACCGACCACACCACTTCTGGCAACCTCTAGAATATCTGTTGCTTCACTAACGGCAGAGATGAACGCATCGAGCTTGTCACTCGTACCAGCGAGCTGAATGGTATAAATCTGGCTGGTGACATCGACAATCTGACCACGGAAAATATCGGCAGTTCGTTTGACCTCAGCACGGGCAAAACCGTTGGCTTTCACTTTCACCAGCATCAGCTCACGTTCGACATGTTCACTTTCAGTGATATTACTCACCTTCAGTATATCAATCAGCTTATGCAGCTGCTTTTCGATTTGCTCTAATGCAGCATCATCTTCAACTTGGGTGGTAATATTCAAGCGTGATAATGTCGGATCATCCGTAGGCGCAACGGTTAATGATTCAATGTTATACCCTCGCTGAGAAAACAACCCAACCACTCGAGATAACGCGCCAGATTCGTTTTCTAAGAGTACTGATACAATTCTGCGCATTATGTTCTCTCCGTTTTACTTAGCCACATTTCACTCATAGAACCACCGCGGATCAACATTGGATACACGTGCTCAGTTTCATCTATGCTGATATCGATAAATACCAATTTATCTTTCAGAGCCAGAGCCTTCTCCAGCTCACCTTCAAGCTCTTTCGGATCCGAAATGCGCACTCCAACATGGCCATAAGCTTCAGCGATTGCAGCAAAGTCAGGCACTGAATCCATATAAGAATGGGAGTGGCGGCCTTGATAAATCATATCTTGCCACTGTTTTACCATACCAAGGAAACGGTTATTCAAGTTGATGATCTTCACTGGAATATCATATTGCAACGCAGTAGAAAGCTCCTGAATGTTCATTTGGATACTACCATCACCCGTTACACACACAACTTCTGCATCTGGGAGTGCAAACTTCACTCCCATTGCCGCAGGTAAGCCGAAACCCATAGTGCCTAAGCCACCTGAATTAATCCAACGACGAGGCTTATCAAACGGGTAATACAGTGCCGCAAACATTTGGTGCTGACCAACATCAGATGCAACGTAAGCATCACCATTGGTCAATTTATGCAGTACTTCAATAACCTGCTGTGGCTTAATTCGCTCGTTATCGGTGGTATAATTTAAGCACTGACGAGAGCGCCAAGATTCCACTTCACTCCACCAGCTATCAATTGCCGCTTTATCGTTCTCGCTATTTTGCTCTTCAAGCATTTTTATCATGCCGCTAAGCACAGTATCAGCCGAGCCAACGATAGGAATATCAACTGCGATGGTTTTAGAAATAGACGATGGATCGACATCAATATGCATGATGGTTGCATTCGGACAGTACTTCTCGACGTTATTGGTTGTACGGTCGTCAAAACGCACCCCGATACCAAAGATCAGATCCGAATTATGCATCGCCATATTGGCTTCGTAGGTGCCGTGCATACCAAGCATGCCAAGACAATTCTTGTGGGTTCCCGGAAAAGCACCAAGCCCCATCAAGGTATTCACCACCGGTATGTTCAGCGTTTCAGCCAACTTCAGCAACTGTGAACCACATTCCGCCATGATGGCACCACCACCAACATACAATACTGGTTTTTTAGCACCTAGCAGTGCCTTCAAGCCACGTTTGATCTGCCCTTTATGACCATTGGTCGTCGGGTTGTACGATCGCATCGCGATGGCTTCAGGGTACTTATAAGGGTATGTCTCAGCAGGGTTCAGCATATCTTTGGGAATATCAATAACCACAGGGCCAGGGCGGCCACTTGCAGCGATATAGAATGCTTTTTTAATAATTTCAGGAATGTCTTCTGGCTTTTTCACCAGAAAGCTATGCTTCACAACAGGACGGGAGATCCCCACCATATCACATTCTTGGAAGGCATCATTACCAATCAGGTTGCTCATGACCTGACCAGAAAAGACAACCATAGGAATGGAGTCCATGTAGGCGGTCGCAATGCCAGTAATTGCATTGGTTGCCCCAGGGCCTGAGGTAACAAGTACAACACCTACATCGCCAGTAGCACGCGCATAGCCATCAGCCATGTGTACTGCTGCTTGTTCATGGCGAACGAGGACATGTTCGATATCGCTTTTCTCATGCAGCGCATCGTAAATATCCAATACCGAGCCACCAGGGTATCCGAAGATATGCTTTACGCCTTGATCGATCATTGAACGAACAATCATATCGGCGCCGGACAACATTTCCATATTTCTGCCTCCAGGTTGTGTATATCACCCTGTATAGCTAATTCATCCCGATACGCTTTTCTGAGGCCAGAGCTTCAACTCGATACTCCGGAGGAGAGCATCAGCTTTACCCTGCATGGATTGTACAGATTCAGCATTCAAGATAAACGACCAAGCAATATTACTCTTGTCGTCGTGATGGGTGTTCCCACTCACCAATTAGCTATACAGGTTGATATAACATAGTTAGGGCTTATTTTTAGCCTAATAATGAAATCGAATCGCGTTTTCATGCTATGTCATCAGTGGTTGGTAGTAACAAACCACAATAAACTGCAACAACTGTAACGCTTTTACATCAATCAAGTCTATCGCCTAGAAGCAGTTAAAAGTGATCATCTAAAATGGATAAATATTCATCAAGATAATGAGGCACCAAAATGCCATATCAGTAAATAAATCTAAGTAAGGGGTGAATATAAGTGATATTAACTGGTCAGTCCTGAATTAAAGGACGCGTTCAGCAAAGGAGAGGGAATCTGAGGGGGCGCGATATTCATAACAAAAAGGGAGCCTCGAGGCTCCCTTTATTATGACTACACAATGTTAATTAATGCGATGCTTTTTTATGACTCTCTTCGTACATGTGCTCAATCTCCTGATGGTAGCGATCTTGAATCACTTTACGACGTAGCTTTTGCGTTGGCGTTAATTCGCCTTTATCCATCGAAAAGGCACTTGGCAACAAGGTGAATTTTTTCACCTGTTCAAAGCGAGCGAGATCTTTTTGTAGTTCAACTACACGCTTCTCAATCAGCTCGACAATTTGATTATGTTTAACCAGCTCAAGGCGATCTTTATATTTGATATTCAACTCGCGCGCATGCTCTTCGAGGGTCTCAAAGCAAGGTACGATCAATGCAGAAACAAACTTACGAGTATCAGCAACGACAGCAATTTGCTCGATAAAATGATCTTTACCAATCGCGCCTTCAATTACCTGTGGGGCAATGTACTTACCGCCAGAGGTCTTCATTAGCTCTTTAATGCGATCGGTAATAAACAAGTTACCATTTTCATCAATATGGCCAGCATCACCGGTTTTCAGGAAGCCGTCTTCAGTGAAGTTTTTTGCGGTTTCTTCTGGCATATTGTAGTAACCACGCATGACCATTGGACCACGAACTAAAATCTCATTGTTCTCGCCAATTTTCACTTCAGCGCCAGGCATTGTCATGCCAATAGAGTCAGGGTTGAAGCATTTATCATCCCAGCATGAAACCGTTGCTGTGGTTTCTGTCATGCCGTAGCCTAACTTAACGTTAATACCAATGGCATGGAAGAAGCGGCCGATGCTCTCATCAAGCTTAGCACCACCACATGGCATAAATTTGATACGGCCACCCAGTAAGGCGCGAAGCTTAGACAGCACCATTTTGTCTGCCAGTGCATGACTTTTTTTCAGCATCCAAGACGGTTCGCGGCACTCTTGTTTTGCTAATGCCATACGCGCGCCCATGTTCACAGCCCAGGTGAAGATAGCTTTGCGGTGAACCGGAGCACGAGACACCTTGTCATGCACACCAGAGTAAATTTTTTCATAAACACGAGGTACTGCGGCCATCACATTTGGCTTTATTTCTGCCAATGCTTCTTTCAGTAGGTTCGTGTCAGATAAATAGCAGTTTACCCCGCCTCGGTGCAGTACATAGAATGTCCACGCCCGTTCGAAAACATGAGATAACGGCAGAAAACAAAGAGAGACATCGCCTTCATCAAGGGCAAGGTTCTGATCGTGGCCTTCAAGCTGTGAACCGATGTTCGCGTAATCCAACATCACCCCTTTCGGCGTGCCTGTTGTACCAGAGGTATAAATAAAAGTGAGTAGATCATCCATCGCCATATCATCAAGGCGCTGGGTTAACTCTGCTTCAAACTGCTCACTGCCATTAGCAACAAACTCATCATAGCTAACGACCAACGGATGCTCTGTCAGTTGAACATTATTCGCCATTACCACGATACGCTCTAGCTGAGGACAATCGGCAGCCACGGCTAAGGCCGCATCCAGCTGCTCTTGCTCACCGACAAATAGAATGCGGATATCTGCATCATTGATAATGTATGCAGCCTGCTGAGGTGTATTGGTTGGATAAATTGGCACAGTAACGGCGCGGTTATACAATGAAGCAAAATCTGTCACTGTCCAACGCGGCATATTATTAGAGAAAATACCGACTTTATCTTGAACTTTTAGCCCATGCTCAAGCATTGCTAAAGCGAGTTGATGGATTTCACCACCAAACTCAGACCAGCTAATGTCCTGCCATTGACCATCAACTTGGTGACGTAATGCAACCCTATCGCCTAAGCCGGCAATTTGGGTACGAATTCTGTTAACAATATGAAATTCACGTTTAGCCATAACTACTCTGCCAATTTAGCTTACACCTGTAAGCCTATTCTGCAGGGAATATACCGTTGACGTGGAAAAAGGCAACTACGCAACCTCACAATTTCGTCATTTTTCTGGTATGACCTCCAGTACAATCCCTTTAATTACAAGGGATTTACGAGATGTAATATAAACACTACAAAATGTAAGGAAGTACGTAATACAGGGATAGGTATTCGATTTAAAGAATCTAACACCCTTAATTATAGTATTTTATATTGCGCTACCAATATAAATAAGCCAGCTTACGCTGGCTTATTTAGCTGAGTTAGTGTGAACTATTGCCACATACTGCCAGCAATTGGTCACGCATCCAGATATGTCCTTTATCCTTTTGTGAAGAGTCATGCCAGCTTAAGTAACCACTAATTTTAGCGCCCGAAAATGGCAGAGCCATGATTTTAAGCTGTTGATTGCTCGCGGCAGATTCCGCTAACCAACGAGGAACGACGGCAATTAAGTCAGACTGGCCCGCAACGTAAATAATATTGCTTAAGCTAGCCCCTTGATATGCCTCTTGGTAACTCACATGTTGCTTGTAAATATGATCAGCAAACATTTTAACGCCCGGGATAGATTTCATGACCGCGTGCTTTTCTGTCGCAAACTCAGATTCTGAAATGGTATTACCGATACGAGGGTGATTGCCAGCAGCGATCACAACAAGTTCATCGCTAAATAGCTCGGTGCTGCAGAAACCGGGTTCATCAAAACGCACGTAGTCAATTACAAAGTCAATTTCTTGATAGCGCATTTTTTGCGTTAATTCAGCATCAAATTCAGCTTCTAGCTGCATGCGTAAGTGCGGCGCTTGTTCAGAAACATTACGTAAAATACGTGGGGCAAAACGCATATCCGAAGGGCTGCAAATAGCTAACTTAAAGGTGCGGGTCGATGTCTCTGGTGAGAAAATCGATGACGGCAACTCATTTTTCACTAACTGAAGCGCTTGGCGTAACGGGCCAAATAACTGTTTCGCACGCAGAGTGGGTTGAATACCACGGCCATGACGAATAAACAGCTCATCGTTAAACATTACCTTCAAGCGAGCAACAGCATTACTCACTGCAGGTTGCGACATGCCTAAGCTATGAGCTGCTCGAGTAATATTCTGCTCCTGCATAACGGCATCAAAGACCGTCAATAAATTTAAGTCAACGCTACGCAAGTTTGATTCCAAACTATAACCATCAGCGGAATGAATAGAAGAGCTTCTTCGAGCCATGTTTTTGCCTCTATCTGAACGAATTGTTAGGGCAAAATCCATAATGCCACCAATGAATAATAGAGCTCATCCAAAGCCCTGAAGACTGTTCCCCATGATGGGTGAGGCAAGTATTGTCCAAATAGATTGACGAAATAAATAGGCGGGTACGAGTAAAAATGAACAGTGTTATGTAAAAAAGCAAATTCAGAATACAAACACTTATATATCAGCCACTTAACTCACATATAAAACGTTCTAAAATATCTATAAATAAAATAAAGGTATAATTATAAGTGCCTTAAATACGTTAATCTGCTTATACCCTCAACATTTAAACACCCAATTTTCTTACTCGAAAGTGATTTAATAACTCCCAGTGATTAATGTTCGATGCCGAATTTCTCCCCTTGTTGGTGGAATTTCCAGTACAGCATCTTCTACCGTTTCAGGGAATTCAACTTGTGACCAAAGCTGTTGCCATAATTCATCACAGTGATACCAGTCACCTACCATTATCCACTTTGCCATCGCGTTCGCGACATTAGGGATATTAACGTGCCCGACCGGCTTACTATCCAGCCAATTTCGAACTGCTGATGGCGACAAATACTGCATAGATTGTGCTAACCCCATCAGCTCTAAAGTCATGACATTGCTTTGCTGCTCATACTGACCATGCAAGGGCTTCAATAACAACTTCTTCCCAAGGCTGATTGCCTCAGAGGGCAATTCGAAACCACCATTACCAATCACACCGCTGCAAGTGTGTAAGTGATGATGAAAGTGCTCACGGTGCAATTGGCGCACACTGACGTTGCCATATTCTTCATCTTGGTTTGCCTCTGGGTGAAAGCAATAAAATTTAGTTTCATTAAATCGAGCAAGTAGGTGAAGAATGTTATCAAGACGTTCGAAAGGTAAATACACTAATATCGAACCATCATTGGTGATCGACTGCTCACTTGAAGGAACTATTGGTGGTAAAATCATATGATTAAAATGATACCAATGTACCCCTAATGGCAATGATGATGGGGCAAAATAGCGGGTGATCAATCGGTCACTCCAACGTTCTTCAACCTTTGGTACATCGTGGAGGAAAGCATTTTGGTGACTCAGGCCAATACAGTGCACTTTCTGTCGACGCGCAGCCCATGCGGAAACCGGCTCAAAATCATTAAGCACTAAGTCGTAACTCGATAAATCAAGTTGCTGTATATCTCTGAGTAACGATAGGGGCTGATTTTGTTTTAAGGTCTTCCACTGATTCAATTGCCCATCTTCAGTTACGAACGTTAAGCCTCGCCGTGTTTGATAATCACCAAAACAATCCATATCGAAATATTTGCCTTCAGCTCGACCTGAAAACAAGAAATCAACGTCAGCGCCTACCTCACCTAATGCGCGAGCCAGTTCACGTGCTCGAGAAATATGTCCATTGCCTGTACCTTGCACACCATAAAGAATTTTCATCGTTGCCGCCTATGCCAAACTAACCAATTCAAAACACACAATGCCAAGCAGTGCCCCGACAAAAATATCACTTAAATAATGCACACCAAGTAACACCCTCGAGAATCCAATCGCAATCGCCCAAGGCCAAATAAACCAAGCACAATCTGGGTAAAACGTGGTTATCAGGGATGCCATTACAAATGCTGCAGCTGTATGCCCTGAGGGTAAGCTGTATTTATCTGACGGCTGGATGAAGCTGGGGAACGTTTTAGGTCTAGAGCGCTTAAAGCTGTTTTTCAGCAGTAAATACACCGGAAGCTCGAGAGCAAATGCCATTAGCCCCATCTTTAGGACTTGATGTCCTTGCAGCGGATCCAGTACCCATACCAATACACCAAATACAATATAAAGGTGGCCATCTCCCGTATGGGATATCGCTCGGCTGATCCGAGCGACTTGATAATTAAACCGGTGACAAAGACATAATGTAGAGAATGCAAAATCTAAGCGCTGAATCGGTGCCAGTACGATCATGATCGAATCCTGTCTGATTGATTTATGCTCAGATTAGGAAAACGATATGACAGCGTAGTGACGGTTTCGAGGAGGGATAGTGACAATGTCTATCAGGGGGGCTCCCCCTAATAGACATTAAATACTGTCGTAAATGACAACCGTTAAGCAGTCGCTAACTTTTCATGTTTATGGATCAATTTAAAATCAGCCAAAATGACATAAGCCGCAGGGATCATAAATAATACCAACAACGTCGATGTGAAAATGCCAAATACAATTGAAATCACCAAAGGCTTAATCACCTGTGCTTGTAAACTCGTTTCTAACATCAACGGTAGCAAGCCTGCCGCAGTGGTCAATGAGGTTAGAAATACAGCTCGGAATCGCTCTCGACTTGCCTGCACAACTGCGCGCTGAATATCATCCCCTTCATCAAGGTGATGACGGATATATTGCACCAATAAAATAGAGTCATTCACCACGACACCTGCCAATGACACAAAACCCATCATACTCGGCATACTCAGCGGATGACCTAATAACCAATGCCCCCAAAAAACCCCAATTAGAGCCAATGGAATGGCAAGTAGCACCACAAAAGGTTCAAGGTAGCTTCTAAATTGAAAGCTTAATATTACAAACACCCCAAAGATCCCGAGCATAAAGCCCGTTGCCATCGATTGCCCTGTTTCAGCTGTATCTTTGGCGGCACCTTCAAAATCAAATCGAAGCCCAGGATATTGTTGTTTCAACTTGGGCATCAGTGTTGTTTTAAATTGATTGAGTACTTCACCAGAGCTAATCACGCTCTCTTGTAAGTCGCCATATACACTGAGTGTACGCATACCGTTGATCCGCTGGATACGCACATAATTTCGTTGATGTTCTAAAATCGCGACTGAAGCAAGCGGGATCTGGCCACCATCAGCAAGTACGATGGGAAAACTCGCCAATGTTTGTAGGTCACCGGCTTTTTCTTTATTGAACATCACTTCAATTTCAATGTTTTCTGGCCCTATTTGAATTTCATCGGCGGTTTGACCAAAGTACGCCGATCGCAATTGTGACGCTATCATCTGACCATCAACGCCGAATGATTCCGCCCCAGGGCGCAGCCGAATTAACACTTCAGGTTTCCCCATCCGCATGTCATCCAGTACCCCCGAAACCCCCGCGAACTCATTGAAAAACTGTTGAGTATCAATCGAGGCCGATTTAAGCATCGCCAGATCATCATGTTGCATGCGAACTTCGATCGCACGTCCCCCCGGCCCCATCGCTGGCTGCTTGAACACCAAGGCAACGGGTGCAGCCAATTCTCCAACGTCTTCGCGCCATGCATCGATAAAATCGTCAATCAAACTTTGCCTACTCTCTGCGCTGAGTAAATCCAGCCTGACAGTAGCAACGTGTGGGCCGTTTTCATCGGCATCGGCATTGAAGTTAAATTGCTCGGTAATGTTTTTGACTAACGCGGTACCGCCCTCGTTACGCTCGCTCCATTCATCACCAATACGTTTGGCCGAATCGACTATATCAGCCACCACCATTTCGGTTTGGCTTAAGGTCGACCCTGGCGGTAAAATGACCCGTGCTTCAGCAATATCACCATCCAGCTCTGGAAAACCAACAAACTTCAGCCCGCCTCCGGCCAATAGAGCAAATGATGCAAACAATAAACCAATGACACCGCCCACGAACAAATAACGCCACTGGACAACAGCGGTCACCATTTTGACCAACTGTTCATTCCGAAAACGATCAAAGCGCGCCAGAAAACGCCGCTTCCATTTAGGGGGCTGTTTTTCAAGTGACTGGCGCTTTAGAGAGTGGCTTAAGTGACTAGGTAAAATAAGGAAAGCTTCGACTAAACTGATCGATAACACCAGAATGAGCACTTGTGGTACAACTCTAAGAACGGCCCCCATTTCACCATCGAGAAAGATCAAACTTCCAAAGATACAAATGGTCGTAAGAAAAGATGACACAACACCAGGTAATACCTTTTTAACACCGTTATATACGGCATCTTGGATCTTTTGCCCCCGATCGATATGCGATGCAATTGACTCAGAGATCACTATTGCATCATCCATCATGATCCCGATGGCCATCAACAAGCCAACCAAAGACATGATATTGATCGATAAGGAAAAGGTTGCCATCAAATACATGCTGCCAAGGAAAGCAACGGGCAGCCCAGCCGCAATCCAGAACGAATAGCGGAACGAGAAGAACAACCACATGACGGCAAAAACTAAAACAACCCCTTGCCAACCATTTTTGACCATCATGGTTAGACGATCCCACAATAGTGAAGACAGATCGTTAGTCAGCGTTAATGTTACCCCCGTCGGAGCATGTTGATTTTCTGCCTCAACAAACGCGGCGACCCGCTCTTTGATCCTAAGTGCATCGTCTGATTTATTTTTACTGATCCGCAACATTGCTGATGGCACCCCATCAAACAACACTTTTTGTTCATCAAGGGCGAAACGGTCAGTGATTGTCGCAACATCACCAAGACGGATCACAGCGCCGAGGGTATCGGCGCCGATAACAGTACGTGCGATGGTATCAGGTGTGATTTTTTGCTCATCAAAACGGAGCAGTAAGTTACGATCGGCAAGCTCGATATTACCACTTGGCAACTTGATATTTTGACGGCTGAGTCTATCCGCTATTTCACTAACACTGAGTCCCAGCTGGCGAATCGCGACCTCATCGAGTTCAACCCTTAGCTGATGATCAGAAAAACCACTAACCTCTACCAACGACACCCCATAATCGAGCTTTAGAGTGCGCTTTAACTGCTCAGCATAAGCCTTTAAGTGCGGCAGACTCGTGTCAGCTTTAATCGCCACATCCACCACAGGTTCGTTCCAATCTAACTCTCGAACCATCGGCGATTCAATCTCTGCAGGAAAGTCATTAATCGCATTGATCTGGGTTTGTACATCGACCAACATGCGCGAAACCACATCACTGTTGGTCAACTTAAGGGTCAGCGATGCGGAACCTTCGACTGCCTCACAACGGGTTTCAACAATATTAGCTAATCCATCTACGGCATCTTCCATCCGCATACAGATGCTTTCTTCCACTTCTTGTGGCGAAGCGCCTGGATAGACAACCGAGGCAATAATATAAGGCGGTGCAAATTCAGGAAACGTTTCACGTTTAATTTGAGGTAATGAAACTAGGCCCAATAACAATAGAGCCAGCATCATTAAGTTAGCGGCTGTCGGATGACGAGAGAAATACCGAATCATGATTCCGGCTCCTGCTCTGTCGCCATTTCAACCGATTTTCCGTCAAGGGTGATAACCTTTAATGCCATGCCCGCAACTGCAGGCAAGAGATCATTGAGCACAAGCTGCACTCCTGAAGCTAGATCACCACTAATAGCCACTTGCCTGTCTCGACGGAAAAGCACGGTAACGGGTTGAATTTTCAGGCTGCTATCACTTTCAACCAAGTAGACGTTATCACCATGCAACGCTCGTTCAGGGATCACCCAATGAGGGTTCTTTTGCCCCGACAGTTTTGCTTCAACAAACATACCGTTTACTAGGGGCGGTGCAGTCTCTGGGGATAACTGGCTATAATCCTGAATGACCTCTAAAATCACCCCTACCGTCGCTTGATTGGCATTCACCGTATCACTGATCCTGGCAACTTTCGCAGGCCACTGCTGCACGAAATCCCCACTAGATAATTGAATATAAGCACTTAAATCCAATTGATCAGCTCGAGGACGACCATCGGCATGAGCGGTATATTGCGTTAAGCTAGACGCTAATACTTGCATATCATGCAGTGCGATCTGCGCATCGATCTCTACCATATCGATACCATGCGCCATCACCATAGTTTGCTGGCTGTTTACGACTTGCTCTTGTTCAATATCAACACTCGATATCCTTGCATCAATGGGCAGCGTGATCACTGTTTTTTCCAACGATCTCTCCGCTTCCGTTACTCTAGATTGGTTGACTTCAAACTGGGCTACGGTAACCTTTCTTTCATTCGGCAAGACAATGAGCTGATTTTCGATATCCTGAACAACCTTTTGATTTGATAAAGCATTCTGCTGTTCTAAATCAACTGCTGATTGTGATGTCAGCCCTTTTACGCGTAACTCTTGCTTACGGGCTAACTCTTTCCTACTGATCGCTAAGCGGTTTTTTTCAATTTTCAGTGTTGTTTTAAGGTTCTGCTCTTCTTGGGCTAATTTAGCAAGTTGAGCCTGACTGGCACTGACATCAGCCTGCGCTTGTGCCAGCAGTAATTCATAGTCCAACGGATCAATTTTCAGCAGTACTGTGCCTGCATCTAATACACGGCCTTTATTTAAATCAGGATGTCGATAAACGACCTTTCCCGATACTTCGGCAATCGCCTGCCATTCGACTTTAGGTGCCACGCGACCAAAACCAGCCGCTTCTGGTGCGATCAACTGCTGCTGTAAACTGATAACATCGACCACGCGAGCTCGCTCAAGTGCAGGCTTTACCTCCGGTGAAGGGCGGAGCTTAATGGCCATCACAAGGATCAACGCACCAAGGAATATTGCTGGAAAAATGAGAAGTTTTCGGTTTTTCAACATGCTGTACTCTCTTCCTTTGGCACCATTAGTCCATGTATTAGCAAATTAACATTGTGCTCAGCTAACTCTGCTAAATAAGCTTCATTCATTTCCACCCCCTGCCGTTCAAGCATGGAAGGAGGGGCGAGGAAAGGGAATATCATCAAACTAATAAAGCTCATCCGCGCTTTATCCGGGCACACGCCAGGCTGAAGTTGTCCCTGCTCTTGAAGTTGCTTGAACATCAGGTTGGCAACCGGACGAGCAACATCTTGCATTATTTTTTCCATTGTTTGACGCTGCAGATCGGTCGATTCCATCATCATCGATCGTGCAATCAATTTGGGCATATCAGGGGTAGGCGCCATGATCCGATAATAAGTACGCATCAAGTCCCCCAAGGAGTCAAAATCCCCCTTACTTTGGACGATCTCTAACTGGGCGCGGATAGGCGCGATCGTTTCACGCAACATGGTTTCGTACAAACCGGCTTTATTGGCAAAATAATACCGGATCAACGCCACGTTCACTTCTGCTCGCGCAGCTATCATTCGCGTCGAAACCTTACTGTAAGGTAAAATGACGAACAGCTTTCTCGCCTCATCTATCAACCGCTCACGAGCGTCAGATTCACCAACAGGGCGCCCCGCTTTTCCAGCCATCACTCCACCTCTATATGCTTGCCATTCAAGCTTAATTTAATTAATCAGCTGATTAATATTAGCCCATCACACCAGTAAGAAAATCAGAATAATTAGCCACTATTTAAACAAATGATTAATTAACTATACGCGACTCCCAACAGCCGAAAGTGACACCGTTAACAAATAAAAAACAATTTACGTAACCTTATTGTTATGAATAGCGCCGTCAGACATTCACTGGGGCTATACCCTCTCATTGAATACAACTGGTCTGATATCTACCTATAATGTTAATAATCAACTTAATAACCACAAAAACAAAATAAACATGCAATTAATGGTTGACGGTAGCACTGTCTATTTGGTATTCATTTGTTAACCAACTTTGTGGATATATTTCAATTATGAAAACACGTTTCTCAATGCTCCTAAGCCTCCTCCTTATCGTGAATAATTTGCGCGGGTAGCTTATGGGTGGGAAACACCACTAAGAATTCAAAAAACCCGCGCAGTCAGCGCGGGTTTTTTCATATTACAAAGCCAGCGCAAGCGGATGCAGACTAAGCCAATACAGGCAGGCGAACGAAAGGAAGTTGCAATGAAAGATCAAGTCATTATTTTCGATACCACTTTGCGTGATGGTGAGCAGGCCCTATCAGCCAGCTTGACGGTAAAAGAAAAACTACAAATTGCCTACGCCCTTGAGCGTCTAGGTGTTGATGTGATTGAAGCCGGTTTTCCAATTTCTTCACCGGGTGACTTTGAGTCAGTTCAAACCATTGCTAAGCACATTAAAAATAGTCGAATTTGTGCACTTTCTCGTGCCGTTGCCAAAGACATCGATGTCGCAGCCGAATCGCTAAAGGTCGCAGAAGCTTTCCGTATCCATACTTTCATCTCAACCTCGACCGTCCACGTTCAAGACAAGCTGCGCCGCAGCTATGACGACGTAATTGAAATGGGTGTAGCAGCAGTAAAACGCGCACGTAACTACACCGACGATGTTGAGTTTTCTTGTGAAGATGCGGGTCGTACCCCAATTGATAATCTGTGCCGCATGGTAGAAGCCGCGATCAACGCCGGTGCAAACACCATCAATATTCCAGATACCGTAGGTTACACCTTACCCAATGAGTTTGGCGGTATCGTTAGCCAGTTATTCGAACGTGTACCAAACATCGATAAAGCCATTATCTCAGTACACTGTCATGATGACTTGGGCATGTCGGTCGCAAACTCAATGGCAGCCGTTCAAGCGGGTGCTCGTCAAGTCGAAGGAACAATTAATGGACTGGGTGAGCGTGCAGGTAACTGTTCACTAGAAGAAATCGCGATGATCATCAAAACACGCGCTGATTTCCTGGGTGTTCACACCAACCTTAAGCATGATGAAATTCACCGCACCAGCAAGATGGTTAGCCAGCTTTGTAATATGCCTATTCAAGCAAACAAAGCCATTGTTGGGGCCAACGCCTTTAGCCACTCATCAGGTATTCACCAAGATGGCATGCTAAAGAACAAAAACACCTACGAGATCATGACCCCCGAGACAATTGGTCTTAAGAATCAAGCCTTGAACCTAACGTCACGCTCTGGCCGTGCCGCAGTGAAAAGCCATATGGATACATTGGGTTATACCGAAAACGAGTACAACCTAGATGAACTATATGCCGACTTCCTAAAACTTGCCGACCGCAAAGGCCAAGTGTTCGACTATGACCTAGAAGCCCTAATGCATTTTGCTAACCTGCGCGATGAAGATGACTTCTTCAAGCTGAACTACCTTAGTGTTCAATCGGGCAGTGTTATGGCCACCACCAGCATCAAACTGCAATGTGGCGATGAAGAGAAATGTGAAGCGGCTGTCGGCAACGGTCCGGTTGATGCGCTATACCAGTGTATCTACCGCCTAACAGGCTATGAAATCGTATTGGATAAGTTCGACCTTACAGCCAAAGGTGAAGGTGAAGATGGCCTAGGCCAAGCAGACATTATCGCCAACTACAAAGGTCGTAAGTACCACGGTACAGGTCTAGCAACAGATATCGTTGAAGCATCAGGTCAAGCCCTACTACACGTGATAAATAGTATTCATCGCGCAGATCAAATTGAAGAAATTAAACAAAAATCCCAAATGGAGACAGTATAACCATGGCAGGTACATATAAAATTGCCGTTTTACCGGGTGACGGTATTGGTCCAGAAGTAATGCAACAAGCACACAAGGTGCTAGATGCCGCTCAAGAAAAATTTGGTTTCACCCTTACCTGCAACGAATATGATGTCGGTGGTATTGCTATCGACAACCATGGTTGTCCTCTTCCTGATGCAACATTAAAAGGTTGTGAAGAGTCAGATGCCGTTCTATTTGGCTCGGTAGGTGGTCCAAAATGGGAGCACCTTGCACCGAATGATCAACCAGAGCGTGGGGCGCTGCTACCATTACGCAAGCATTTCCAACTGTTCTGTAACCTACGTCCAGCACAGATCCACAGTGGCCTAGAAGCATTCTCACCACTACGCGCAGATATTTCAGAGCGTGGCTTTGATATTGTTGTCGTACGTGAGCTAACAGGTGGCATCTACTTCGGTCAGCCAAAAGGTCGCGAAGGCGAAGGTCCACAAGAAAAAGCTTATGATACCGAAGTGTATCATCGCTATGAAATTGACCGTATTGCCCGTATCGCGTTTGAATCTGCCATGTTACGTAAAAAGAACGTCTACTCAATTGATAAAGCAAACGTGCTACAAAGCTCTATCTTATGGCGTGAAGTGGTTGAAGAAGTTGCAAAAGACTACCCAGAAGTCACGCTAAACCACATGTACATTGATAACGCGACCATGCAGTTGATCAAAGATCCTTCACAGTTTGATGTAATGCTGTGTTCTAACATCTTTGGTGACATCATCTCTGATGAGTGCGCAATGATCACCGGCTCTATGGGCATGCTTCCGTCAGCCAGCCTAAACCAAGACAAGTTCGGCATGTATGAGCCAGCAGGTGGTTCTGCGCCTGATATCGCTGGTAAAAACATCGCCAACCCTGTTGCTCAAATCCTATCAGCGGCATTAATGCTGCGCTATAGCTTAGGTGAAGACGATGCAGCTCGCGCTATCGAGCTGGCAGTATCACAAGCACTGGAAGCCGGTGAGTTAACAGCTGACCTAGCGGGGAATACCCCAGCTCTAAGCACCAGTGAGATGGGCGATAAGATTGCCCAGTACATTCGTCAAGCCTAAGATCGCAACAAGGAGCAAGAGCAATGTCAAATAACAAAGCGCCTAAGACGCTATATGAAAAAGTCTACGATGCCCACGTTGCGGTCGCCGCTGAAGGTGAAAACCCGATTTTATACATCGACCGTCACCTAGTACATGAAGTGACCTCACCGCAGGCATTCGACGGACTACGAGAAAAAGGCCGTAAGGTACGCCAAGTGGGCAAAACATTTGCCACGATGGATCATAATGTATCAACGCAGACCAAAGACATTAACGCGTCTGGTGAAATGGCGCGTATTCAGATGGAAACCCTGGCCAAAAACTGTGAAGAATTTGGCGTCACTCTGTATGACCTTAATCACAAGTACCAAGGTATCGTCCATGTAATGGGGCCTGAGCTTGGCATTACCCTACCGGGTATGACCATTGTTTGTGGTGATTCACACACCGCAACTCACGGTGCATTCGGTTCATTAGCATTTGGTATCGGTACGTCTGAAGTTGAGCATGTATTGGCAACGCAAACCTTAAAGCAGGCACGAGCCAAGACCATGAAAATTGAGGTCAAAGGCCAAGTTGCTGAAGGCATTACCGCAAAAGATATCGTACTGGCGATCATTGGCAAAACGACCGCGGCAGGTGGTACAGGCTATGTAGTTGAGTTCTGTGGTGAAGCCATCACCGACCTAACGATGGAAGGTCGAATGACGGTTTGTAACATGGCCATTGAACTTGGTGCTAAAGCTGGTTTGATCGCACCGGATCAAACCACCTTCGATTACATCAAAGATCGCAAGTTCTCGCCAACAGGCGGTAACCTTGATGCCGCTATCGAATACTGGAAGACCCTGAAAACAGATGCCAACGCAGAGTTTGATGCTGTCGTAACACTAGAAGCGAAAGACATCAAACCGCAGGTAACTTGGGGAACAAACCCTGGCCAAGTGATTGCCGTTGATCAACCAATTCCAACCCCTACGGACTTTACCGATCCAGTAGAGCAAGCTTCTGCAGAGAAAGCATTGGCTTATATGGGCTTAGAAGCTGGCAAAAAACTGTCTGATTTCAGTATCGATAAAGTGTTTATAGGTTCTTGCACCAACTCGCGTATAGAAGATATGCGAGCAGCGGCTGCAATCGCTAAAGGTCGTAAAGTAGCAGCAAATGTTCAGGCGCTTGTTGTACCAGGTTCTGAACAAGTTAAAGCACAAGCCGAGAAAGAAGGTTTGGATAAAATCTTCATCGATGCAGGTTTTGAATGGCGCCTACCAGGCTGTTCAATGTGCCTAGCAATGAACAATGATCGCCTTGGCCCTGGCGAGCGCTGCGCGTCAACCAGCAACCGTAACTTTGAAGGCCGCCAAGGCCGTGATGGCCGAACGCATCTAGTCAGCCCAGCCATGGCTGCAGCAGCGGCATGTGCTGGTCACTTTGTCGATATCCGTGAACTAGATAACGTTGCAGTAACTGCTTGAGAAAAGGAACGAAACAATGACAGGATTTAAACAACATACTGGCTTGGTTGTTCCATTGGATGCCGCCAACGTCGACACCGATGCCATCATTCCAAAGCAGTTTTTACAGAAAGTAACTCGCACCGGTTTTGGTCAGCATCTATTCAATGATTGGCGTTTCCTTGATGATGCAGGCAAACAGCCAAACCCTGAGTTTGTGATGAATGCCCCACGCTATCAAGGTGCAAGCATCTTGCTAGCTCGCGAAAACTTTGGTTGTGGTTCATCTCGCGAACACGCCCCTTGGGCATTAGCCGATTACGGTATCCAAGTGATGATCGCACCGAGCTTTGCTGACATCTTCTATGGCAACTCAATCAATAACCAAATGGTACCTGTTCGTCTAACCGATCAAGAAGTTGATGAGATCTTCCAATTTGTTGAAGCCAATGAAGGCGCGGAAGTGACGGTTGATCTAGAAGCGATGCGCGTGACAGCCAACGGCAAACAATACAGCTTTGAAATTGATGAATTCCGTCGCCACTGTCTGTTAAACGGCTTGGATAACATCGGCCTGACCTTACAGCATGAAGATAAGATTTCAGCTTATGAAGAAAACATTCCCGCTTTTCTTGCATAATCTTCTGCGGTAATTAACTATCAACACCTCGGTTAGCGCCGGGGTGTTTTTTTATCTAGGCATGAAATAAATATTGATAAACCAAGGTCATATATAATTAATACCAATCTGGGTAAATAACAAAAAAGCCAGCAAGCCCACACTAAGGATTTCTCATGCGCCTATTCGCCGCCTGTTTACTGCTACTCACTTCAACATTCTCACTGGCAGCCCCCAAGGCCGATCTCTGGGCTTATTGGCAAGCAAACAATGCATCCAATCAACAAGTTATTGACCACCAGCGTTGGCAAACACTACTTGATAAATACCTAAAAGTTCAGTCAAACCAAACTCTTTTTCGCTATCAGACGGTCACGAGTGATGACAAATATGAGTTAAATCGCTATATCCGAGAACTCACTGACAGCGATCCGCGTCAATTGAATCGTAACGAACAGTTTGCTTACTGGGTAAACCTCTACAATGCACTAACAGTACAGCTGATCCTCGACAACTACCCAGTTAAATCCATCACCAAATTAGGCGGCTTTTTTAGTTTTGGGCCATGGAATGAAAAGCTGATCACCATCAGTGGCCAGACGCTATCCCTAAATGACATTGAACATCGGATCTTACGTCCGATCTGGCAAGACCCTCGTATTCACTATGCTGTAAACTGTGCCAGTCTCGGTTGCCCTGATCTGCTACCAACAGCCTTTACATCGAAGAGCAATGAATCATTACTTGAGCAAGCAGCGCATCGCTTTATCAATAGCAGTAAAGGTGTAAGTGCCGCAGGCACGAGTGTTCGCTTGTCATCCATTTATGACTGGTATAGCAGTGACTTTGGTACTTTGTCACAGCTACAAAATCACATCAATCAATATCATCAGGGCGCAACGATCCAGCTCAATAAGGTGCGTTATGACTACAATTGGTCATTAAATGAAGCGCGTTAAGCGCCTTGCCGCGTCGTAAGTAATCACCGTTTTGCGCTGGCAACAAAATAGTAGGCACATTACAATAGCGCTCGTCTTCGTTGGGGTTTCCCCAACCCACCTTCCTCTCGCAGGATGCGAGAGTATCAGGAGCGCACCGTGAAACAGCTATTACCCATCATTACCCTTTCTATCGCAGCAAGTTCCGCTTGGGCTTCAGACAATACCCTTACCGTGTATACCTACAGTTCATTCGCTTCAGATTGGGGACCCGGTCCAGCAATCAAGCAAGCATTTGAAGCCGAGTGTGATTGTGATCTTGAGATGATTGCGTTGGATGATGGGGTATCAATCCTGAATCGTGTCCGCCTAGAGGGCAAGAACACCAAGGCCGATGTACTGCTGGGGCTTGATAACAATCTTATCAGCGAAGCAAAGAAGACAGGGCTTCTGGCCGAACACCAAGTTGATACCAGCAACGTGAACTTGCCAAATGGCTGGTCAGATACCACTTTCGTACCGTATGACTTTGGCTATTTTGCCTTTGTTTATGACAGCAGCAAGCTGACGAACCCACCTAAAAGTCTGAAAGAACTCGTTGCTAGGGATGATCTCAGCATTATCTATCAAGATCCCCGCACTTCAACACCAGGGCAAGGGCTGATGCTGTGGGTGAAATCCGTCTACGGTGACAAGTCTGCAGAAGCTTGGCAGCAACTAGCAAAGAAAACCGTTACGGTGACTAAAGGTTGGTCTGAAGCCTATAGCATGTTCCTCAAAGGGGAGTCTGATATGGTGCTGTCATATACGACCTCACCCGCCTATCACCTAATTGCGGAAAGCGACGATAAATACAAAGCCGCTGACTTTAGCGAAGGGCACTATATGCAGGTCGAGGTTGCCGCGAAATTAAAAAGTAGCCCCAACCAGGCACTGGCAGATCAATTCATGGCTTTTATCTTAACGCCTGAATTCCAATCTGTGATCCCAACTGGTAATTGGATGTACCCTGTCATTAAGCAAACGCTTCCTGAGGGGTTTGAACAGCTTACCCTCCCAGCCACATCGCTAGAGTTTGATGCTGATAAAGTATCGGATCAGCGACGAAATTGGATTAGAGAGTGGCAACAAGCGCTAACCCGATAGTAGGCACTCACATTTGAACACCCGTATTCGCACTTTATTGCCCGGCATTATCACCGCCGGGCTGATCATATGCCTCGTTATTGCAGCACTCAGCGCATTAGTGGGTGAAGCTCTTGAGCTGAATATACTCACGCTATGGCAAGATAGTTACCTTCGCCATGTCACTCGCTTCACCTTTATCCAAGCTTTACTGTCGACCTTGCTAAGTGTACTGCCTGCCATTCCAACGGCTTACGCACTGTCACGCAGGCAGTTCCCGGGAAAGGCTTTGCTGCTGAGGTTGTTTGCGATGACCTTGGTACTGCCTGTTTTAGTCGCTGTTTTTGGCTTACTCGCCATTTACGGTAAAAGCGGCTTAATAAACCAATACCTCCAAGCTGTGGGCTGGCAAGGCTCACTGTCGATTTATGGCCTCAATGGTATCTTGCTCGCGCATGTTTTTCTGAACCTACCGCTCGCCGCTCGCTTGTTATTACAGAGCCTTGAAGGCATCCCTTTTGAGCAACACCAATTAGCCACCCATCTTGGACTATCAAGCTGGCAGAAATTCAAGCTGGTCGCATGGCCTCGTTTACGTCAACAACTACCCCATGTGGTTGGTCTGATCTTCATGCTCTGCTTTACCAGCTTTGCCGTGATCATGTCTCTAGGAGGCGGTCCAAAAGCAACCACCATTGAGCTCGCGATTTATCAAGCATTACGTTATGACTTTGATTTAGCCGGCGGTGCAATGTTAGCCCTGTGGCAAATGCTGCTTTGCTGTAGCTTGGTATTATTTAGCCAGCGTTTTACGAAACCGCTGCCTACATCCAATCAATCCGTCGCGAAAACCCTCCCAAGCCGTTTTGATAGCAATAGGTCAAAGCTCTGGGACTGTGCCTGGATTGGCTTGTCGATGCTGTTGGTTTTACCGCCTCTTATTGCCGTATTCATCGCGGGAATAAACAATCAAACCATCGCCCTATTAACCACGCCCAGCCTATGGCAAGCCGTGATGAATTCACTTCAAATCGCCCTCTTGTCATGTGCCTTAGCATTAACCGGAGGCATCGCCATTTTACTGACCAGCCGTCAGTGGCGGCTGCAATTTAAGAAATGGCGGGCAGATGGCATTGAGCTTATTGGCACCATGATTTTAGTCACGCCCGGCTTAGTGCTCAGCACCGGAATTTTCTTACTGCTACGCCAGTATACCGATGCCTTTGCAGCGGCTTTTTGGGTTGTAGTTGCCGTTAATGCCCTCATGGCGCTGCCGTATGTACTCAAGACGCTAAGTCAGCCGATGCTCCATGTCGCTCAGCAATATGAACCGCTATGCCAAAGCCTTGGCATGTCTGGCTTTGCTCGTCTAAAACTGGTTGAATGGCGGGCCTTGAAAGCCCCTATCGCCCAAGCTCTGGCTATTGGCTTTGTTCTATCATTAGGCGATCTCAGT
Source organism: Photobacterium makurazakiensis (assembly GCF_050336715.1). Taxonomy (NCBI): domain Bacteria; kingdom Pseudomonadati; phylum Pseudomonadota; class Gammaproteobacteria; order Vibrionales; family Vibrionaceae; genus Photobacterium; species Photobacterium makurazakiensis. The sequence continues at coordinate 68,116 of NZ_JAKJSJ010000020.1, forward strand.
GCCATCGCACTCTTTGGCAGTAATGACTTTCAAACCTTGCCGCTGTACTTATTTCAATTACTGGGCAGCTACCAAATGGATGCCGCAGCCGTTGCTGCACTGATCTTGCTAACCCTGAGTTTGGGGCTGTTTAGCCTCGTAGAAAAAATGATCATTCGGACCTCGTCATGCTAACAATTCAGCAATTAAGCCATCGCTATCGACACCCTACCCATCAGGATAAATCAACCACACTGTGTTTCGATCTGAATGTTGAACAAGGGGAGATTGTTGCTTTGCTTGGGCCAAGTGGCGCAGGAAAAAGTACGTTATTGGCTATGATTGCGGGCTTTTTATCGCCTGATAGTGGCCAGTTAATCATTAACGGCAAGCTCATTGAACATCAGCATCCAGCCCAAAGGCCGCTGTCGATTTTATTTCAAGAACATAATTTATTTCCCCACTTGAGCGTATTTGAAAATATCGGCCTTGGATTACATCCAGGATTAAAGTTAACGAACAGTGAAAAAGAAAGCATCGTGGTGACGGCCGCCAAGGTGGGGATTCAAAGTTATCTCGACCGCCTGCCAGAGCAGCTGTCTGGAGGCCAACGCCAACGGGTCGCGCTGGCCCGTTGCTTGATCCGCCAACGTCCAGTGCTTTTATTGGATGAGCCCTTCTCAGCCCTAGATCCTGCCCTGCGTAAAGAAATGCTCGAGCTGGTAAAAAAACTGGCAAAAAAACATGCTACGACCGTACTAATGGTGACCCATAGTCCAGAAGATGCACTGAAGATTGCCGATAAATGCGCCTTTATTGAACAAGGGAAAGTGACCGTTTTTGGTCCGACTAAAGACGTTATCGAATCGCCGAATCATGAAGCACTGATTCGTTACCTCGGACATTAATCTCAATCACGGCTTCATATTAAAAAAGGAGTGATGCTGGTGCACCACTCCTTGTTATGGTTGTAAGTTTCATTCTAAGCTAACAAAAAACTATAGGTTTTCTTCTGCAAATTCAGCCAAACGGCTACGTACAACACCGTTAAGGTAAATGTTGGCGCTACCCTCGAAGTTTTTGAATCGCTCGACGATATAGGTCAAGCCCGAGGTGACGGGAGAAAGGTAACTGGAATCAATCTGCGCTAAGTTACCGGAACAGACAAGCTTGGTGCCTTCCCCACAGCGGGTAATAATGGTTTTGATCTGTGAGGCGGTTAAATTTTGACATTCGTCCAATAGAACAAATGCATTCTGGATAGAGCGACCACGCATAAAGTTAATCGATTTGAACTGGATGTTGGCTTTATCGTAAATGTATTTCATCGAACCATCGGTACACACATCATTCTGATGCAATGCTTCCATGGTATCGGTCACGGCAGCGAGCCATGGCATCATTTTTTCTTCTTCGGTGCCCGGTAGATAACCGATCGACTCTGCTATCTCTGGGGTATTTCGGGTGACGATAATTTTATCATACATCCCTTTTTCGATAACTTGCTCAAGCGCTGTCGCCATCGCAAGAATGGTTTTACCGCAACCAGCAGGACCCGTTAGGATCACTAGGTCAATACTCGGATCCATCATGGCATCAATCGCCATGCCTTGATAAATATTTTTCGGATGGATCCCCCACGCTTGGCGATGCATGAGTCGCTCATGGCCGATGTCTTTCAGGGTTAATGTCTCCCCCTTAATCGCTTGTACTCGCCCAGCAAAATCAGACTCTTCATCGATTAAGTACTGATTAACAAAAGGCGTTTCAAATAATTCCGCAGGTAAGGTATGCAGCGTTGAACGACCTCGACTTTCCGAATGGCATTCGGCCACCCTCTCCCAGAAATTTCCCGGATATTTATGGAAACCTTTGGTTAGTAGTTTCACATCATCAATAAGCTGATCTGAGCGGTAGTCATCAACATAACAAACCCCAGCCCCTTTTGCTCGCAAGCGCATGTTGATGTCTTTGGTAATGAGCACCACTTCACGGGGAGCGTAATGTGCCTGTAGGTAAAGCACGCCGTTTAAAATCCGGTTATCACCGGCTTTATCAGTAAAAGCGTGCACAGTTTCAGTGACTTCGTAATCGGCAAAGATCGCAATCGTGCCTGATTTTCCTCCTTGTTTATGAAATGAAATCCCTTCAGCTATCTGTTCCGGTGTCGCATCATGAAAGATATCTTCTAGGGCGCGGATAGCAACTCGAGCATCACGGGCGACATCGCGCTTACTGTCTTTGATGCGATCAAGCTCTTCAAGCACCGTCATCGGGATCACAACGTCATGCTCATTGAAGGAATAAATAGCGAGGGGTTCATGAAGTAGAATATTGGTGTCTAATACAAAGACTTTCCGTCCTACGTCATCCATAGGTACCTCCTTGGTAATAAGTTAACAGTAAAAATTACTGTTGTTTTTGAAGCATCAGCCAAATCGCTGCTGTTACTATTAAAGACCGGAGATAATTAAATAAATGTGACACTTAGATAATGCGAGTTTCTTGACACTTTAGCCGTGACCTTGCTCACGGCATGCAGTAACATAACTCCCCTTTTTTACCGATGCGAATTCTGGCTTACACTTATATACCGACAACCTTGCAATTAGCAGGAAGTTTTCTTTCTGTTGTACGGTATTACTTTGAGTGTAGTTCAAAAATGCTAGCGCATCGGTTTAGCATTTTCCTTAATATCAAATAATTAGAAGGTTTTAACCACTATGCCATTTGCTTTGGGTCAACGTTGGATCAGTGATACTGAAAGTGACTTAGGTTTGGGTACTGTTGTTGCAGCTGATGCCAGAACCGTATCCCTAATGTTCTCTGCCTGTGAAGAGAACCGCCTGTATGCTCGAAATGACGCTCCCGTGACCCGCGTAATGTTCAATGTCGGTGATGTGGTTGAAAGCCATGAAGGTTGGTCGCTGAAAGTAGAGCGTGTCGACGAAGACGGCGGTGTTTTCACGTATGTGGGTACACGTACTGATACCGAAGAAGAAGATGTCACGTTGCGTGAAATCTTCCTGAGCAACCAAATCCGCTTCAACAAGCCACAAGATAAGCTCTTTGCAGGTCAGATCGACCGGATGGATCGCTTTGCGCTCCGCTACCGAGCACTGAAGAATCAGTATGAACAACATAAAAGCCCGCTGCGTGGCCTTTGTGGCATGCGCGCAGGCCTGATCCCGCATCAGCTCTATATTGCTCATGAGGTTGGTCGTCGCTACGCGCCACGTGTGTTACTGGCCGATGAAGTTGGTTTAGGTAAAACAATCGAAGCCGGTATGATCATCCACCAGCAAGTGCTGTCTGGCCGTGCCGAACGCATTTTGATCCTTGTGCCTGAAACACTTCAGCACCAATGGCTGGTTGAAATGATGCGTCGCTTTAACCTTTATTTTTCCATCTTTGATGAAGAACGCTGTGTTGAGGCTTTTGCTGACTCCGCGAACCCATTCGATACTGCTCAGTATGTACTGTGTTCGCTCGATTTCTTGCGTAAGAGCCGTCGTCGCTTCGAGCAAGCACTCGATGCCGACTGGGACTTAATGGTTGTGGATGAAGCCCACCACCTAGAGTGGAGTGAAGACAAGCCAAGTCGCCAATATCAAGTTGTCGAGCAACTAGCAGAAAAGACCCCAGGGGTACTGCTACTAACGGCAACGCCTGAGCAGCTTGGTCATGAAAGTCACTTTGCCCGTCTACGCTTACTCGATCCCGATCGCTTCTATGACTATGAAGCCTTTGTCGAGGAAGAGCGTCAATATGCCCCCGTTGCTGATGCTGTCTCCCGCCTACTTTCGGGTGAAGCACTGGATGGTAACGCCAAGAATACACTTGTTGAATTGCTGCCAGAACAAGATATCACTCCAATGCTTCACACCATTGAAGCCGCAGACGTTGATACCGAGCAGCAAGAAAACATTCGCCATGAGTTGATCGATAACCTTATGGATCGCCATGGTACAGGTCGCGTATTGTTCCGTAATACTCGTTCAGCAATCAAAGGTTTTCCGCAACGCCACCTCAATATGTACCCGCTCGCGCTACCAGCCCAATATCAAACGGCAATGCGTGTCGCTGCGATGATGGGTGGTCAAATGAACGAAGAGCAGAAGGCTGTTAAGCTGCTCTACCCTGAAGATATTTATCAGGAGTTTGAAGGCGAATCAGCAACGTGGTGGAACTTTGATCCACGTGTTAACTGGTTGCTAGACATGCTAAAAGCCAATCGCCAAGAAAAAGTCTTGGTCATTTGTTCGCGTGCCCAAACAGCATTAACCCTTGAGCAAGCATTACGTGAACGTGAAGGTATTCGTGCTACCGTGTTCCATGAAGGTATGTCGATTATCGAACGCGATAAAGCCGCGGCATACTTTGCTCAAGAAGACGAAGGCGCACAAGTTCTGCTTTGTTCTGAGATTGGTTCGGAAGGACGTAACTTCCAATTTGCCAATCAGTTAGTGATGTTCGATCTGCCCAATAACCCTGATCTTCTGGAACAGCGTATTGGCCGTCTTGATCGTATCGGTCAACAACGTGATATCGAAATTCATGTACCTCATCTGCAAGGTACATCGCAAGCATTGCTAGCGCGTTGGTACAACGAAGGTTTAAATGCCTTTGAAGAAACCTGTCCAACAGGCCGCGCTATCTACGATGCTTTCAGCAGTGATTTGATCACTCTGCTTGCTAGTGATAAGCCTTGCGGTGAAAAGCTTGAACAGCTGATCGAGCAAAGTGCCGTCATGCACCAAACACTGAAGAGTAAACTCGAGCAAGGCCGCGACCGCCTATTGGAAATTCACTCAAACGGTGGTGACAAAGCGCAGCAGCTGGTAGAACAAATCAGTGCCAAAGATGGCGATACCAATTTGGTCACCTTTGCATTGGGCCTATTCGATACCATTGGTCTTAACCAAGATGATAAAGGCGAGAACGCTATTGTCGTTACACCATCGGAACACATGATGGTGGCAAGCTATCCAGGCTTGCCTTATGACGGCTGTACCATCACATTTGAACGTGATACTGCGTTATCACGTGAAGATCTGCACTTTCTCAGCTGGGAGCATCCGATGATCCAAGGTGGCATTGATTTGCTACTGTCAGAAGGTGTCGGAACAACTGCGGTATCTCTGCTTAAAAACAAAGCCTTACCTGCAGGCACGCTACTACTTGAATTAGTGTATGTGGTTGACGCCCAAGCACCGAAACAATCGGGTATTGGTCGTTTCTTACCAAAAACACCGATCCGTATTCTGCTTGATGCCAAAGGCAACAATTTATCGGCCAATGTAGAGTTCGAAGGCTTCAATCGCCAGTTAAGCCCAGTTAACCGCCACCTTGGTAGTAAGTTAGTTAACTCGGTACAAAAAGACATTCATGTCTTAATTGAGCATGCTGAAGAGGCTGTTGCCAAAGAGCTGGTTACCGTTCGCGAAAACGCTCAAGTCGAAATGGAAACTAACCTACGTGCTGAGCTTGCTCGCCTACAGGCACTGAAAGCGGTCAACCCGAATATTCGTGATGACGAGTTAGAGTTGCTGGAAAACCAAATCCAAGAGCTCACAGGCTACATTGCCAAAGCGCAAGTTCAGCTTGATTCATTACGCTTGATTGTTGTTAGCCACGGTTAAATTTATCAATCAATGTAATACTCAAAGCCGCCATTCATATGGCGGCTTTTTAATGCCTGCTAATAACCATATCAGTATGCTCAACACTAGGGGGGACTCACCGTGCTGTGATATTATTCCCGCCCTCGCAACTAGATGATCAGGTCTTTGATGAAACCCTTGCCCGTATTGGATTACCACCCACCAACCGACCCTTGGCTCGATATTTTATACCTCGATGACGATCTCATCGCTATCGATAAGCCATCGGGGTTGCTTTCAAACCCGGGCCGGGACCCAATCCACTATGACAGCGTTTTTAGCCGGGTGATCCGAGATTATCCTGACGCCCAGTTAGTTCACCGACTGGATATGTCCACCTCTGGATTAATGATCCTTGCTTTGCATAAAGAAGCTGAACGCAATCTAAAAATACAATTTCAGGACCGCAAAACTGAAAAGGTTTATTACGCCCGAACCTATGGTGCTGTTGAGCAAGCCTCCGGCACTGTTGATCTTCCACTGATCTGTGATTGGCCCAACCGCCCTAAGCAAAAAGTCTGCTTTGAACATGGCAAGCCATCTGTCACCCACTACCAACGGCTCAGTCATGATGAACAATCGAGCCTTGTTCGTTTAAGGCCAGTAACAGGCCGCTCGCATCAGCTACGAGTCCACCTTTTGGCGCTCGGTCACCCCATTCTTGGCGATCGGTTTTATGCCAACGAAAAAGGGCGCGCCATGGCGGAGCGATTGCAACTGCACGCTGCGGAGTTGTCATTCTTCCACCCAACAACGGGGGAGGCAATGCACCTGTTTGCCCCTTGTGATTTTTACCCTGAAGCGCCGAAGAACACACTGTTAAACCAAGAAAGTTAGCGTTGGTTCAAAAATTCGATACGACATATTGAGGCTAGGTATAGAAGTAAGGTTAACTGATACTATTATCCCTATACCCAGACTCAAATTATGCCGTCACCCGCAACTGAAACCATTGTTTTTCTTGACCGAGACACGATCCCTCCGCATATTCAGCTTTCCGCCCCAAACTTTCCTCACCAATGGATTGATCACCCTGCGACTGAGCCAGAGCAAATTGTTGAACGCTTGGCGAATGCCACGATTGTAATCACCAATAAAGTAGTGCTTGATGCCACCATACTGAGTCAGTTGCCTCAGCTTAAAATGATCGCAATTTCTGCCACCGGCACCAATAATGTGGATCTTAATTATTGCCGAAGTAATGGCATTATTGTCAGTAACATTCAAGGCTACGCGGTAGATTCCGTGCCTGAGCACGCCATTGCGATGATGTTTGCATTACGCCGTAATCTAATGGGCTATCATCGGGATATTCAAAATGGTGTATGGGCAGAAAAAGGGCAATTTTGTTTTTTCACCCACCCTATTGGCGATATTCGAGGTGCGACGCTTGGGATCATCGGCAGTGGTGGTCTTGGTCAAGCAATGGCAAATTTAGGCAAGACACTAGGAATGAACGTCGTATTTGCTGAACGCAAAGGGGCATCGACCTGCCGCGAGGGGTATCACTCGTTTGATGAAGTCATTTCACATGCGGATATAATTAGCCTTCACTGTCCGCTAACAGAACAAACAACGAACCTGATTAGCAAACCAGAACTTGAAAGCATGAAAAACAGCGCATTACTGCTCAATACCGCCCGCGGTGGCCTTATTGATGAACAAGCTTTGGTCGATGCTCTAAAATCAGGCTCTATTGCAGGGGCGGGCATTGATGTATTCACTGCTGAACCAGCCCCACATGACAATCCATTAATTGCCAACGCCAATCTACCCAACTTATTACTAACGCCGCATGTCGCTTGGGGCTCTGACAGCGCCATTCAGGGGCTCGCCGATCGCTTGATTGATAACCTCAACGCCTTTGCCGCGGGAACGCCACAAAACAGGGTATAACCCCTTCTTCTAGAAACTCTAAATCATCGCTAAAAAAACAAAAAACGAGAGCTTTAGCTCTCGTTTTTATTGACAAGCAAACTCGATAAAACGGATTGAGCTTACTTAAACCCTTTTTCCTTACGGATTAAATCATAAGCAGCCTGTAGCTCTTGGGTCTTCTGTTTTGCTAATTCCATCATTTCAGGTGGTAGCCCTTTTGCTGCCAACTTATCGGGATGATGTTCATTCATTTGTTTCCGGTATGCCCGCTTCAGCTCTTGCGCTGTGGCCGTTTCTTTTACACCAAGCACTTCATAGGCATCAGCAAGTTGATCTTGCGTCGGCGCTTGCTGAAAACCGCCTTGCTGGTTGAAACCACCTTGCTGAAAACGAAAGGCTGCTTCTTGCATATGTAGGCGCTGCTCTAATTGGCGCTCTGAGAACCCCAAATACCGCGCAATAACATGCAACAGTTGACGCTCGCTCGGATGCAACGTGCCATCAGCAAAAGCAGCTTGAATTTGCAGCTCAAGGAAAAACTGTAATAAATCCGCTCGACCCGCACAGCCTGTCCGTACTTTGCTCAATGTCTCTTCGAGTGGAAAGCCTTCTTCTTTGCCATCACGAAACGCATTTTGGGCTTGACGACGAGATTCACCATGAAGTCCCATCCTATCCATAATGGCACTCGCGACTCGGATCTCATCTTCTGTTACATGCCCTTTTGCTTTAGCAACATGCCCCATAACCGCAAAGCCTGCATGAAAAAACTCAGCCTGACGCTCGGCATTTGATGCCTGATTTCCACCAAACCCCGCAAAACTTCTTCTTCGGTAAACTATTGATCGTGCTTTATCGAACTTATGCCCCAAAAAGAGACCTAATAACAAACCAAATGGTCCACCGAGAAGGAAACCAAAAAATGCCCCTAAGATTTTGCCCCAAACTTGCATTCGCTACTCTCTGGTAATTTGCTAAATTTAGAAATATTTATAATAAATTAAACCCGATACAATAACGCCAAAAGATGCCGTCGGGTAGAATTTGCATTATGATAGCTGGCATTTCTCGGGAATGCTTGTGAAAACCCGGTCAGCAATAACAAATGCGCTAAAAAAATTTAATACAGGAATGTTTATTTAGATGTCATCAACTTCCCGCAGCTTATTGGCAACCATGATCAGCCTCGCGCTATTCGGCCCGACAATGGCTTATGCAACACCTGCAACCGATGAAGAGGTTAATGACCATTCATCGGTCAAAGATGGCACTGATGAACTAGAAATGGTTCGTGGCGTGTGTATTGCGCCACAGGATATGCCAGCTGACCCAAACAACGAGCCCATTTTTGTTTCAGCGGATCATGCTGAAGCCAAAACAAACCAGAAAGTGACCTACTCTGGCGATGTAGTATTGCAGCAAGGAAATCGCACTGTTGCCGCAGACAACGCCACGCTACGCCAGCCCGAGAACATAGTGACGGCTGAAGGTAATGTTTATTATCATGATGGTACGCTCGAAGTGTACTCAGATCGGATTCAAAATAATTTGGATACCGACGACGCAGAAATGAACAATGCCGTCTACAGCATGACCTGTGAAGCTGGCCGGGGCGAGGCAGAGAGGGTCACAAAAAGTGGTTTGTCTTATTACCGCTTGAAAAACGGCACCTATACCACATGCCCACCGGGTGATAAAAGCTGGCAGTTTTCCGCCTCTAGCATTGAGCGAGAAAACGATTCTCCTTTTGCAGATATGTATAATGCCCGCTTTGAAATTGCCAATGTCCCTGTTTTCTACATGCCATATTTACGCGTGCCTGTCGGAAAAGAGCGCTTAACGGGTTTTCTCTACCCCACCGTAAGCTTCGGCTCTCGTGATGGCTTTGAAATGGAAGCCCCGTTCTATTGGAACATCGCCCCTAACTACGACATGACCATTACGCCAAAGTATATGAGCAATCGTGGCCTACAACTGAACTCTAAGTTCCGATACCTCACCGATCTTGGCAGCGGTAGCTTAGAGGGCGAGTATTTAGGTGATGACAAGCTGGCGACCGAAGAAGATTCACGCTGGGCCTTTAACTGGTCTCACCGCGGCTCTTATCAAGGGCACTGGCTCTTCGAGGTTGACTACAGCAAAGTCAGCGATCCAACATACTTTTCTGATATTAGCTCCGGTATTGGTAATCGAGAAGATAACAACCTACTCCAAACGGGTGAAGTGTCATATCGAGATCTTAATTGGGATTCAACACTCAGGGTGCGTAATTTCCAGCCGTTAACCCTTGGCGTATCCTCGAATTACCGCCTCATGCCGCAGCTAGAGTTTAACTATTATCAAGACGATATCCCTTATGGTTTTGATTTTAAGATGAACAGCCACATCAGCCGCTTTGAAAATGATGACTCAAGCAAGCCATCGGCTGATCGTGTTCACCTTGAGCCAACACTAATGCTGCCCTACGCAACACCATGGTGGTCCATGACGAGCGAAGCCAAACTGATGTATACCTATTACAATCAGGACTTCGATGCGTCATTAAATCCAGAGTTGGAAGAAACAGCGTCACGCACCGTGCCGAGCATTCGTCTCCACAGCGGGCTTTATCTTGAGCGTGATACTTTACTTTGGGGAGAGAGTTATACCCAAAGTTTGGAACCTCAAGTCCAATACCTATACGTGAAAGACGTTGAGCAAGATGATATTTTTGCCGCGTACGATACAACGCTGATGCAGACCGACTACTACGGCCTGTTCCGTGACAAACGCTACTCAAGCGTCGATCGCATCGCTGCTGCCAACCAGTTCACTGTCGGCGCAACCTCGCGCTACTTTGATAATGGCTTCAAGGAACGCTTTAACATCGCGGTAGGACAAATATTCTTCCTCAATGACTCTGGGCGTAACTTAGAAGACGGTGATGAGGTCACGCCGAATTACTCTGCGACCGCTTTTGAGTCTGAGTTCAACTACGATGACTGGTTATTCTTCCATGGCGGATTGCAATATGACGCCAACAAAAAGGATCTCCAGTTCGCCAACGGTGCACTCGAATACCGCGAAGGCGGCCTTTTCAGTCAAATCAACTACCGTTATATCTCTCGAGATTATTTACTAGAAAACGTTCTTGATGAGGATGATTTAGATCGCTACACCGAAGACGGAATTTCTCAACTGGGCTTCTCTACCGGGTTCCCCGTTGCTGATGGCGTTACACTCCGTGGCGATTACTATCATGACCTGACTGAAAACCAAATGCTGGAAGGGCAAATCACCCTGAACTTCCGCACCGCGTGTTGGATGATTAGCCTTGGCTATAACGAGTACCTCAAAACGCGAGGTAACGTGTCTACCAGCGCTGCGGAGTATGAGCAGAACTTTAGTATCTCATTTAGCTTACTCGGCTTAGCGGGTGTGCCTGCGGTTGGTTCGAGCTCCGATGGAAACTCAATTAGCTACGGTCGTCCATTTTATCTAAACAACTAATGTTACTGGTAGCTTGCTGCTAGAACCTTGATTTACTGCGCCTTCGCGCCACATGGAAATATGATATGAAAAATTGGAAGTCTGGCCTGCTTGGCCTTGCTCTATGGGGGCTAACTGCGGGAAGCATTGCCGCTCCACAAGAACTCGATCGCGTTGTCACTATCGTCAATGAAAGTGTGATTTTACAAAGTGACGTCGATGGTATGTTAAAAACAGTTCGCATGAATGCTGATGCTCAAAACCAGCCTTTGCCACCTGAGGAGCTACTCTCAGAGCAAATTATGGAAAAATTGATCATTGAAACGCTGCAAATTCAACAGGCCGAGCAGTTCGGTATTCGTGTTGATGATACACGCCTTGATCAGTCTATTGCTCAGATGGCTGCAGAGCGCCAGGTAACCGTGGCACAACTGCAAAACGATCTCGCTCAATACGGCATCAGCTTCTCGATGTTCCGTGAGCAAATGCGCCGTGACATTACTGCTGAAGAAGTTCGTACAATCCAAGTTCGTCGTCGTATTAATATCTTGCCACAAGAAGTGGAGTTGCTTGCCGAGCAGCTTAATCAACAAGAGCAGCAAAGTGTACGTTATAACCTTAGCCACATTCAGCTTCGTGTTGAAGAAGGGGCTAGTGCCGCAGAACGTGCAAAAGTTGCTGATCAAGCTAAGCAAATTATCAGCGAGCTTCAAGGTGGGGCAGATTTCGCCAATTTAGCTTATAGCTACTCGAAAGGCCCTAAAGCCTTAGAAGGCGGTGAATGGGGATGGATGCGAGAAGAAGAAATGCCAACCATTTTTGCCGACCAAGTAAAATCACACGGTACTGGCGCTATCATTGGTCCATTCCGTAGTGGTGTGGGCTACCACATTCTTAAAATCAACCAAGTTGAAGGCCTCGAAACGGTATCCGTCACTGAAGTCAATGCTCGTCATGTCTTAGTCAATACATCAGTAATTCTGAGCGATGAGGCAGCACAAAGACAATTGATGGAAGCACGACGCGCAATCATTGCGGGCGAACGTAGCTTTGCCGATGTTGCTCAAGCGCTAAGTGCCGACCCTGGCTCAGCAGCCAATGGTGGTGAGCTAGGCTGGCAAACGCCTGATTTATACGTACCGGAATTTAAAGAGAAAGTAGAAACATTACCAAAAGGCACAATCAGCGAACCATTCAAAACCGTTCATGGCTGGCACATTGTGGAAGTGCTTGAACGTCGTGATGTTGACCGCACCGATGCTGCAGTAAAGAACCGTGCTTATCGCATTCTGTTTAGCCGCAAATTCAATGAAGAAGCACAGACTTGGTTACAAGAGCTGCGTGCTGGTGCTTTCATCGAGCAACCGGAAGAAAATAATGACCAAAGTTAATCGTATCGCAATCACTCCAGGAGAGCCTGCAGGGATCGGGCCTGACTTGGTGTTATCATTGGCTCAACAAGACTGGCCACACCAATTAGTCATTTGTGCTAATGCTCAGGTTATGGTAGAACGTGCAGCCACATTGGGTTTGCCCATTGAGGTGATCCAATATGATGCCACATTGCCCGCTCAGCCTCACAAGGCTGGGACGTTAGTGGTCGCAAACCATGATTTAGCGGCTCCAGTCGTTGCTGGTGAGCTAAATGATAAAAATGGTCATTATGTACTACATACTCTGACACAAGCGGCTGAAGGGTGTATGAGCGGTGAATTCGCGGCGGTTGTGACTGGCCCTGTACATAAAGGGGCGATCAACCGAGCCGGTGTTTCATTTAGCGGCCATACCGAATTTTTTGCCCAGCAGTCAGATACGGATCAAGTGGTAATGATGCTGGCAACAGAAGGACTGCGTGTCGCTTTAGTGACCACGCATATTCCTCTAGCCTATGTATCAAAAGCGGTGACCGAGGAACGCTTACAGCAAGTAATTCGAATTTTACATGCTGATCTTGTCAGCAAATTCGGCCTCGCAAACCCTAAAATATATGTGTGTGGGCTTAACCCACACGCTGGTGAAGATGGCTGCTTAGGGACGGAAGAGATTGATGTAATCAATCCGGCTCTAGAGCAACTCCGCCAACAGGAAGGTATGAATTTGATCGGCCCACTGCCGGCAGATACTATTTTCCAAGAAAAATATTTGGCCGATGCCGATACGGTATTGGCTATGTATCACGATCAAGGGCTACCAGTGCTGAAATACAAAGGCTTTGGTAAATCTGTCAACATTACGTTAGGCCTGCCCTTTATCAGAACCTCAGTAGATCATGGTACCGCACTGGAACTCGCCGGTACCGGACAGGCGGACACCGGTAGCCTTTGGACAGCGCTATCGCACGCCCTTGAATTGGTAGAAAAACAAACATGAGCAGCGATCAGGTCCATTTAGGCCACCGTGCGCGTAAGCGCTTTGGTCAGAACTTTTTAAAAGACCCTTATATCATTGACGGCATTGTGTCTTCAATTAACCCTCTTCCAGGTCAAAACTTGGTTGAGATCGGCCCTGGTCTTGGTGCGATCACCGAACCTGTCGGAAAACTGGTTGATAAATTTTCGGTTATCGAATTAGACCGTGATTTGGCTGAGCGCCTACGTAATCATCCAGACCTAGGCAGTAAGCTAACAATTCATGAAGGCGATGCAATGCGCTTCGACTTCACTCAGCTTATTAAGACCAACAATAAGCTACGTATTTTTGGTAACTTGCCATATAACATCTCGACGCCGCTGATGTTCCACCTTTTCTCATTCCATGAGCATATTGAAGATATGCACTTCATGCTGCAGAAAGAAGTGGTGAATCGTTTAGCCGCAGGCCCTGGCAGCAAAGCCTATGGTCGATTGACCGTAATGGCTCAGTACTACTCTCGCGTAATGCCAGTTTTAGAAGTGCCGCCAGAGTCATTTGTACCAGCACCAAAGGTTGACTCAGCAGTTGTACGTATTACACCGTATGAAACCCTACCGCATCCATGTACTAACCTTAAGTGGTTAGATCGTGTCTGTCGTGAAGGCTTCAATCAGCGTCGTAAAACCATTCGTAACTGCTACAAAGCTCTACTCACAACCGAGCAATTAGAAGACCTGGGGATCAACCCTGCTCTTCGCCCTGAAAACCTGACACTAGAGCAGTTTGTGGGGATGGCTAACTGGCTGGATGCCAACCACGTCAATAAATAGGCCCAGCTGTCACATCGCCTAATTTGATAAGCCCGCGCATTAGGCTTTGCCTAATGCGCAGTTTTAGAAAGGATGCAAAACAATGACATCGACTGTGACACCAACGATAAAATGCCGTGTAGTCACTCACTACATTGAAGATCAATCTGAACCTGAAAATCAGCGTTATGTTTTTTCTTATACCATCACCATTGCAAACTTAGGCAGTGGCAATGCCCAACTTATTAGCAGGCACTGGCTTATCACCGATGCTAATGGTAAAAAACTCGTGATTGAAGGTGAAGGCGTGGTTGGCGAGCAACCGCTTATTCCAGCGAAAGAAGAATATACTTACACCAGTGGCACGATCATCGAGACCCCCCTCGGCGTCATGCAAGGACACTATGTCATGGTTAATGAACATGGCGATGAATTCAACGCGGAAATTTCTCCATTTCGCCTTTCTATACCCAACATTCTCCATTAAGGGCACCTATGTCGACTTACCTTGTCGGTGATATTCAAGGCTGTTTTGACGATCTGTGTGAACTACTTGATCAAGCAAACTTTAATTCGCAACAAGATGAACTTTGGCTCGCAGGTGATCTCGTTGCCCGAGGTCCAAAATCACTCGAAACACTCCGCTTTGTTAAAGGGTTAGGCCACCAAGCCACCACGGTACTCGGAAACCATGATCTTCACTTATTAGCTGTCGCCAACGGTATTGCCAAAAGTAAGCCCAAAGACAAAACCCAAGCCATTTTAGATGCCCCAGATCGCGATGAACTCCTTGATTGGCTACGTCATCAGCCTTTATTGGCTGAACACCCAACACATCAACTCGTAATGAGCCATGCTGGCATTAGCCCACAATGGGATCTAGAAACTGCGCATCAACAAGCCCGTGAAGTCGAACAGCTCCTCCAAGGAGAAGACTACCTCTGGCTGCTTAAAAATATGTATGGGAATGGCCCAGACCAATGGTCTTCAGCATTGCAGGGGATCGAGCGTTACCGCTATACCATCAACACCTTTACCCGCATGCGATTTTGTTACCCTGACGGGCAATTAGATATGGGTTGCAAGCTCTCACCAGAGCAAGCTGCTTCAAGTGAGCTCAGGCCTTGGTTTGCCCTTCCTCGTCAACCGATCAACAAGAAAATAATTTTCGGTCACTGGGCCGCTCTGATGGGTTATGAGGATGAACAAGTCATTGGTTTAGACACTGGTTGTGTCTGGGGAAATAGCATGACACTACTTCGCTGGGAAGATGGGGCAAGATTCGAACGCGCCTGCCCGGTTCATGCGTAGATCTGCGTTTATCGCCATTTAAGTATGGCTGTTGGGCAGGCAATACCTGCCCAAAGCGGTCAGTGGCGCTCTAGGATCACAAAACGCATATCATGAGCATTCTTTTCATCTGCACTATACGCTTCGTTGTGAACTTCTTGCCATCCTTCTCCCCAATCAGGGAAGCAAGTATCGCCATCGACATCGAAGTTGATAAACGTTAAGTACAAGCGATCTGACTCAGGCAGACAAACACTATAAATACTTCCTCCGCCAATGATCATAAGCTCTTCGACCTCACCAGCGGCTTTTTTCGCTTCAGCTATATCTGAAACAACCGTTATACCTTCGGCTTTAAATTCAGGATTTCGGCTGATCACAATGTTTAATCGACCAGGTAATGGACGACCAATTGATTCAAATGTTTTGCGCCCCATCACAATTGGCTTACCCAGTGTCGCTTGTTTAAACCAAGCAAAATCTGCGGGTAAATGCCATGGCATGGCATTGTCTTTACCAATCACTCGTCCATTTGCCATTGCAGCGATCATGCTGATCTTCATCTTATCTCCCTCAATTTTTGGTTACACCACTGGTCGGCGACGATAAAACAATAAGCCAGGCATTGCCAGTCCAATTGCTAGCGCAGCCACAACAAATACCGCTTTAAGCACATTCTCGATAAGCAATGCCCACAACTCCGGTGTAAAGCCGCGATGATTAATTTCAACCAAAGCGATCATCGCTTTAAACGCAAAAACACCGGGTACCATCGGGATCATGGCAGCAACCGTAAATACTTTAGGGTGTGCCAAAAAACGATGTGACCAATGTACGCCAATCATGCCGACAAGCGTCGCAGCACACAACGTCGCCCATTCAACCGATAAACCATAGTGCATCAACGTAAAACGGCACCCATGCCCTATAGCACCACCTATTGCGCAATATTTCAGGGCTTTAACAGGTACATTAAATACCAAGGCAAACCCGACGGCAGGAATAGCAGCAAAAAACATATCATCAAGCAATGCGATTAAAAATGCTGAAGTGATCATGACAACCACCCCCATACACCAAGTATATTCATCGCGCCCACTATGCCCATGCTTGTCGCGAGTGTCAGTAAGGTTGCCATTGTCCAACGGGCAATCCCCATATTCACGAACCCTTTGACCATATCAGAAATGGCATTAATTAAAGGAAAACCAGGTACTAACATCAGCACCGAAGAAGCCATCGCCAAAAAGGGAGCCTCGCCAATGTGATAAACCTGACCGAGCCCCGCAATCAACGTTGTGACAAATGCCGTCACTCCAAAATTTAGGAGGGGATTAAAATGGCGATGGGCAATTTCTTGTCGAACAAACATACCAACAGAAGAGGCAGCAAAAGTCAGCAGGAATACTGGCCAATCGCCTCCCGCCAAACGACTAAAAGAAGCACAAGATAATCCAATCATAAAGATAACCAGATAGCGGTTATAGCGCAGAGGCTTAATTTTTTCTAACCGTTGATGCACGCCGTCAATATCTAGCATTCCGCGCTCAGCCATAATGCAAACACGCTGAATTTCAGTCACGACCTGCATATTAATCCCTCGGTCCTGACAACGTCGCGTTGTCGTAATACACCGTCCGTGGCTTAATGTCGTCAGTACCATTGAGCTGGCCGACAATGAAACCTCAACACTCTCGGCACCTAAGGCTAATCCTAACCGCCTAGTGACATCCATCACCAATGTACTCTCTGCTCCATGCTGTAATAGCCGCTGCCCTGCAAGTACAGAAAGTCGAGATATTTCTCTCTGTATCAACTCAGGCAATGGATTATCCTCCGCTTGCATAATTGCACCTATCACTTCAATCGAAATAAACCTCATTAATTATCATACAAATTGAAGCATCGAGGATTGACAAGGCACAAAAAAAGCCGCTATCAAAGCGGCTTTTTATCTGGCGTTATGTGGACTCGCAATTATGGCTTGTAGATGATCTCTACATCATAATCGTCTTCGTCCCAATCATCCCAGTCATCATCGTCATCACTCTTATCAGCTTGCTTAACTTGCTGCTCGTGATAATCATCCCACTTGAACTCGGCTTTTTTATCTTCAGTCTCGTCTTCAACATCGTTATAGACAACAGCGGGCATAGATTCGATTTGAGTCATAAGATCATACGTTAGATCTTTTGTTCCCGTACGATTCAGTGCTGAAATACAGTAATGCTTGTCTTCCCATGCCAATGCATCCAAGATCTCCTCGATCTTCGCCTGGGCTTCTTCTTCTGGCATCAAGTCAGCTTTATTAAAGACAATCCAACGAGGTTTATTCGTCAGCTTGTCACTGTACTGATTTAATTCGTTAATAATCGTAAATGCATTTTCGACCGGATCTGAACCATCAGCTGGTAGTAGATCAATCATGTGAAGTAACACACGACAACGCTCTAGGTGTTTAAGGAAACGAATACCCAGACCTGCACCGTCAGCCGCCCCTTCGATCAGTCCCGGAATGTCCGCAACCACAAAGCTACGATCGCTATCGACACGTACCACACCAAGGCTTGGCACTAATGTTGTAAATGGGTAGTCAGCAACTTTTGGCTTCGCTGCAGAAACAGAACGAATAAACGTCGATTTACCTGCATTCGGTAAACCAAGCATACCAACATCAGCCAGCAACAATAGCTCTAGTCGAAGGTGACGCACTTCGCCTTTCGTACCCATCGATTTTTGACGAGGCGCGCGATTAACGGAAGACTTATAGCGAGTGTTACCCAAACCGTGGAAACCACCTTTCGCAACCATGATCTTCATACCATGCTGCGTCAAGTCTGCAATCACCTCACCCGTTTCTTCATCGATAGCACGGCTACCAACTGGAACGGATAAGACTTTGTCGGCACCACGCTTACCAGTACAATTACCACCGCGACCATTTTCGCCACGTTCAGCGGCATAGAATCGTACAAAGCGATAGTCAATCAGCGTATTAAGGTTTTCATCGGCCAGTAGGTAAACATCACCACCATCACCACCGTCACCACCGTCAGGGCCGCCTTTCGGTACATACTTTTCAGTACGAAAACTAACGGTACCATTACCACCGTCACCAGCATCGGCGCGAATTACCGCTTCATCTACAAACTTCATCTTTTTCTCCGCACTGTGGCGTTAAAATTCTTCACTTGAGTAGCCTTTGCCACTCAGGTGCTATTAACCTATTGTAATACCAAATACCACGCTTAACAGGCTTCCCCTTCAGGGCTGTACTGACGAAGTACTGGTTTTGACCTTAACTCAGCTTCTTGGCCGTATTAGCTTGTGGCCTATGGCGCAGAACATCGCACCACTCACTACCACAATCGCTCCCATATACCCAAAAGTATTCAGTGAAGCAGGCGTAAAATACGCTGGCCAGACAAGGCTCGCGAGGTCAACAAATAAAATAGTAAATAAGGGAGCTAAGGTGATCACAGCACTCACTTGTGAGGCCTGCCACCGTGCCATTGCTTCGGCAAATGCTCCATAACCAACTAGCGTATTCATACAGCAAAATAGCAGCATACCCAATTGGCGTTGATCCATCAGTAGGATCTGATCTGGCTGTGCTAACGGTGTCAGCATCAAAGTACAGATCACATAGATCATCAATAAGATCTGTGGCGAGCTGTAGTGCTTGAGCATCGTTTTTTGAGCGAGCCCATATACTACCCAAACGATAGCAGCTAAAACGGCAAACAACACGCCGGTTGTATAGCCACTGAAGCTAGTAAACAGCTCAGCAAGACGCTCGTTAAAGAACAGCAACAGTCCTGCAAGTAAACACGTTACTCCAATGATCTGATGCCGTCCTAATGTTTCTTTGAACACCCAGACACTCGTCAGCAGCAGCATCACAGGAGCCAACTGCATAATGACCTGCACAACAGGTGGGTTCAAGTACTCCAAAGAGCTATTAAACAACACAAAGTTACCTGCCAGCCCTAGGCTTGCGAGAAATAAAATCGTGCCATTTTTCACACCTAAGGTTTTCACTGACGGCAGCTGCTTCCTAAAAGAAAGCCATAAGCCAAGGCCTACGGATGCAGTAATAAAGCGATACCAAACGATGGTAAACGGATCCATTACTTCAACAGCTTGCTTCATTGCAATTGGTAAGGCTCCCCAGAACACTGCGGTCAGTAATGCCAGCATAATCCCCATAGTGGGGTTGTATTGCGGCATGGTGCCTCCAATAACAAAAAGCCCCGCCAATAGGCAGGGCTTTATAATTCGTTACGAGACTGAATTATTCAGCTTCGATAGATACGAATTTACGGTTTTTAGGACCTTTAACTTCAAACTTCACTTTACCGTCAGATAGAGCGAAAAGAGTATGGTCTTTACCTAGGCCTACGTTGTTACCAGCGTGGAATTTAGTACCACGTTGACGAACGATGATGTTACCTGCTAGTACAGATTCGCCACCGAAACGCTTAACACCAAGACGTTTACTTTCTGAATCGCGGCCGTTGTTAGTAGAACCGCCAGCTTTTTTGTGTGCCATCTTTAAATTCTCCTGTTATTAAGCGCTGATGCCAGTAATTTTGACTTCAGTGAACCACTGACGGTGGCCCGCTTGCTTACGAGAGTGCTTACGACGACGGAACTTAACGATTTTAATTTTATCGCCACGACCGTGTGTAACTACTTCAGCAGTTACTTTGCCGCCAGCTACGAAAGGTGCACCTACAGTTACTTCTTCGCCATTGGCTACTAGAAGTACTGAATCAAATTCAACATTAGCGCCAGTTTCAGCGTCTAATTTTTCTAAGCGTAAGGTCTGGCCTTCGCTTACACGGTGTTGTTTACCACCACTTTGGAAAACAGCGTACATGTCTTACTCCGCTTGTCCGCATAGGCCATTAGCCACATATAAATCGGGCTATGGGTATGCGCTTAATCTTGTCATCAATAGGGCGCGAATGTTACGTGAAAACGGAGCTACTGGCAACCCATTAGACAAAGAAAATTGGTGAAAAGCTGGTCAGTAATAAAAGTCGTTGATTTAAACACAATCGAGATTATGAAGATGGTAGTCTTTTAGTGTAATATTCGATAATTATTTTTAGCAGCAGATTAACAATCTTTAGACTAAACAACCTACTTGTGGTTTAGTTATCAAACGTTTTTACCCAACGCATATTGCTGTTGCATAAGACCGGTTGATAAACACCGTTTGTTGTAAGTGTACTGTCAATTTGCAGACTTAACATTCCGCCGATGTGCGGCAAACTATTTGCTGGATGTACAATGGATTTCAAAGCTATCCAAGCGCTCACTGCCAACGATATGGCAGAGGTCGACGCGAAGATACTGGCTCAACTGAACTCAGATGTAGCCCTCATTAATCAACTAGGCTTCTACATTGTCAGCGGTGGTGGTAAACGCCTTCGTCCAATGCTTGCTGTTCTTGGCGCTCGAGCACTTGGCTATGAGGGCGATAAACACACAACAGCAGCTGCCTTTGTCGAATTTATCCATACCGCCACATTGTTGCATGACGATGTGGTTGATGAATCAGACATGCGCCGTGGCAAAGAAACGGCTAATGCCTTATTTGGCAACGCCGCAAGTGTGCTTGTTGGTGATTATATTTACACCCGTTCATTCCAAATGATGACAAGCCTAAGATCCTTAAGGATCCTTGACATTATGAGCGAAGCAACCAATGTCATTGCCGAAGGTGAAGTGCAGCAATTAATGAACTGCAATGATCCTGATACGACCGAAGACAGCTACATGCAGGTTATCTATTCGAAGACGGCCCGTTTGTTTGAAGCAGCCACTCAGATTTCTGCTATTTTAGCTGAAGCGCCTGCAGATATTGAATCTGCAATGCAAGATTATGGCCGCTACTTAGGCACAGCCTTCCAGCTAATTGACGACGTACTTGACTATAATGCTGATGGTGCTGAAATGGGAAAAAATGTGGGTGACGACCTTGCTGAAGGTAAACCTACACTACCATTATTGCATGCTATGCATCATGGTAATCGCGAGCAAGCATCAATGATCCGAGAAGCTATAGAAAAAGGTAATGGTCTAGATAAGCTTGAGCCTATCCTCGCCTGTATGCGTGAAGTGGGGTCACTAGAATACACTCAACAACGTGCAGAAGAAGAAGCAGAAAAAGCAATTGCCTGCTTGTCGATTCTTGCTGAGAGTGATTACAAATCAGCCCTTGTAGCTCTTGCCCACCTTGCAGTAAACCGCAATAAATAAGCGGACGTAAACTTCCCCCTGATAAAGCCTGCTTTGAGCAGGCTTTTTTGATCTTATACCATTCTCGCTCCGCTCCATAGACTCGTTAAACCAGTTCCCAATCAACTATAGTTAACTCATGGATCCTGATGATCCTTCAAGGAGCGTGCCATGCAAGCAAAAGAGCTAAAGCCCGGAATGAGAGTGGAATGCCAACACGGAATTTCGGAAATCATCGACGTTGATCAAACCCACAATACTGCGATCATAGAAAGCATGGCGGATCATCGTCGTGTAAACATCAACTGCGATGATATTCTCGATCAACCTCAGTTACATACGGGTTGCGATAGCTACTACTAACTTAAGATACCTACACAGACTCACCAAGCAGTACTGACTTGAGGTGAACGCGATCAAAAAAAGCGGCCATAGGCCGCTTTTTTAATGCGCGAGTATTACTAGAGCATTACTTTGCGAATTCTTCGCCCTTCGTGATATCACCATGAAGTGTTTCTAGCATGCTTTCTAAAGCATCTTGCTCGAAGCTGCTTAGCGTGCCGTAGTCCATCACTTCCTCGACACCTTCTTTACCTAGCAAAACTGGTTGAGCGAAGAAGCGAGCGTGTTTGCCATCACCTTCCACATAAGCACACTCAACAACACCACCTTCACCTTGCAGTGCTTTCACTAAAGAAAGACCGAAGCGGCATGCTGCCTGACCCATTGATAGCGTCGCTGAACCGCCGCCCGCTTTAGCTTCAACAACCTCAGTGCCTGCATTTTGAATACGTGGAGTCAATGCTTCGATTTCTTCTGCTGTGAACTCGACACCTTCAACTTGTGAAAGTAGAGGAAGAATTGTCACACCAGAGTGACCACCGATCACAGGTACACGTACCTGATTAGGCGCAACGCCTTTTAGTTCAGCAACAAAAGTTTCTGAACGAATCACATCCAGTGTCGTTACACCGAACAGCTTGCGCTTGTCGTAAACACCTGCTTTTTTCAAAACATCGGCAGCAATTGCCACAGTCGTATTGACAGGATTCGTGATAATACCCACACAAGCTTTAGGACAAACTACCGCGATTTTCTCCGCCAATGATTTTACGATACCAGCATTTACATTGAATAGATCAGCACGATCCATACCTGGTTTACGTGCAACACCGGCAGAAATTAGAACAACATCCGCACCTTCTAGTGCAGGTGTTGGATCTTCACCACCATAACCCTTAATAGAAACAGGAGTTGGGATATGGCTTAAATCAGCAGCAACACCTGGAGTGACTGGCGCGATATCATACAGAGCTAAATCAGACCCTGCAGGCAGGCTGTTTTTTAGCAATAATGCCAACGCCTGACCAATACCACCGGCCGCACCAATTACAGCAACTTTCATGTTCGTTCTCCTTTACGATAGAAGTATATGATTTTCAGACCTAATTATATGAAATCACAATAAATTAATAATATGATTTCATATCACAAGCTAGTAATCACTGACGTTATAGCAAGCTCATCGTAAATACAATCAAACACAGTGAGCTTTGCGATGTTGCGCATAGGCTAGAATAAAATGTGCTACATGATCGTAACATTTAACCGCAAGTGCCTGGTTGTAGAAAATTCAAAATAATGCATATATCACAATATTTATTCATTCTGAGCCTCTATAATGGTGATACAAGCACCAGTTTACTTGAACACTGTTTGCTAGTGGTCAAAAGGTTATGCCAAAATACAGCACCTCGTCCTGTACATGAAATTTACTTATGCGAAATTCAGATAAACAAGAACGCCTTGTTAAAGCATTCAAAGCGATCCTAAAAGAAGAGAAGTTCAGCTCTCAAGGCGAGATCGTCGACGCTTTGAAGGCTCAGGGCTTCGATAACATCAACCAATCTAAGGTATCACGTATGCTCACCAAATTTGGTGCCGTACGTACCCGTAATGCCAAAATGGAAATGGTGTACTGCTTACCTATTGAACTTGGTGTTCCAACCACCAGCAGTCCATTGAAAGAACTCGTAATGGAAATAGGCTACAACAGTGCACTTGTTGTGATCCATACAGGGCCTGGCGCTGCACAGGTTATCGCTCGCCTACTTGATTCTTTAGGTAAAGCTGAAGGGATCTTAGGTGTAGTGGCTGGTGATGACACCATTTTCATCACCCCAACGAATACGATTTCTACAGAGGAACTATTCGACTCTGTATGCGATCTATTTGATTACAGTAAGTAAACTCACCTCTTCTTACTTCTCGATACTGGGCAGGAACCACCTTTTTCCGACCATCCTGCCTGGTATTAATGAGAGTTACATCACAATCAAGCAAACTTTTATCGATAAGATAATCCCTCTGCAAATCATTGATAGTTTTATATAATTATTCTTAATTATTATACTGTCAGCTCCAATTTCCACTTATAAAACTCAAAAAACCATTAACATAATTTTAATTTCATTCTCCTATTTTGCTATCATCTTGATGATTTAGATGTGTAATACCCAAGGTATATGCCTTTTCCATCGATGGAAAAACTCCTTAACGGGAATAACAATAATTAGGAAGGGACAAACATGGCATTGAAACAATTCATCACAATGAGTGCGCTTGCAGCAGCAGTTATGACAACTGGTATGGCTAGTGCGCAAGCTCAGAGTTTTATTACTATTGGTACAGGTTCTGTAACTGGCGTTTACTACCCAACAGGTGGTGCTATTTGCCGACTCGTCAATGCTGATCGCAAAGAACATAATGTTCGCTGTTCAGTAGAGTCAACAGGCGGCTCTATCTACAACGTAAATACCATGCGTGCAGGTGAACTTGATTTTGGTATTGTGCAATCAGATTGGCAGTACCACGGCTACAACGGTACCAGCAAATTTGAAGAGCAGGGTCCATATAAGAAATTACGCGCAGTATTCTCACTTCACACCGAACCATTCAACATTATTGCCCGTACCGATGCTGGTATTAACGGTGTTGAAGACCTAAAAGGTAAACGTGTCAATATCGGTAACCCAGGCTCTGGCGACCGTGCAACCATGGGTGTTGTCATGGACGCGATGGGTTGGACAAACAAAGACTTTAAACTCACTTCTGAGCTAAAGGGTTCTGAACGTTCTCAAGCTTTGTGTGATAACAAAATTGATGCCTTTGTATATGTTGTTGGCCATCCAAACGGTTCAATCAAAGAAGCAACAACGTCTTGTGATGCTAAGCTGATCTCAGCAACAGGCCCAGCTATCGATAAAATCGTCGAAGATAACCCTTATTATGCAAAAAGCACTGTTCCAGGTGGTATGTATAAAGGCACAGTCGATGACGTAAATAGCTTCGGTGTTGCGGCAACTCTTGTTTCGTCAACCGATGTTTCAGATGATGTTGTATACGCGCTTGTAAAATCCGTATTTGAAAATTTTGATACGTTTAAACGTCTACACCCTGCCTTCGCTAACTTGAAGCCAGAGGACATGGTCAAAGAAGGCCTATCAATCCCACTTCACCCAGGTGCAGTAAAATACTACAAAGAAGCTGGCTACTTATAATCTAGCCCAGACTCACCATGGCATTTTTGCCATTTATGCGCCGCTCATGCGGCGCATATTGTTTTGATTAGCCCAGATTTAACACAATTATTTTTAATACCTAGACCATCAAAAAAGGATTATGCATGGCGAAGACAACCCAATCGTCGACTGATGTGCAAGATATGGTGGCTCAGGCTGATACAGGGGCAAGAAGCCCTGCAGGACTGTCTGGTCGTATCTTGTGGTTCGTTCCACTGTGCTGGTCACTGTTCCAGCTTTGGTATGCATCACCATTACCATTTATCTTTAATTTTGGCGTACTAAATGACACCGAGGCGCGCTCAATTCACCTCGCTTTTGCCATTTTCTTAGCCTTTACCGCTTACCCAGCCCTCAAGCGCTCACCAAGAGATCGGATCCCGGCCGCTGACTGGATCCTGGCTCTCGCTGGCAGCTTTTCATCAGCGTATATCTACTTATTCTATACCGAGCTTGCAGGTCGTTCAGGAGCGCCAACCCAACCCGACATTATCGTCGCAGCCATTGGTATGCTACTGCTACTTGAAGCAACCCGTCGTGCACTGGGTCCACCATTGATGGTCGTAGCTGCAGTATTTCTACTGTACACGTTCGGCGGCCCACACATGCCGGATGTTATTGCCCACAAAGGAGCAAGCCTCAATAAGGCAATGTCCCACTTATGGCTAACAACCGAAGGGGTATTTGGGATAGCTGTCGGGGTTTCAACCTCATTTGTTTTCCTATTTGTCCTGTTTGGCGCAATGCTCGATCGTGCAGGTGCTGGTGCTTATTTTATTAAAGTCGCTTTTTCACTACTCGGACATATGCGTGGCGGTCCAGCGAAAGCTGCTGTCGTAGCATCTGGCTTATCTGGTTTAGTCTCTGGCTCGTCGATTGCGAACGTTGTAACAACAGGTACCTTTACCATTCCACTGATGAAAAAAGTGGGCTTTCCAGGCACCAAAGCTGGCGCTGTTGAAGTCGCGGCGTCGACCAATGGTCAGCTAACCCCTCCAATTATGGGAGCGGCAGCGTTTTTGATGGTTGAATACGTCGGTATTTCTTATGTTGAAGTGATAAAAGCAGCATTGCTTCCAGCACTGATTTCATATATCGCACTGATCTATATTGTTCACCTTGAAGCTTGTAAAGCCGGTATGTCTGGCCTTAAACGCCGCTATAAACCTACGATTTCTCAAAGTTTCTTCTCATTTGCGACCACTGTTGTCGGCCTAATCGTAATGAGCGCGATTGTTTATTACGGTATTGGTTGGACTAAAGGTGTATTTGGTGCGGCAGCAACACCAATGATCGCAGTATTAATCTTGATTGCCTATGTCGCTCTCGTGAAATACTCCGCTAATTATCAAGATCATACGCTTGAAGATCCAAATGCCGAGATCACTGAAGTACCCGACCCAGGCCCGACCGTGAAGTCAGGACTTTACTTCCTGCTGCCAATTGTCGTGCTGGTATGGTGCCTCACTGTTGAGCGTTTCTCTCCAGGCCTCTCTGCATTCTGGGCAACCGTCTTCATGATTTTCATTTTATTAACTCAGCGTCCACTATTAGCGCTATTTAATAAAGAAAAGACATTGCCAGATGCAGCATTGGAAGGCGTTCATGACTTACTGGAAAGTTTAGTCTCCGGTGCCCGTAATATGATTGGCATTGGTGTTGCTACAGCTGCAGCAGGGATCGTGGTTGGCGTTGTGACACTGACAGGGATCGGCCTTGTCATGACCGAGTTTGTAGAGTTTATCTCCGGTGGTAACATCATACTGATGTTGTTATTTACCGCTTTAATTAGCTTGATCCTCGGTATGGGTCTACCAACAACGGCAAACTACATCGTCGTTTCAACCCTAATGGCACCCGTTATCGTTACACTTGGCGCACAAAATGGGCTTATTATCCCATTAATTGCAGTCCACCTCTTTGTGTTTTACTTTGGTATTCTGGCTGATGACACCCCGCCTGTTGGGCTTGCAGCATTCGCCGCGGCCGCTATAGCTAAAAGTGATCCGATCCGTACTGGTATTCAAGGCTTTACTTATGATATCCGTACTGCCATTTTGCCGTTCATGTTTATCTTTAATACCCAATTATTATTGATGAATATCGATTCTTGGTGGCACCTAACACTAACGGTGTTATCCGCCATTATTGCCATGCTGACCTTCTCAGCTGCAACACAGGGTTGGTGGTTCACTAAAACAAAATGGTGGGAGGTTATCGCCTTACTGCTTATCACCTTTACGCTATTCCGGCCTGGTTTCTGGTGGGATATGGTTTATCCAGCCAAGCACGAAATGCCTGGTACCTTCATTACCGAAGCTGCAGGTAAGCTTAATATCGGCCAACCGCTAGAGCTTCAAGTCAGTGGCGAAACTCTTGAAGGTAAGTGGGTATCAAAGCATGTGCTACTCCCATTTGATGAAACCGCAGTAACCCCAGAAGAGCGAATTAGTTCCATGGGCTTAATGCTTCGCCAAGATGACACGAAAATGATCGTCGACATGATTGAATTTGGTAGCTCTGCAGAAGCAGCTGGTATCGACTTCGATTGGGAGATCACAACGGTTAGCTTACCTGCAATAAGGCCAATGAAAGAGTGGGTGTTTGTGCCTACGTTGTTAATATTAGGTGCGATCGGAGCTAATCAGCGCCGCCGAGCAAAACAGCTAGGTCATGCTTAATTGGCATTGATAGGATGATCCCTCTCAAAATGGGATCATCCTTACTGATGTACACTATAGGAAGTAACTATCCCATTTGGTAAAGAGATACACTATGTATAAGCAGATATTGGTTCCTGTCGATTTAAATGAGCAAGGCTTTGCAGATAAAGCGGTTGAACTTGCGGTATGGCACGCCAAACATTCAAATGCCACTATCCACTTGCTCAACGTGTTACCGGGGATCCATATGGCAATGGTTTCAAGCTATTTCCCCAAAGATGCTGCACGCAAAATGATGCAAGATGCTCAAAAGCAGCTAAAGGCATTTGCTGAAAATTACATTCCAGCAGAAATAGTTCATCATCAATATGTTTCTGAAGGAAAAACGTGGACCACGATTTTAGATCATGCCGAACGTGTCGGCGCAGATCTTATTATTATGCCAAGTCATAAGCGCTCTAAAATCGATAAGGTCATGCTTGGCTCAGTCGCAGCTAAAGTGGTAGAAAACTCTCCAATCAACGTGTTAGTGCTGAAACCACAAGAGCATTTAAGTGAATAAAAGAAGCCCGCAATGTTTGCGGGCTTCTTTTTGTTTGTTTAAATGATTCAATTAAAAATCATTGCCTATGGTCATACCCCCATCGCGGAACAAGCCCTTGCTCTACGCCAAGGTGATCGAGTATGCGCGCCACCATAAAATCGACTAAGTCTTCAATACTGGTTGGTTGGTGATAAAACCCCGGCGCCGCAGGCATAATCGTTACCCCCATCTTTGACAACTTAAGCATGTTCTCTAGGTGTAATGTTGAAAAAGGGGTTTCACGAACGACCATTAACAACTGGCCTCGCTCTTTCATCACGACATCAGCTGCACGTTCAAGTAAATTATCTGACATACCGTGTGCAACTGAAGCCAATGTACCGGCCGAACATGGGCAGACTACCATCGTTTGGGGTGCAGCAGATCCTGATGCAACAGGCGAAAACCAGTCTTCCTTACCACACACTTCAAGTCGTTCAGTCCCACAGCTTAAGTGCTTACATAGCGCAGCTTTCGCGGCCTCTGATCCCGATGGTAACTTCAAGCCATGTTCAGTTGCTAACACAACTCTTGCTGCAGAGGAGATCAGTAGATACACGTGATAGTCTGCTGCTAGCAAGCATTCGAGCAAACGTAACCCATACGGCGCACCAGATGCCCCCGTCCAAGCTAAAGTGATCCGTTTATCGTGCATTTTATTTCTCGTTTGCATTGGAGAGTGCCGTCAGTAGTTTGTTATGGATCCCACCGAAACCACCATTACTCATGACCAGAATATTGTCGCCCGGACGAGCTGAAGCAACAATACGCTCAACCAATACATCTAAATCAGCCTCGGTATAAGCGGGTTGATGGCAAAGCTCCGCAATTTCATCGACAGACCACGGAATCGTGTCTGGTTGATAAATATAAACCTCATCAGCAGCTTGAAGCGCTGGCGCAAGTTCAAGCTTATGCACACCAAGCTTCATGGTATTCGACCGAGGCTCTAAAACAGCCAGAATACGCTGTTCACCCACCTTGGCACGTAACCCCTCCAAAGTAAGCTCTACTGCTGTTGGGTGATGAGCAAAATCGTCATACACACGTATACCTTGCTGCTCACCTTTAAGTTCTAAACGGCGTTTAGTATTAATAAACTTACCCAACGCCTCACAAGCCAGATCTGGAGTAACTCCAACATGCCTTGCAGCAGCAATGGCCATTAGCGCATTCTGAACATTATGCTCACCAATGAGATCCCAGTTAACGGTACCTACTTTTACTTTCTCAAAGTAAACATCAAAACAACCACCAGCCTCATCTTGCTTCTTCGCTTGCCAATGGCCATCTTCACCGCTGTATTCCAGCTCACTCCAGCATCCCATCGCTAGAGTTTCATCTATCGCAGTAACACCTTTCGGTGCAAAAATTCGGCCATTACCAGGAACGGTACGGACCAAATGATGGAATTGACGCTGAATCGCTTTCAAATCATCAAAAATATCTGCGTGATCGAACTCAAGATTGTTCATTACGAGCGTTCTTGGTCGATAATGAACAAACTTAGAACGTTTATCGAAAAAAGCACTATCGTATTCGTCCGCTTCGACGACAAAGAACATACTTTCACCTAACCGCGCGGAAACACCGAAGTTTCCGAGCACCCCCCCGACAAGAAATCCGGGCTGGTAACCGCAATATTCCAAGACCCAAGCCAGCATACTGGCAGTGGTAGTCTTACCATGAGTCCCCGCAACCGCAAGCACCCACCGGTCATGCAATAAAATTTCCTGTAGCCACTGTGGTCCAGAGGTATAGCGCAGATTGTTATTAAGCACATACTCCACACAGGGGTTTCCGCGACTCATTGCATTACCAACAACGACAAGATCGGGAGCAGGATTCAGTTGAGAAGGATCATATCCTTGTATTATTTCAATACCTTGCGATTCAAGCAAAGTACTCATCGGCGGATAAACATTGGCATCGCAACCGGTCACTTTATGGCCAAGCTGACGCGCAAGCACAGCTGCACCGCCCATAAATGTGCCGCAAATACCTAAAATATGAATATGCATAGCTGTCGACTCACAGGTAAATGATGATAACTTCACGCAAATGCGTTACTTCAGTACCATAAAAAAGATCTTTATATACAATTCTTTATACAGAAATAGACCACACACTATAAACATAGGCGAAAAGCCTACACAGGTATATCAATTGTCCGTTAGAGACATTGTACCTGACTTAACTACCCCCGATGACAACTTGATGCAAGGATTGTATATGTCCGATATTAGAACCCTTGGTGAGTTCATTGTCGAGAAACAAACTGACTTCCCCCATGCGAGTGGTGAACTATCTTCACTACTTGGCTCAATTAAACTTGCAGCTCAAATCGTCAACCGTGAAATCAACAAAGCAGGATTAGTTGATATTACCGGTGCGATTGGTGGTGAGAATATTCAAGGTGAAGAACAGCAAAAGCTCGACGTTTACGCCAACGATAAATTTAAAGCAGCCTTAGAAGCACGCGACCAAGTGTGTGGCGTAGCCAGTGAAGAAGAAGACGAAGCCGTTGCCTTCGACAGAGAACTTAACCGCAACTCAAAATACGTTGTGTTAATGGATCCACTAGATGGTTCTTCAAACATCGACGTAAACGTTTCCGTTGGTACCATCTTCTCAATTTACCGCCGTGTGTCACCAGCAGGTACCCCAGCAGTAGAAGAAGACTTCTTGCAGCCCGGCAACCGTCAAATTGCTGCAGGTTATATCATTTATGGTTCATCAACCATGCTGGTATATACAACCGGTAACGGTGTACACGGCTTCACTTATGACCCTTCAATTGGTGTGTTCTGTCTTTCTCACGAAAATATGACGATTCCACAAGATGGAAAGATCTACTCAATTAATGAAGGTAATTACATTCGCTTCCCGATGGGTGTGAAAAAGTACATCAAATATTGTCAGGAAAGTGTGCCAGAGGATAACCGTCCTTATACCTCACGCTATATTGGCTCGCTTGTGTCCGATTTCCACCGCAACTTATTGAAGGGCGGAATTTACCTGTACCCAAGTACGGCAACTCACCCTAACGGTAAACTACGCTTATTATATGAATGCAACCCTATGGCATTTATCATGGAGCAAGCTGGAGGGATTGCATCTGATGGTGCGAATCGCATCATGGACATTAAACCAACAGAGCTTCACCAACGCGTACCGTTCTTCGTCGGATCAACTAATATGGTCCACAAAGTCGAAGCGTTTATCAAAGAGTTCCCCGAGCAACACTAATCTAACCGCTGACAGGCTGCATTTGCAGCCTGTTTCTTTTCGCATCATGTAATAATGCCAAGCCTGCCGATAATTATATCGTTGTTAATTGTTGCTATTAGACAAAGAAATGGCGATGTTGCTATTATAATTTCAACATCACCAACAATTAGTTAACTTAACAAAAGGAAGAGATCATGAGCCTGAATCAGGTACCTGCCGGAAAGGACATCCCAGAAGATATCTATGTAGTCATTGAAATCCCAGCAAATGCTGACCCAATAAAATATGAAGTAGATAAAGATACTGGCGCTATTTTTGTTGATCGCTTTATGTCGACCCCCATGTTCTACCCATGTAACTACGGCTACGTAAACCACACACTCTCTCTCGATGGCGACCCTGTTGATGTGTTAGTACCAACCCCTCACCCACTTGTACCTGGATCAGTCATTCGTTGTCGCCCTGTAGGCGTACTCAAAATGTCTGATGAGTCAGGCGAAGATGCTAAAGTTGTTGCCGTTCCTCACAGTAAGCTGAGCAAAGAGTATGATCATATCAATGATGTGGATGATCTACCTGAGTTATTAAAAGCACAAATCACACACTTCTTTGAGCGTTATAAAGAGCTTGAAGCGGGTAAGTGGGTAAAAGTCGATGGCTGGGAAGATGCTGCTGCAGCGAAAGAAGAGATCCTAGAGTCGTTTAAACGCGCTCAAGAGCAATAACAGATTAAAAGGTTGCTGATGCATATCAGCGACCTTACCCTTTAGTCTCATCATCGTAAGTGAAGAAGGCAAGTAAAATGCGACGACGTATCATCACGACATTATCAGCGCTTATTTTCGTGCTTTCCGCTGCAACACAAGCAGAAACAGTAACACCTGAACAATTTTGGCAGCAGCACAAAAGTGTACAAAAAGGTAAGCCGTTACTTATTGATGTCCGCACCAATGAAGAATTTATTGCTGGTCACTTACCCAACGCAATTAACATTCCTTATGATCAAATAGACCGTCTATCGACGATTGCGGCAGATAAAAGTCAAGTGATCTTTCTCTACTGCCGCTCAGGGCGACGTTCGGCCATTGCTGAAAGCTCTGTGCTTAAACAAGGCTACGAGCATGTGTATAACGGAGAAAGCTATGAGGCACTATTACAAGCATTACCACGCAATTTACAGCCTCAATAATCGCTTACAGCTCCCTTAAGCACCAATCCCCTTGCTTAATCACCGGGAAATTTGCCACGGGATAATTATAAACATATACCCAAGCTTGACCAAAGGCCGTCTTGACAAGCACCCGAGAGTATAAGACAGGATACTCTTCAAGCAGGTCGAGTTCGCCCATCACGTCATCAGACACCTCATAGACCTCGCCAGTAATAGGCATGGAAGGCGTCGCTGATATAATTGCGGGGTAATCACCTAAGTTATATAACCGATAGCCATTATTCACTTGGCATCGCCCTAGATAAATTTCCCGTACCAGCAAGTGATGGTTATTCTCCCCCTTTCTCAAGGTGCCATACACAAATACTTTTCCCATGTACCCTCAGCTTGTCACTCGGCAGGCGACATATCACCCAAAATTGTCATATGCACCTACCTGAGATCCCATGGTTTTAATTAAACTCAAACTGGTAAAGTAAATCCACTGCACTATCAAGCCCAGAAACGACTTCAACATATAGATCTTTCATTAAACGATAACGAACCGTAAATTCACCGATCGAGTCAAATATCCCGACACCGTACTTTACTTGTAGGCCCGGTGCGATATAGCCACTGATCGTTACCTGAGACTCACTGCCAGAACCCGCAGTATCAAGTGCCAAGTCTTGTACACCAAAGGCTTCACCAACATTACCCACCAGCTGCCCACTTTGTGCTAAGCCCATACTGATCAAAGCCGTTGTCATGGCATCACCACTATCACCAGATTCACTATCAAGATCTTTGCCTCGTAGGATATACGACAAAGCATTTTGCTGTGGCATAGATGGATCCGAAAATATATCAATCCGAGGCTCGTCCGCAGGGCCTGTTACCCTGATCCCTGCAATCACATCATCTTCGATATTTTCAGGGTCCCGAATAGCTTCAATTGACAGATAAGGCTGATCAGCAGGGCCATTAAACAAAATCTGTCCTTTTCGGATCACCAGCTCTTGTGCAAATGAGCGATAGGTACCGTCTGTTAAGTTAATTTCACCGTATACCAATGGACCCTTATTGTTCTGACGAACATTTAACTCTCCAATCAGGCCTGATTTCAAGCCAAATGCAGAGAGTTGAACATCATCCCCCACCTTGACCAACACATTCGTTTTTACTGCGAAAGGCACAACAGGATCTTTATCTATCGGCTGTAGATCATCGGTTAGCAATACCTCATCACTCGAAACGGATACCGCTGATTCTGGTAACTGATCAACCGTAATGCGTCCCCATGGAATACCAATACTACCTGTTATTTCAGCAAGCTTAGGTGAAGCTTTAATGGTTAAATCAGGTGATACTTTAAGAGCAATCATCGGCGGAACACTCACCTGAAGCTCGCGACCATTAACCCTTAACTGGCTTTCCCAGTTGGCTAAATCCTGCCAGTCAGCACTGCCCTTGAGTGCCAGTTTGCCATCAGGGGTAACTACATCACCGTGCAACTGTGCCGAATAACCACTGAACGTTGCTGTAATATCTGCTTTCTCAATATCAACAGGAACGGTGCGGCCAATTGCTTCAACATTCATGACTTTCAATACCCCATTCACTTTGGGGTGCATCACAGGGCCTGACATCGATAGATTAGCATCCACTTGTCCATCAAACTGGTGGTAGTCTCTTAGCAGTGGTTGTAAAAATCCCAACATGAAGCTGTCAATTTTGAGGTTAGCTTCCAGCTGCTGATCACTCGTTAGCTGAGTTACGGTAGCCCGACCAGAAAGGTCACCATTGTCTTTAACTGCAATCAGCCAATCGGCATTGAGCGTATCCTGCTTCATTTCTGCATTCAGTGTCACGCTATCCCAACCCATGCTAATCGCAGGTTCATCAGCCTCAAGTTGCTGAGTAACAGAGCCTGAGGGCAATCGAACATTTGCTTTTACATAAGGCGCAGATTCAGGCGCCCAAGTCGCTTCAGCATTTGCACCTATCTCGCCGTTCAATTCCACGTTTTCAGGTAGATAAGGAGCAACTAAGTCAAAATCAAAATGATTAATAGCGACCTTGGCATGACCTGATGCGCCCGCTTCAAGATTTTCCGTCAAACACAGCGATGCGTTGTTTTGCTGCCAACAATGTGCCGCCACATTAGCCAATTGGGTCTTGAGGTTATAGCCCAATGCCGTAGGACGACTCAGCCGCCAAGGACCGATCTCTGTTGCAATCTCACCATGCTCCAACTTGCCTTGCCAGCCTTGCTGGCGATCCAATGCACCAGCTAAGCGTAGAGAAGTGCTCACAGGCGTTGCATCCATATCAAGTTCAAGTTGATGCTGGCTCTCTGTTCCATTGAATAGTAATGAAAGCTGGTTAAGCTCAACACTGCCAGCTTTTCCTTTCGAAGCGAATAATGAAATATCTGCATTGAGGGTTGGTACAGGCTGAACCTTACCCTTAACAATTAAACTCTCTAATGAAGCGACATCTTGCCAACCCAAGGTTTGGCCAACAAGGTCGACCTGCAAGTTCGGCTCAGCCATTTTCCCGCTCAGAGCTACATCCCCAGCAACACTGCCGCGAAGTCCAGGTACCGATTGTGATAAATCTGGCGCGTTAATTTTAGCTGTCATATCCCATGTTTTAGCCAGCCGCCCCTCTGCCTTCAGGCTATTGGGGCCATGTCGCACAGAGAGGCCTTGAGTATTTAGCTCAATATCTCCTTTGCCGGCTAAATCTTTAGCTGTTAATTGGCCATCGAGATCCAAAGGCTGCTTCATCACAGTGCCATCAACATCCAACATTGGCAGTTCAACATACCAACCACCAGACGCAGTCAGGCCACCAGATGTTTTTAGCTTGCCGTTTACATTGCCTTGGACATCAGGCCATTCAAGCTCTGGCTGGATCTGTGTAAACGCCAACTCACCCTGCCAGTTAACCAGCTCTTTCCAATTAGCCTTGGCCTTACCTGTTACTTTCCCTCCCAGCGTTTTAAGTTCCAAACGGCTTAAATCAACTTGTGTTGTACTACCACTTCCGACTAAATCAGCTCCAACCGCTGGCATTGGTTTACCATCAATGTCACTTTTAGCTGAGAAGATAAATTTATCGAGATCACCTTTTGCATCAATTTGAGTCTCGGCAAGAACAAATTCTGCCTCTTGATCGAGCGGCCATTGAATATGCTGACTACGCAAGTTTAAATCAAAAGGTAAGGTCGATTTCAATGGCGATATTTGTCCTGCTAACACCGCATCCAGCGTGCCTTTTAAACTGGCATCAAGAATTAATTCATCCAAACTTCCCGTCACATTTAGTGCTAATTGATGACCACTAAGCGGGGGCATCGCAATATCAAGCCCTGCATCGAGAGACAGTGGATAGTTCTTAGTCAAACTGATTATGCCATTGGCATCCAACTTTGCCTGAGGAATATCCAATTCAAGTTTCGTTAATGCTATGTCACTGCCAGTCGCTGTTGCCACCAGCTCTAACTTCTCAACTGTTTGTGGGGCATCACCTTTTAGCTCAAACCCTGTTACGGTAAATCGCTGCACATCGATAGATAAAGGGAGCACAATGGTAGGTAGCACGATATCGGAGCTATCACTAGCTTCAGTTGACTCTGTCTCTGCTACGGGCTCTTCTTCCGATGCTGCCAGCATTAACGTAATACCCTGCCAATCTGTTGGTTTCAGAGTCAAGTTTCCGCTATTCATTTCAGCTGCAGTTGTAAAACGCTGCCAAGCAATTTTATTACCCAATATATCTAAATCGATATTATTAAGGGCAAGCTGCTCAAGCCTTATGGGTAAAGGAAGAGCAATCTCCGTTGTCGGCTCTGACGGCGCAGACTCAGTTTCAACGGAACTGTCAGGCAGAGTCGGTAAAGATAAAGTCACCCCATCAACGGTCAGTGCCGAAATACAGATAGCAGGCTCCAGCAAACACTTATCATCAATCACCAAATTAAGAGATTGAACCGATAATGCGGTACTGCCGTCATCATAAGAAACCTGAGCAAGAGAAAAACCAGACAACAAACTTCCAGAACTCTTTCCAACAGATAATGCAGGTAATGCTTTTTGCGCCCCCCATAAGGCCACTTTCACGCCTGCAGGGGTATACAATAAAGCAGCTATCGCGATAACAAGAATAACGAATAAAGCCAATAAGACTAATGTAATACGCTTTATCCAAATCATATCTCTGGCCCTAAAATAAAGTGAATTTGGAACTTGTCATCTTCCTTATCAAGCCCCCACGCAAAGTCTAAACGGATCGGACCAACGGGTGATGCCCATCGAACACCGACCCCCGCACCGCTCAGCCATGTAGGTGTATCTATCCATGCAGAGCCATAGTCATAAAAAACAGCACCCCACCAATCACCATATACTCGGTACTGATACTCAAGCGTTGATGTCAACATGTACTGACCACCACGACGCAGGCCATCACTGTCTCTTGGTGCGATAGACTGGTAGCTGTAACCACGCAAACTATTATCCCCGCCCACAAAAAAACGCATAGAAGGGGGAATATCTTCAAGCTTATCGGCAATCACAGCACCACCATCTAACCGAAATAAACCGCGATGATTGTCTTGATAGCTTCTTATCCATGCGGAACGTCCTCTGAAGCGGGCTAATCGCGTATCGGAACCTAGAGCAGGGTCTGAATACTCAATAGATATAAGCTGTTTATCCCCCCATGTCGGCATTGCACCTCCACGCACCCGGGTTTTTTCATAACTAATCCCTGGGAGCACCATTGCTAGCACGCCAGATTCTTGTTTACCCTGCTTATAGTCTTCATATAACAAACGTAACGAGGCGACCCGCTTCCAGCCAGACTCCAACCGCCAATGCCGTTCTAAGCCAAGGTTATATTCAGTACTCACAGTGTCATGGTTATCAACATAACGAATACCACCAACAACTTGGTAATAGTCATTAAGTACATCATCCAAGGGGATTTTATATGCCGCTTCAATTTTAGGTTGGAGTTTAGAGAGTTCTGCTTTCACATTTAGGCTATGCCCTGCACTGTTAAGCCAAGGCTTACGCCAATTAAGCTTCAGGTTCATCCCTACATCCGTCGAGTAACCAATACCCGTTTCTACCTGATTTTTTACCTGAGGGGATACGACAACATTTATTGGTACATTGTCATCTTCAAGGTTCGCGACATCTCCGCCCACAAAAAGAGAAGAAAACCAGCCAACGCCCGATAAGCGCTGATTAAACTCACCTAATGTCGAAGCAAGGTATGGGTCACCTTCATCGTATGGAATTAACGACTGAAGGCGGTCGAGTTCAATTTGACTCCCTTCAAACGTTGTTTCACCAAAGTTATAACGCTGTCCAGCAGCAAACTCTATTGTGATAAAGGCTTCATTACGGCTAGGGGCAACTTCCAATTTGCTACTTTTTAACTCGGCATCAAAATAGCCTTTTCTTAGAGCTAAGCTACTCAATGATGATTTTAATGATTCATATTTACCGTGGTTAAGTGTTTTCCCCAGCCCTAACCCACTATTTCTGATTAATGAAATAAAATCAGGATCACTCTGAGCCATCCCCGTTAATCGAAGGTTACTCTTCGCTATAACGGTTTTAGGTCCAGGGTCGACGTTAACGACT
This sequence comes from Photobacterium makurazakiensis, assembly GCF_050336715.1. Lineage (NCBI taxonomy): Bacteria > Pseudomonadati > Pseudomonadota > Gammaproteobacteria > Vibrionales > Vibrionaceae > Photobacterium > Photobacterium makurazakiensis. The sequence continues at coordinate 106,672 of NZ_JAKJSJ010000020.1, forward strand.
AGCCTTTCATCGTTACCATCGACTTGGCTTTCATAGGTTATAATAGGGTTGTAGCGCCCCAACGCCTTTAAACCATTGCGAATTTCGCCTTCAAGCTGCTCTCTAAATCGTAATGATGTGCTGTATTCTTTTTTAGGGATCGCAGAAACGTAAGCATCAACATTATCTTCCAAACTTCCTTTAAGGCCTTTAATCGTTAGCGACGTTTCGGCGTATACATCCAATGTTGCCGAGAGTGCAAGTACGGCAAGGCTGCACCGTAAAATTATTTTTTTCATTCTTATTTTTACTTCATCAATAAGAGCATGATTGATATTCATCTTTGAGCATTTCTTAATTCTGACAAAGCTCGGCCATAACTGCCAACATTTTGACTTTAAAAAGTAATGAAGTTGAATCTCTTTCCCGTTTCCTCTACCTTGAAAAAAAGACAGCATTATTAAGGACGTCAAGATGCCTAACAGTAAAAGTACACTACCCAATGCAGATTCCGCGTTAATTGGTAGAGCAACACCCATTATCCCGTCAGTGTTACATGCCATAAACAACACCCCACTTAATGACATGATCCCAGATGGGTTTGAGGAAATCATGTTTGGTATGGGCTGTTTTTGGGGAGCCGAACGACTTTTTTGGCAACAGCCAGGGGTATACAGCACTGCAGTTGGTTATAGTGGAGGCTTCACTCCAAACCCAAGCTACGAAGAAGTGTGCAGTGGTAAAACAGGGCATACGGAGGTTGTTAGGGTTATTTATAATCCTATCGAACTCTCGATTTCGAAGCTTCTAACGCTCTTTTGGGAAAACCACAACCCAACTCAAGGGATGCGCCAAGGTAATGACCAAGGAACTCAATACCGATCGGCTATTTATACTTTCACCGAAGAGCAGTCTCAAGCGGCAAAGAAAAGTCAACTCAGCTATCAATCCGCTCTACAAAACCGTGTGATTACAACTGAAATTGCAGATGCTGGTACATTCTACTTCGCTGAAGATTACCACCAACAATATTTAGCTAAAAACCCAGGAGGATACTGTGGTCTTGGTGGTACAGGCATCTGTATGCCTCCTGAGCCAGAATAAATCAGCTGATTTCTGCAAGGTGCTGAATTTCTCGATTAACTTCTCCAAGAACGTTCAGCGCTTTCTTATCTTGCCTTTTCGGTGGCAATAAGCGCCCACAGTCAAATTCATAAGCACCAACACCCATAATAAACAAACGACCTCGAAAGTAACTTTTTACATAACGAGCAATTTGATTCGGTCGGTATTGTTTAAATATTCTCAGCATAATTCCCTCTCAATCAGTCTTAGTACAGACCGCTATCACAGCGAATGGTTTCAATAAAAAGCACCAAAAAGTAAAAGCAATTTTCTTGCCACCTTTGTTCTTTAATGTCAAAGGCTAGATAAAATCTCTATCGCACCTTGAATAGCCTTTTTAAAGTAGCTTTTTTCACTATCTGTGTGATGGAACTCAAAAACTAACAACTGGTTTAACCAGTCTGCATTACTTATTCTAAGATAATGGAACCTCAATAATTTCTGGAATAAAGACGATGAATAAGAAGCCTGCAATTGCTTTACTTGCTGCACTATTGCCAACATTTACGATGGCGCACAACCTAGCGGTTGGTGAATCGCTGCCATCAGTATCTGTTGCTGATAAGGGTGAAATATTGGTTCAGGATGATAAAATCGCTTACCAAGAGTGGAGCAGCAGCCAGTTAGCTGGCAAGGTGCGTATTATCCAGGCCATTGCTGGCCGTAGTGCTGCAAAAGCAATGAATGCCGATCTTATGGCTGCTATCACAGACGCCGATTTCCCAGAAGGTATGTACCAAACAACCACCATCATTAATCAAGATGATGCAATGTGGGGCACAGGAGGCTTTGTTAAATCATCAGCAGAAGACAGCAAGCGTGATTTCTCATGGTCTTCAATGGTGCTTGATGGAAATGGGAAAGTACATGGGGCTTGGGAGCTAACCGCTGAAAACTCCGCAATCATTGTGCTTGATAAAGAGAGTAACGTACTCTTTGTTAAAGAAGGAAAGTTAACTAATGACGAGATCCAAGAAGCCCTCAATTTAGTCAAAAATAACCTCTAGCAAAGTAAATTATTACACGTTCCTTAACTAAGTCATGACCCATACAGCAAACTAATGTTATATTATAACATCTTTGGGTCATGATATTTGTGTGCGATTTTGAGACAGGATATTTTTCATAAATCTATACCTCTACTCCTAGGGCTTCTTATTGGTCTAATGATCATCATTGGCCCCGTATCAGCATTACACAAACTAGAAGCAGTTAAACCTCATCATCACACTGAAAGCTGCTTAACATGCCACGTTCTTCACGCTGCGGTAGTACCAACACTTCAGCATTTTGCTTTACAGCACCCATATTATCCGATCAGCGTTTTATTATCCGATTCCTTAGTACATGCGCTAAGATCTCGGCCTAATGCACGAGCGCCTCCCAAGCTCCAATAATACGAATACAGAGCTAACTATTTCTATTTATTGGAGCCAAAAATGAAAAGTGTCAAATCGCAACTTTATATCGCAACTATCGCCTCTTTATTTGCAAGTTCAGTTTTTGCTGAACAAACTTTCCGCCAACATGACGCACATGTACACGGGGTTGTTGAACTCAATATTGCTCAAGAAGACAATCAACTTTTGCTCGAAATAACAGCACCAGGATCAGATGTTGTTGGTTTTGAGCATTCACCACAATCTGAAGAGCAGCACCAAATGCTCAATCAAGCAGTAACACAACTTGAAGCCGCTGATACGCTATTTATTTTCCCAGATAACGCCCAATGCCAATTAAAAGAAGCATCCGTTAATGAAACATTAAGCCATGAACATGAGCATGAGCATGAGCATGAGCATGAGCATGAGCATGAGCATGAGCATGAGCAACATGATAGCCACCACGATCATAAGCACGGAGAATTTACAGCTCTATATAGTTTTAGCTGTAATAACATCAATGATCTAAATAGCATCGAAGTCCGCTGGTTCACACACTTTCCTGCAACACAAAGCATTACAGTAAACGCCATCACAGAAACGCAGCAGTTGGCTGTTAAATTACTACCCAATAATGCGGTATTTACATTCTAACGAATGGAAATTCATGGGGAGCTAGCTCCCCATTTCAGGAAAAACAGATGAATACAATTGAACTTAGTGCCTTAATCTTTCGTTGGCCAAACCAAACAAAAAATCTATTAGATATCCCCTCCTTGACCATCAAAAAAGGAGAAAAAGTATTTATAAAAGGACCAAGTGGCAGTGGTAAATCGAGTTTATTAAGTCTTTTAGCAGGTATATCCCAACCAACAGAAGGTATTGTTGAATTATTACAGCAACCTTTTAGCCAGCTTAAATCGACCCAACGCGATCAATTTAGAGCTGACAATATTGGCTATATTTTCCAAATGTTCAATTTGCTACCGTACTTATCCGTGATTGATAACGTACTCTTACCTTGTCGATTTTCAAAACAGCGAAGTAAACAGATCAATGGTCATTTACATGCCGAAGCAAAGCGCCTGTTATCACAACTCCAACTACCCGACGAGTGCCTACAACGCCCGATTTCTGAACTCAGTATAGGGCAACAACAAAGGGTAGCCGCCGCAAGGGCTCTTATCGGCTCACCTCAATTACTCATTGCTGATGAACCAACCTCCGCACTTGATCATGACAACAGAGAAGCATTTATCAAGCTGTTAATGGACGAATGTAGCCGCACCGATATCACTTTACTCTTCGTCAGTCATGATGAAACACTCGAAGTGCTTTTTGACCGAAGCATTTCTCTCAATAAAATAAATCTAGCGACAAAAGAGGCTAAATAATGGCAATCATTAGACTGGCACTCCAAAGTTTAGCCAATCGAAAAACAACGGCACTTCTTACCTTATTAACCGTCGCGATTTCAGTAACACTGTTATTAGGCGTTGAAAGAGTTAGAACGCAAGCAAAATCAAGCTTCGCCAATACGATCTCAGGCACCGACCTCATCGTCGGATCTCGATCTGGACAAGTAAACCTTCTTCTCTATTCTGTTTTTCGAATAGGTAATGCGACGAATAATATTGATTGGAATAGCTATCAAGATATCAGTAATCATCGCTCTGTAAACTGGGCAATCCCAATCTCACTAGGGGACTCACATCAAGGCTTTCGAGTTATAGGCACAACCCAAGCGTATTTTGACCACTATCAATATGGTAAAAAACAATCATTAGAATTTAGGCAAGGAAGGGCCTTTAATGGCCTCTTTGAAACTGTAATTGGGGCTGATGTTGCCAAAAAGCTTAAATATGCTATCGGTGATGAAATTATTATTGCTCATGGGATTAGCGATAAGGCCTTTAACCGGCACGATAATCTTCCATTCAAAATTACCGGAATACTAGAGCCAACGGGCACACCCGTCGATAAAAGCGTTCATGTCACTCTTGAAGCAATCGAGGCTATACACGTTGGATGGGAAAGCGGGGCAAATTTAGGTGCAACGCCTTCAGTCGAAATGCTAGAGCAATATCAGTTTGAACCCAAACAGATCACAGCATTCATGCTTGGTTTAAATTCAAAAATTCAAACTTTTGCTCTTCAACGATATATTAATACTTATTCAAAAGAGCCACTGAGTGCAATCATGCCAGGAATCGCTCTCCATGAGCTATGGGGTATGATGTCGATAGCAGAGCAAGCCCTTTTAGTCGTTTCAGGTTTCGTCGTCATAGCAGGCTTACTAGGAATGCTGACAAGCTTATTAACAAGTTTGAATGAACGTAGACGCGAAATGGCGATCTTACGTGCAATGGGGGCAAAACCAAGCCATATCTTCTTTTTATTAACAAGTGAGGCCGCAGCTTTAACTGCCCTAGGTATTCTATTTGGTACAGCACTGCTATATAGCCTATTGCTCGTAACTCAACCCTTACTTCAAGAACAATTTGGTTTACTAATTGCGATTACACCGTTAACGTCACATGAGTTAATGCTGCTTGGCCTTGTGCAGCTTTCAGGCATAATTGTAGGAACGGTTCCTGCTATAAGAGCCTATCAACATTCATTATCAGATGGCATGACCATAAAGGTATAAATTGGAATGAAAAAATGGATAATTTTACTTTGTTTCTGGCTCCCCGTTACTAGCTTTGCTAACGAAGTATTGACGCTTGACTGGATCGACCTTGTTCCAAAAGAAGAACGTCAACAGTTCAACCAAAATCAAATGCCAGTTCTTAGCCATGACGGAGAAGCCGCTCAGCAAACACTAATTGGCAAAGTGCGAGAGGAGTTGAATGGCAGTAAGGTTAGAATCCCCGGTTTTGTGATCCCTCTTGAAGGTGATGATAAAGCAATTACAGAGTTCTTGCTCGTGCCATATTTTGGGGCATGTATCCATGTACCACCACCGCCACCAAACCAAATCATTTATGTGAAATACCCTGATGGCGCCCCTATCCAACAACTTTGGGATGTCGTTTACATTATAGGAACACTAAAAACTCAAACTATCAGCCATGAGCTTGCCGAAGTCGGTTACCTAATAGAGGGTAGTGACTTGGAAGAATATGACGATATGTAATCGCGTCGAAAATACCTACCAGTAGTAATGCTACTGGTAGGTATCAAACATTTATATTAAAAATAGTCAGTACTGATGAATCACAACATTAAACAACCTCATTGTTGGTTAGATGACTAATACAACATAGCAATCGTCGCGAGGAAAATAATGAGTAACGATCAAACTGATCTGATAAATACAGACTTCACCGATAAATCATCAAGAGTAGATGGACAAATAAAAACTAACGATGCAACTTACAACTATATCGAGAAAGTTGCTAAGGAGTATGGGGTTAGCTTCCTAATAAACCCAAAAGATGAAAGTAATCTTCACCAGCGTAGTAGAGAGCGCTTAGAAAGCGATCAAAATCGCCAGCAAGATAACTTAGAAAAAATATTTAAACTTGCTAGTGATCATTATAAGGCAATAAAAGCGGCAAAATTCGATCCTGATTGGCTATTCCATTTTATATCAATAGCTAAAAATATTCGTAACCACTCAATGCAGCACTTGTGGGCCAGAATACTAAAGCAAGAATTAACGATACCCAACTCGGTTTCACTTAAAACGCTTGATACTCTTCGTAACATGACACATAAAGAAACACAGATATTCCACCGAGCTTCAATGCTTTCCTGCCAAATCAGTAATGATAGCTGTAAAAAAATAATAACGAGCTTAAAAATAAAACCATCCCTATTGCCCAACCTTTTTTCTACTAAAGTTAAAAAGCTTAGCCTAGGATACTTCCAGCTACCCTACTCCGATGTACTGGTTTTAATGGATTTAGGCTTGTTAATTAAGACTGAACTTGAATCCGGTAGCTTAGAACCAAAAGTAAGCTTTCCCTTTCGCTATCAGCAGTACACATACAACCTCACACCAATACAAAAAGAAATTAGCTTTACCTACTATCGCTTTTCACCTGTAGGAGAAGAACTAGCAGAGCTACTAGGGGAGAAAACCAATGAACCTTTTCGTGAGAGTATACTCGAGTTGATCAATACATATTTCATTGTAGAAGCAAACTAAACAGAGCTTAATTAATCACCCAATAAAATACGCTTACTCGCACTATTACACTTACCAGTGTGATCAATCTCTTGCTGAAATTGCTTAGTTTTTTAAAGCCAGTTTAGCTCACGTGAATAGTTATGAGAGATATCTGCTAACCAACTGAATTTACCCCATATCACGAGATCATTTTCCAAGATCTACCCCATAGTTCGAGATATTACCTTCTTAGCACCTATCGTTGTCCAAACAGAGGAACTAGAAGCGCAGATTGTTCAATGGTTCCCCCCTCTGCCCCCCTGCAATCATACGGTTGTGTACTTGGCCCTGTGGGTTTGCACACTGACGATATAGTGATAGTTTTGACAACACCCGTACCATAAAGTCCGCCCCTATTACCCTAAATTAAATCCAATAGAACAAATACAGTGCTAGATGTTGCACTAATCTATCTTCAGGGATTATAAGGCTTGGAGACATTGGATAGAGAACAACAAAGGGTGATAGAAATATTTTTAAGACTGTGGATTTAATGGGTTGGACGTCAGTAAGAAGAATAGATATAAAGAACCGACTCGTTAGACTCGAGTTTAGTATCAGTGGCAGAAGACTGGGCTGGCATTCAAGCGGGACTCATTTAACCGAAGGATAAACTACAAATATAGAGACGTAATAAAGCCCAAGTCTTTAGGCGGTGTACCTAGTCTTGGGCTATTTGGCCGTAGGCCAAACATTGTTTACTGATACAAAAAAGCCTCAGCATTTCTGCTGAGGCTTTCGAAGAAGTGGCGGAGCGGACGGGACTCGAACCCGCGACCCCCGGCGTGACAGGCCGGTATTCTAACCAACTGAACTACCGCTCCACACGGACATGGATGTTACCATCACATGCGATTTTCATCGTTCAATATGAAAATCTAAATTGGGAGCCTGGCGATGTCCTACTCTCACATGGGGAAACCCCACACTACCATCGGCGCTATTACGTTTCACTACTGAGTTCGGCATGGGATCAGGTGGGTCCATAATGCTATGGTCGCCAAGCAAATTCTGTTTTATTCACTGCCTCAAGGCAGTAAATAGCAATCTGGGAAAATCTGACCAGTTCTCAAACACCATTCAAGTGTTTCGTGGAGTCCATAAAAACCCCTTGGGTGTTGTATGGTTAAGCCTCACGGGCAATTAGTATCAGTTAGCTCAATGCCTCGCA
>NZ_JAKJSJ010000117.1:0-6180 GCF_050336715.1 Photobacterium makurazakiensis
AGTAATAACAACCAATTAAAAAATTAAAGTAATAACAACCAATTAAAAAATTAAAACTTCAGGCCTATTATTTGCTTCGTATTGATGAAAATAAATCTATAGGGGCTAGGTATGTATGAAAGATGAAACGATTTCAGTCATTTTGGCTGGTGGCGTGGGTTCAAGGTTATCACCGCTGACTGATAATAGAGCAAAACCCGCAGTGCCGTTTGGTGGGAAGTATAGAATTATCGATTTTACCTTGGCTAACTGCTTACACTCAGGCTTACGCCGAATTTTGGTACTGACGCAATACAAATCCCATTCCTTACAAAAGCATTTACGAGATGGTTGGTCGGTATTCAACCCTGAATTAGGCGAATACATCACTGCTGTTCCTCCACAAATGCGTACAGGCGATAGTTGGTATCAAGGTACTGCGGATGCTATTTATCAAAACCTGTATCTACTTTCGCGTAGTGATGCTAAATATGTCGTGGTTTTATCAGGCGATCATATCTATCGCATGGACTATGAGCCAATGCTTGAACAGCATAAAGCATCGAAAGCCGACTTAACGGTTGCGTGTATGGAAGTTCCCAAAGAAGAAGCTAATGCATTTGGTGTTATGACGGTGAATGAGCAACAACAAGTGTTATCGTTTACTGAAAAGCCAGAGCACCCACAGCCGTTACCGTATAAACCAACTGCGTGTTTAGCCTCGATGGGGATTTATATTTTCTCGATGGCTGCATTAGAACAGCACCTTGAAGATGATGCCTTGAACCCATATTCGAGTCATGATTTTGGCAAAGATATTATCCCTAAACTGATTGATGGCCAAGGTGTGTATGCTTACCCGTTTGGTGGAGAAGAAGGCCGAGTGAGTCAAGATGCTTATTGGCGAGATGTCGGTACTATTGACTCTTTTTATCAGGCGAATATGGATTTACTTTCGGTTGAGCCGCCGTTAGACCTTTATCAACAAGACTGGCCTATACGAACGTATGAGCCACAGCTGCCACCCGCAAGAACAGTATCTTCAGCGGCGGGTAACGAAGGTATATTTATTAACTCAATTATTTCAAATGGGGTAGTGATTGCTGGTGGCTCTGCGCAAAATTCTGTGTTCTTCCCTAGAGTCACAGTGAACAATGCTGCTGTTGTTATTAATAGTATTATTTTTGAAGGCGTTACTATTGGCGAAGGGGCACACCTTGAAAACTGTATTGTTGATAAAAATGTAAATATTCCAGCGAATACAATCATAGGCGTAAATACGAAAGACGATGCCCAGCGTTTTAATATATCAAAGAAGGGGATTGTCGTTATTCCTTCTGATTATCAATTCTGAAAGTAGTCGATCGTGTTAATTACCTTTTTATTGATTAAAAAGGTAATTGTTTTCTGGGTGTAACCATTTGGTTTCAATTAATGGTTTCATATCTGCCTTGTGAATAGATATTAAAAATGGCGTATATGTCAACTTCGTAATGAACGTGTATTCGGCGTTTTATTGATGTTAATCATATGTTGAGTATATATTTTCGCTTTGATTTTCTTTACGTAAAAAGCAGATCAAGAGCATGTTTTGACGATTTTGACCGATTTCATGGGCCACATATCCGTATAGTGTGATTAGGTTATTTAATTAATAACTTGTTTGATGTAGTGAGCTATTTACAACAGTTGTTATGTTTCTTTTAAGGATGATTATGGAAACAACAGTTGAATTCTCTGAAGACGGTAGCGTTGTATTTGATTACACGACGTTCTTATCTGCATCTTGTAAACAAAAAGTGACTTTTGCCGATGCATTGAAAGCACTGGTTCCATCGTTCGAGATCTCATGGACTTCCTCGATGCCGAATGGAATGACAGAGTCAGAAAAGTTACAGATGCAGGCACTTAAAGTGCTATCGACGAATATTAGCGATGAAAATAATATCATTCGTTTATTACGTCTTGCTCGTTCTGAATATATTGATGAACTGGTAATTCAATTGCCTTATGCCCTTGAAGATAACCAGTTAGTACAAATAGAAAGTCGTGCAGTATGTAAAGTCATTATTCTCGATGAAAATGAGGAAATGTTAAGGATTCACATGCTTTAACTTTTTCCATTATGTAAAAAAGCCAGCGGATGCTGGCTTTTGCTTTATCTGGGGTTCGTTAAGGCACTTTATAACAGTAAACCTTGCCACATCATACCGGCTGCTATCGCTGCTGCTAGTGTTAATACACTGGCTGCAGTCAGTTCTTTCCCTACAAAAGGCTTCGTCTTTTTCTCTCGCTTCGCCTGAATATAGAAATATAACCCCGGTAGATACAGCAGTGCCGATAACAATAAGTAATCTAACCCTGAGGCGTACAGCAGCCACAGACCATATAGGCTCGCGCAAATGCCGACAAACAGTAAAGATCCTCGATCTTTTCGTTCGATGGCAAGTTTAAGCGTATAGGCGCCGACCAGAAAGTAGGGGACTAATATCATCTCTGATGCAATGATTAGCAATGTGTCATATGTGCTGCCCGCATACATAACAAAAATAAGCGATACTTGGATGCATACATTCGTTAGTAGTAAAGCTTTTACAGGGCTACCAGCGTCATTTTGACGGGCGTAACTTTTTGGGAACATATTATCTTTTGCCCCAAGAAAAGGTGCTTCTGACGCTAATACCGTCCAACTTAAAAAAGCACCGCATACTGAGATAAGTAAACCGCCACCAATAATAAACTTACCCCAAGGCCCTAAAATCTCTGTAAGCACTTTTGCCATTGAAGGGTTTTGATAGGTTGCTAGCTGTTCGGTACTTATAACACCCATAGACAGTAAGGTAACGAACACGTAAATAGTAAGTGCAGTTAGCAAGCCGAGAATCGTTGCTCGGCCGATGTCTTGACGATTCTTCGCTCTGCTCGATACAACAACAGCCCCTTCAATCCCAATAAAGACCCATACAGTAATTAGCATGGTGCTTTTAACTTGAGAGATTAAGTTGTGCTCTTCACCAAAATGGAGGCCCGTAAAGTCAAAAACAAAGGTATCCCATTTAAACGCAACCAATGCACAAATAATGAATAGAAAAAGAGGTACTAGCTTAGCGCATGTAGTGACGAGATTGATCATGGCTGCTGTTTGTACACCCCTTAAAACAAGTGCATGAACGAGCCAGAGTAAAATAGAGGAGCCGATAACCGATATCCAGGTATTACCAGCACCAAAAAGGATCATATCGGGTTGGTCGAATAGCATTCCGAGCGTACTAAAGACAATAACAAGGTATGAAACATTGGCAAGCATGGCACTAAGCCAGTACCCCCATGCTGAACAAAAACCAATAAAGTCACCAAACCCAGCTTGTGCGTAGCCGAAAACACCACTTTCGATCTCAGGCTTAAGACGAGATAAGTGCTGGAAGGAGAGGGCTAGGAATATCATTCCCACACCAGTAATAGCCCAGCCAATCATTACAGCTGCAGGGCTTGCGACTGCTGCCATATTTTGCGGCAAGCTAAAAACACCAGCCCCAATCATAGAACCTATAACTAACGCAGTTAACGATCCTAATCCCAATTTCTTTTCCATTGTAACATCCGGTTATAACGACTGAGCCGTTGTATTTTTTAGGTGTATTATGGTGGAAAAATACATATTTGCACGCGCAAAGTGGTGTTTACTGCTAACAATATAGCGAAATAAACTATTTATTGTACTGGATCAAAAAAGCCATCACCCTAAGAATGATAGCTCTCTGATTATAGAAGATATTAATCGCTAGGTTATTTAACTATTCCTAATCGGATTGGATTCGGAAAAATGGCTATGCCGTTCAAGGAAGGCACTGTTCTATCATCGGTTTTACTATTCAGTGTACCGTTACATTTGCTTTAGCGCTGCGATTGATAATGAACGCGTAGCTATTACCATCCTGCGCAGCTTGGCGAATTGAAGCGCTTTCAAAATCAGCCACGTAACCTGTAGAGATAACAGCACTACAATTTCCTGTTCGTAAGGCCTTTTCGACTAGCTGTTGATCTGAAATACCTTTTTTATTTGTCAGCACAAGCACCTTATTAAGATCGATACCCGCACTCTTAAGTAGGCTTTTGTCAACGAGGGCATCTTGGCCGATGAACATTATCCAACGGTTTTGCTGACTGGCTTGTTTAAGAATTCGAAGAAAATAAGCAAGTTGAGTATGCATATGATCAGAGAAGCAAACTTCAATGGGGCACTTTACAGACAGTGGTGTAATTTTACCGGACTCTTGAGCCGCAAATGTAGTCTTGTAAGCCTGTGAAGCCGAGATCGAGTGTTGTTGATCAAAGTAAGCAGTCATATTCCATCATCCTCAACAGTGTGTATTTGTACATGCTGTACGTCTATACAGTAGTTTTAATCAGACGCTGATGCAAGTACTTTTTGACAATTGAGTAAACAGTTTTAGCGTTGAAATTATTGTTTATTTCCTTTTTTTACTCTAAATTCATGATTTTATGTGCATTTATATTCTACTTATTTTGAGTAGAAGTGGGTTGTTTTATGATTTAGTTAAGTAAAAGGAAGAAGAACTCATGCGAGAAAGGTGTCAGGTAGGCTAAAAAGCACTGTATATACGTCACCTATACAGTACTTTTTATATGTCCAGAAGGGATAGGCTAACGTTAGATCGCAAATACATCATTTTATCGTTGTTAATTAAGTGGATAGATGCAATAAATTATTCATAGGCTAATAGCTGTTAATGAAAACGCTACCGGGATTTAATTATCTTCGGCGGTAGCGTCTTTATATTTTATCTAATGGGCTTTTAACCCCGCTAAAGTGTGTTCCTACAACATGAGTATAAATTTGCGTTGTTTTTATGTCGGTATGTCCGAGTAACTCTTGGATATTACGTAAATCAGTGCCAGCTTCGAGTAAACGAGTCGCAAATGAATGTCTAAATGTGTGGCAGTTAGCTTTTTTTAAAATGTTTGTCTTTTTTATCGCGTTTGCAACATGAAATTGCACAGTACGATCGATTAAATGATGACGCATTTTTTTGCCTGAACGAGGATCTGTACTCATATTTCGTGCGGCAAACACATACTGCCAACCAAGTGACCTCGCATGGTTTGGGTACTTTAATTGCAGTGCATAAGGCATATAAACTTCACCAAAGCCATTTTTAGTATCGAGCTGGTGTTGAATAGTTACTGCTGTAATTTGTTGCTCTAAGTCCGAAATAATATGAGGTGAAAGTAACGTCTTTCTATCCTTGTTTCCTTTCCCATTTCTGATAGTGACACTTTGTGCATTAAAGTCGATATCATTAATTCTTAGTCGGAGTACCTCATTGACCCTAAGCCCACTCCCATACATCAGCTGTGCAATTAACCTGTACGGGTAGGCAAGCAACGTAATGATATCCATTGCTTCTTTATGGGTGAATACTTCAGGCAACTTGGTAGAGCGTTTTGAACGTTTAAAATTTAGTGACTCGGTATCTTGTTTAAGTACTTCCCGGCAGAGAAAAACCAATGCATTCAGTGCTGTTTTTTGTGTGTTAGGTGAGACGTTTCTTTTTGTCACAAGGTGGTCTAAAAACTTTTTTATATCCTTTGCTGTGATTTGCTCTCGCTGCTGATAATGAGAAAAAATAATAAAGCGTTTTATCCAGCTTAGGTAACTTCTTTCTGTGGAGTAAGCCAACCCCCTTGTTCGCATTAGTGTGGTGACTTCCGTTAAGAAAGGGCTTTTTATATGGGAAATAGGTTTTGGGATGTCTTTCATTTCGATACTGTTTATATATACATATATGCTTGAATGTAGGAAAAGCCCACACTTTAATCAAATGCTAAACAAGTACATTCATGTATTTTTGCGCATAATCACTTAATTAAGAAAAACATATGWCTGTCAGTATGTTATGTATCCGAGAGGTTTGCGGGATATACGAAACTGTGACAGAGTATCGTGATGGTGTGAAATTTTTAGTGTAAGTGACTGATTGTTCCGAGTGGGATACACGAAATAGATACGTAAAATATAATGTTATATGCCAATTTTTCTTATGGTTTAGGTGTCATTGCCGCTGGTTGTTTTGTGGTTTCAATGTGGGTCGTAATGCAGTAAAAATCGTTCCGCGAAATGGTGCGGTTAAACTTAATCTCATGCCAATATTCATCGGTATAAATAGCTTTGTCTCTCTC
>NZ_JAKJSJ010000118.1:0-6061 GCF_050336715.1 Photobacterium makurazakiensis
TCATTGACACTTGGCGTAAAGGTATACGCACTGTCTTCATTCACACTCGTTGCAGGCGTACCTGAAATCGTCGGCGCGTCGTTGGTGTTGCCAACATCGATCCCAAAGGCAGCCAAGGCGTCACTGGCTTCCGCACTGTCTTTAACGGCAATGACGATATCGCTGTATTGACCAACGTCATCATTGGTCGGCGTGCCGCTCAAAGTACCKGTGGCAGTATCAAAGCCTGCCCACGACGGCTTGCCGGTGATGCTGAAGCTGTGGCTATCGTCCTCATCAACATCATTGACGCTTGGCGTAAAGGTATACGCACTGTCTTCATTCACACTCGTTGCAGGCGTACCCGATATCTCTGGCGCATCGTTGGTGTTGCCAACACTGATCCCGAAGGCAGCCAAGGTGTCACTGGATTCCGCGCTGTCTTTAACGGCAATGACGATATCGCTGTATTGCCCAACGTCATCATTGGTCGGCGTGCCGCTCAAAGTGCCTGTAGCAGTATCAAAGCCTGCCCACGACGGCTTGCCGGTGATGCTGAAGCTGTGGCTATCGTCCTCATCGACATCATTGACACTTGGCGTAAAGGTATACGCACTGTCTTCATTCACACTCGTTGCAGGCGTACCTGAAATCGTCGGCGCGTCGTTGGTGTTGCCAACATCGATCCCAAAGGCAGCCAAGGCGTCACTGGCTTCCGCGCTGTCTTTAACGGCAATGACGATATCGCTGTATTGACCAACGTCATCATTGGTCGGCGTGCCGCTCAAAGTACCGGTGGCAGTATCAAAGCCTGCCCATGACGGCTTGCCGGTGATGCTGAAGCTGTGGCTATCGTCCTCATCAACATCATTGACACTTGGCGTAAAGGTATACGCACTGTCTTCATTCACACTCGTTGCAGGCGTACCCGATATCTCTGGCGCATCGTTGGTGTTGCCAACACCGATCCCGAAGGCCGCTAAGGCGTCACTGGCTTCCGCGCTGTCTTTAACGGTAATGACGATATCGCTATACTGCCCAACGTCATCATTGGTTGGTGTGCCGCTCAAAGTACCTGTAGCAGTATCAAAGCCTGCCCATGACGGCTTACCGGTGATGCTGAAGCTGTGGCTATCGTCCTCATCAACATCATTGACGCTTGGCGTAAAGGTATACGCACTGTCTTCATTCACACTCGTTGCAGGCGAACCCGATATCACTGGTGCATCATTGACATTCACCACTTCGAGGCTGAATGCAGCAAGGCTGACTGTCTCAATACCATCCGAAACACTAATAACAATGTTTGAACTGGTACCGACATCACCATTGGTCGGCAGGCCTGACAACACGCCACTCGCACTGCTGAAACTTGCCCACACTGGCTGATTTTCAATGCTGAACGTCAGATCATCACTGTCAGCATCGCTATAACTTGGACTAAAGCTATACACCGCATCTTGGTTAACGGTTGTAGCTGGAGAACCCGATATCACCGGCGCATCATTGACATTGACCACTTCAAGATTGAATGCAGCAAGACTGGCGGTCTCAGTACCATCCGAGACGCTAATGACAATGTTCGAGCTGGTCCCGACATCATCATTATTCGGCTGGCCCGATAATACGCCAGTCCCGGGGTTGAAATTCGTCCAGCTCGGCTGATTTTCAATGCTGAAGGTCAGATCATCACTGTCGGCATCGCTATAACTTGGACTGAAGTTATACACCGCATCTTGGTTAACGGTTGTAGCTGGAGAACCCGATATCACCGGCGCATCATTGACGTTCACCACTTCGAGATTGAAGGCCGCAAGGCTGGCGGTCTCTATTCCATCCGAGACACTGATGACAATGTTTGAGCTGGTACCGACATCACCATTGGTCGGCAGGCCTGATAACAACCCAGTCGCGGGATTGAAATTCGTCCAGCTCGGCTGGTTTTCAATGCTGAAGGTCAGATCATCACTGTCCACATCGTTAACCGTTGGGCTGAAGCTATACGCCGCGTCTTGGTTGACTGAGGTAGCTGAAGAGCCCGATATAGTTGGGGCATCATTCACATTCACCACTTCAAGGTTGAATGCAGCAAGGCTGGCGGTCTCAATACCATCCGAGACGCTAATGACAATGTTCGAGCTGGTACCGACATCACCATTGGTCGGCAGGCCTGATAACACTCCAGTCGCGGGGTTGAAATTCGCCCAGCTCGGCTGGTTTTCAATGCTGAAGGCTAAATCATCACTGTCGGCATCATTGGCACTTGGGCTGAAACTATATACCGCGTCTTGGTTTACGCTAGTCGCAGGCGTGCCCGAAATCACCGGCGCGTCGTTGATGTTGACCACTTCAAGATTGAACGCTGCCAAGCTCACCGTCTCGGTGCCATCACTGACCTTGATCACGATATTCGAGGTGATGCCAACATCATCATTATTTGGCAGGCCTGACAATACCCCTGTCGCGGGATTGAAATTCGTCCACGAAGGCTGGTTTTCAATGCTGAATGTCAGATCATCACTGTCAGCATCACTGTAACTTGGACTGAAGCTATACACTACATCTTGGTTAACTGAGGTGGCTGGTGAACCTGAAATAGTTGGGGCATCATTCACATTCACCACTTCAAGGTTGAATGCAGCAAGGCTGGCGGTCTCAATACCATCCGAGACGCTGATGACAATGTTTGAGCTGGTACCGACATCACCATTATTCGGCAGGCCTGATAACACCCCAGTTGCGGGATTGAAATTCGTCCACGAAGGCTGGTTTTCAATGCTGAACGTCAGATCATCACTGTCGGCATCGCTATAACTTGGACTGAAGCTATACACTGCATCTTGGTTAACTGAGGTGGCTGGTGAACCTGAAATCGTCGGTGCGTCATTGACGTTCACTACTTCAAGATTAAACGCCTGCAAGCTAACGGTCTCAGTACCATCCGAGACGCTGATGACAATGTTTGAGCTGGTACCGACATCACCATTATTCGGCAGGCCTGATAACAACCCAGTCGCGGGATTGAAATTTGTCCACGCTGGCTGATTTTCAATGCTGAACGTCAGATCATCACTGTCAGCATCGCTATAACTTGGACTGAAGCTATACACCGCATCTTGATTGACGCTAGTCGCTGGCGTACCTGAAATCGTCGGTGCGTCATTAACATTCACCACTTCCAAATTGAACGCTGGTAAGCTGGCGTTCTCAATACCATCCGAGACGCTAATGACAATGTTTGAGCTGGTACCGACATCGCTATTGGTTGGCAGGCCCGATAAGACGCCAGTCCCGGGGTTGAAATTGGTCCACGCGGGCTGATTTGCAATGCTGAACGTCAGATCATCACTGTCGGCATCGCTATAACTTGGACTAAAGCTATACACCGCATCTTGGTTAACGGTTGTAGCTGGAGCCCCTGAAATAGTTGGGGCATCATTGATATTCACCACTTCGAGGTTGAATGCAGCAAGACTGGCAATCTCAATACCATCCGAAACGCTAATGACAATGTTTGAGCTGGTACCGACATCGCTATTGGTTGGCAGGCCCGATAATACGCCTGTCGCGGGATTGAAATTCGTCCACGCTGGCTGATTTTCAATGCTGAACGTCAGATCATCACTGTCGGCATCGCTATAACTTGGACTGAAGCTATACACCGCATCTTGATTCACTGAGGTGGCTGGTGAACCTGAAATCGTCGGTGCGTCATTGACGTTCACTACTTCCAAATTGAACGCTGGTAAGCTGGCGTTCTCAATACCATCCGAGACACTAATAACAATGTTTGAGCTGGTACCGATATCGCTATTGGTTGGCAGGCCCGATAAGACGCCAGTCCCAGGATTAAAATTGGTCCACCTCGGCTGATTTTCAATGCTGAAGATCAGATCATCACTGTCGGCATCGCTATAACTTGGACTGAAGATGTACACTGCATCTTGATTCACTGAGGTGGCTGGTGAACCTGAAATAGTTGGTGCATCATTGATATTCACTACTGTGAGATTGAACGCTGGTAAGCTGGCAGTCTCAATACCATCCGAAACACTAATAACAATGTTTGAGCTGGTACCGACATCGCTATTGGTTGGCAGGCCCGATAAGACGCCAGTCCCGGGGTGGAAATTTGTCCACGCTGGCTGGTTTTCAATGCTGAACGCCAAGTCATCATTATCGACATCGCTGGCACTTGGGCTGAAACTATACGCCGCGTCTTGGTTAACTAAGGTAGCTGGAGAGCCCGATATAGTTGGTGCATCATTCACATTCACCACTGCCAGATTGAACGCTGCCAAACTTACCGTTTCGGTGCCGTCACTGACTTTAATCACGATGTTCGAGGTAGTGCCGACATCGCTATTGGTCGGCAGGCCTGACAACACCCCGCTCGCACTGCTGAAACTTGACCAGGCTGGTTGGTTTTCGATGCTGAAGGTCAGATCATCGTTGTCGATATCACTCGCTACTGGCGTGAAGCTATAGCTGGCACCTTGATTGACTGAGGTCGCAGGTGAACCGCTAATTACAGGTGGAGTATTTATGGAAATAATTTCAGCAGAAATGTTTGCCAACGTAATATTTCGAAATTCGAAATTATTTGTAGCTTTCTCTGAGGTATAAGTTATTTCAATTTTTGAGACATTATCATAACCAGAGCTAGGCCAAATTAGATTATCAAATGCAAAGTCACTCAATGTAACATTAGAAGTTCCGACATTTTGGCTTCCTGAAAATTGATGAGAGGCAATAACATTATTACTCATATCTGACAAAGTAATATCAAATTGGGTAAGCGTTGTGGTTCCAGCATAAGAAGCTATGCTAAGGTTTATCACTGTTGCCGACTTCATAGTACTCCCGCCTTCAGCCTGGAATACAACTGTACTAGTCAAAATGCCGTCACTCTCATTACTTAAATAAATAACACCGTCAAATGATCTAAAATCATTACTGACAATGAACTTATCGCCCTGCGTCTTAAAACCTGCTCCCCCTGAACCGGTACCTCCTAAATTCCCAAAATCATAAGTACCATCGCTAGTGCCTAAAGTCATAGCATTTGCTGTCGCAACAGTGCCCGATAGAATCAAAATGAGAATAAACAGCAGGTTCGATAAAGCAGATCCTACTTGTCCAAAGTACTGTCGACAATCCATTGTAATCCCTACCTCGTTTCAAGAAATATCATCGCGCACAGCAAAAGCACCCAATTGCATATAGAATAAACATATAGCACAGTTTGAAATATTACCGCTTCCTTACACCGAGGCATTTATGCCGAAAACTCAGCAATACTTGTAATTAATTAACTAAGAGATAGAGGGATTTTCATGGAATTTATAATGGGCGGCACAATATTATTTGGTGGTAATTTCGCTCCAAAAGATTGGGCTTTTTGCAGTGGACAACTAATATCAATCAGTGAAAATCAGGCTCTTTTTGCAATACTAGGGACTACATGGGGAGGTGATGGACGTACTAATTTCGCTCTGCCTGATTTACGAAGTCGCGTTCCAGCTGGAGTGGGTACAGGTCCAGGCTTAGCGTATGAATCAAGACTTGGGGCTAAAGTTGGTAATGATATGACTCAACTAACAATCCCTAACCTGCCATCTCATTCCCACTCAGCAACTTTCACACCAACAAGTACAGGGGCATCATTAACAGCGGTATCTCAATCAGAAGCAACTGCGAAAATGTTTGTCTCTGATTCAGACGGCGAAACCAATCAACCCGCTGGTAATTATTTAGCTACGACCAAAGATGGTCGAAATGACGGCGACAATATCTATAACGGTAGTAAGGGATCATCATTTCTTGCTGAACAGGCAATAGATGTTGAGGTTAATACCACAACAACTATTACTGGAACAGGTAGTACTGATGGCACGGTTACAGTCGGGACGACAGGCGGTGGGGAGAAATTTAGCAACATCCAGCCGACATTAGGAATAAACTATATTATTGCAATACAGGGGACTTTCCCATCTCGGAACTAAAGTAAAAGTAATATTATACGTCAGCAACCTTTCGCATGAATCAGTCGTTTGCTAACGATATAATTAATATAAAACCT
>NZ_JAKJSJ010000119.1:0-5041 GCF_050336715.1 Photobacterium makurazakiensis
CCTAAGATATGCCCATAATCACGCGTTTCAATACTGAAAGCGATAGCAAGAGCGGTAAATAACCCTAATAGAAAAACTATATGATGCCGGGCATTAACAAAAGCTTGTTTAAATTCCATATTCTAATTCCTCAGATTCCTGCTGTTCTTGCTCTTTGTCTGTCGGTGGTGGTGACCAATAAGCGGCCGCTATCATGCCCCACATCGCCATCATATTGTTTACGGTCCAGAAGCTATTAAAAATAAGTCCACCTAGCGAATAATTACCAAAAGCTCCCGAAAAATAACTAAACCAAGCAAACACCATACTAAATAAACTTAAACCAAATATTATTTTTTGCGGTATAACTAGTTTTCCAAAGGTACCAGTCTGGCGTTCTTTCGGTGTTGTTGGGAAGCTTATTTTTCTACCACGCAATACCGTCCAAAGTGCACGCATATTGACAGGGAAGAAAGACAAGAAATTTGTTTTTCCCTTATAGCCGGATACCCCCCATGTTCCTACCATCATCGCTAACTCAGCCGTCAATACAAATGGGATAAAATGAAGGTAGAACGTTACGTCATAGGCACTTACTGGTGCGATACTGGTTAAGAAATAAATGATAGGACATAACAAGAAAATAATATTCCATACTGCCGACAAGTTTGACCAAAAACTCGCGCCGTACATCATCTTTTGTTTCCAATCCATTCCCTTCCTAAGTAAGGGATTATCGTTCATAAAGATATCAATCGAACCGCCAGAATATTTAAAACGTTGTACTGTCCAAGTTTGTAAATCTTGAGGAGAGAGCATTTTACTTTCCACTTCAGGGTGCTGAACTGATCGCCAATTACGTTCAGTATCTGAGTGAAGAACAATAGATGTGTAAATATCTTCTGAAACATGGAATTTATAAGGTGTGAATTCCGTATCAAAGATAATTTCCTGACGTAAATTATCCGACACTTCACTATCAACACTCTTTTCTTTGGTTATTTTACGGATCTGTTTTTCAACTTCGCGGTGTTCTTTACTAATCTGCTCACTGTAACTTCGTAATGCAGCTTCCATCACCGCTTCACGTCGGTGAATTGAACCAGCACCACAACAGAAAGATGCATTTACCCAATTACGACGACGTTGAATAACATCGTAAAACATTTGTGGATCGTTAACATACGGGTCTTCACCAAGCGTGACAGGCCCATAAAAACGTTCTATTCCACGTCCTAACATTGCACCGAATCGGCCTACTTTACGATTAAGCCATTTCGGTAAGCGTTCCCCCTCTGGTAAATCAAAGAACCACTGTGGCGTCTGAACCCAAGCCACATCAGGGTCGCGGAAGTAACCAATTGTATTCTCTAAAATAGTCGGGAACGGACGCGTATCAGCATCACAAATGACAATAAAATCACCATACGTTTGCTCTAGCGCATTACGAAGGTTACCCGCTTTAAACCCAACATTATTTTCACGCGTGATGTACTCCACGCCCATTTCTTGTGCTAGAGCCGCCATATCAGGGCGCTTACCATCATCAAGGATGAAAATTTTAATTTCAATATCGTACGGATATCGAATTTTTTGCGCATCTTGAATGCTTAGGCGAACAAGCTCAGGTTCTTCATCATACGTGGGGAAGAACACATCAATACTTATTGGCCGGGTATCTCCATTTTCGGGGCTATCGTCTGACACACACTCATCAATAGTATGTGGTGGCGGACGTTTTGGTTCATCTTTGGTTTTCCAAAGGTTAAACGTGAATAATACCGAGCCAACAAATGCACACGACTCTGCAAATGCTAATGGAAATGCAAACCACATAGCATCATAGTTAAGCGCAAACGACCAACGCCACCATAAATACCAAAGCCCTAAAGTAAGATTACACGTCGCCAGATACTGATACAGTAGCTCCCTTGACATACTATGTGGCACTGGCTCAGGTGGCTTACGGTGCTCAAACTCCTTAAAATAAAAATCCATTTCTTTAACTCCGATTATTTTTGGTTAAAGTACGTTCTATGCACAGCCAACAAACCAATAAGGCTCGCGTTATAATCAATTGCAAACTCATTAACTGCATATGACTTTTCACTATCCACATAACTCAGCATGCCCATGTTTTTAGGTGCTACACCAGCTTGTGCTAATTCGTTAGGTCCACCGACTAAAAAGCCCGGCAAACTGACACCTGTCGCGATTTGATAGAGGTGATGTAAATGTCTAACCGCATACGTTCCGCTATGAGTAACAAAACTCATATCAAACGCATTTGCCCCTAACAAGTAATCAATCTGTGATTGAACGGTAGTGCGGTTATTCTCTTCAGCATTCGCAAAATCAGCCCAAGCAACTAAAATTCCCGCTTCTGCTGTCATCTTGTTTGAGCCCCAAATGAACCGCTGATTGGCAATATGAAAAGGGGACGTTTGAGCTTGCTGCACATATCGGTTCGCAACAGTTTGTAAATCAGCCGCTAACGTATCGCGAAACTCACCCTGCTCTTCTAAAATAAGGTGCCAAACTCCCATTACTGCAGGATTTTTCCACTCGAAAATATCAATCCAGCGTGGGTCATAATGCTGCTTAAACAATTCAAGGTATTTACCCTGACCTGTTGTGATATAAAGCTCAGCAAATGCCCAAAGACGATCATCAACATCTGTATCTAATGACGGTTCTGTATCTATTTTATTTTTAACATAAGGACCAGAGCCGCTATCATCACCAGCAAGCCAATCAATATATTGTTCTGGTTGTAATTCAAGATAATTGGCGGCATGTAACGCCGCTTTTAAATAAGAACGAGATAATGTGCGATCAAAAGGCGCTATAGTCCGTGATGCAAAAGCCATTACACCTGAAAACTTGGCCGTTTCAGGGCTGCTAACCCCATAAATATAACGAGTTTGATTATCTTGCCACGGTCCAATTTTGGCTGGCCATTTGGCCCCAGATACTTTGCGGTAAACTGCACCATCTTCACGCTGCATTTTTAAAAGCCAGTCCAGCCCATATACTGCCTCTTGAATAATCGGCGGTAATGTATGTGAACCCTCTATTGGGTATAAATCAGGCGCTTGTCGGTAAGCCTCTAGCAATCGAGCAACTGTGATAGCTGTCGTGGCAACATACTTACCAAAATCACCGGCATCATACCAACCGCCAGTCACATCAAGCTGTGAGCCTTCTTTATGAAAAGTATCACCACGGAAAATAACCCCATCACTCATATGGCTTTCAGGACGACGCATACCCGTTAAGGCATCATTAATTGGCATGCCAGAGCGTTGTAAATAAAGCGCATGAACCAAACGATTATTCAGGTTTTCGTAGGCGTTAGGAGCGATTAAAAAAGGAGCCGACTGGTGCTCACCATTCGATAGTTGATACCAACCTGGATTCGAATACTCAGAAAAATCCACTTTACTAAGTACCCGCTCATCAGCCAATGTTGTTGTTTCAAGTACATCGAGTTGAAGAACATCTTTTCCTTTATCTAGTGAGTATAAAGAGACGGTTTTAGTACTGCCTGACAGTACATAGGCATGTTTGTCACCCGTTGGGAAATATCCCTGCTGATTCACCGCAATAGTTTCTGCTTGCACCGTGCTAGCAGAGAGTACCCCGAAAAATAACGCCAACATCCTTGTCATATGTACCTAGCCTTTAAAGTCTTTAGCCTGATAATGGTTTTGGCTTATTACGACCCCTTGATGATCTCGAATTTCAATATTCAAAAATTCGGACATCCCCATTAATACCTCACCATCAATGACTTTGATTTGTTTGTTTGCGGGTATTGATACATCCTTAAATACCCATTCGTCATCATTGTAAGCATTTGAAACTATAATCTTTGCTCCTTCAAAGGCTCTCAATGAATCATTAACTATCGTGATAGACACTGCAGCTGCTAAACGGCTTTTATCTAACTCTACAACCGCTAAAATAGGCTGATAAGCTTGCTTAAGTGCTTGATAACCTGGCTTTTCATTTCGTTCAACATCTAATACCGACCACGTAATAGAAGGCCAACTATCAACAAACATAAACTGATAAATTGCAGCAACACCGTCATCTTTATTTAATCTTAGATGCTCAGCTGCAAATTTTGTCACTACCCTTTGATATTCTTGAGAATTCCTCCAAAACTGTGACAGAGATTCACCTTGTTGCACATTGGCAAGCTTTAAGGTTTCATAGGGTTGATAATTATGGTATTTCAGCTTCTCAATAGTCGCTTTAGTTAATGGCCACTCTTTCTTGCTATCAACAAGCTCCTCAATAATTTCCCAGCTTGGCATTGCTTGTGCGCCGAACTCACTGACAATCATTGACGGTTGATAAGTTGCATAATCGGTATACTTACCGGAGTACCACCCCAACCAAGGGTGCTCCTTGGTATAAGATGCTTTGCGTACAATTCGTCCATCACCAGCGCTAAGCAACTTTTGATACACCCTTTCAGTAAGTACTTCATTTTGTTCTGGTTCGTAACTGTCATATTTATACTGCATCCAGCTAGCATCCCAAGGTGGTTCATTATGACCACACCAGAATGCAATCGATGCATGGTTGTACAGCAGATCAGTCATGGCCTGAGTTTGCCGAGCGGCTTCTGCTAAAAAAACAGGATCATCGCTATACCCCCACTGTAATGGGAAGTCTTGCCAAACGATGATTCCTGCTTTATCTGCTGCATCATAAAACGATTTACCCGCAACATGTGCATGAACACGAACACTGTTCACATTGGCCTGCCGCATAAGTGCTAAATCAGATTGATAGCCTATAGCGGTAATATCACCAAGCCACTGGCTAGCTATATAGTTTGTGCCTCGAACGAAATATGGCTTATCGTTTACATAAAAACGTCGGCTTTCTTCATCGAGTCGAATACGACGAAAACCAACAGTTTCTGTGGTTATGTCTGAAGGGATTCCCTCGAGCAATACTTTAACGTCAACTTGATATAAATTGGGCTCTCCCCAATCCCATGGCCACCWTAGTTTTCGTACCGCTTCAGGTAGTTGAACTGTTACTT
>NZ_JAKJSJ010000120.1:0-4602 GCF_050336715.1 Photobacterium makurazakiensis
GCCCCATATTCACTAATACTGACTATCATATGAATCACTACGCACTTTGTCACATAGGATAATACGATTGAGATGTAGCAGGTTGAAATTGGTGGCAGTTCTAACTAAAACGCATTAGGGCATAAACGTACTCGTCGAATGCTCTAGAACACCTCTGGATATAATGATTTAGTCACCATCCATAAACGACTAATTATCGGCACAGCATATTAGCAGTATATTTATCGAGCTCTCTGCCAGAATGAGCGCATTACGACGATCGAGATAAATCAAGATATAGCCATCTCCCACACATCCACTTCCTTCAAGTAATCGTTGAGCATTTTTCATCGCAGTATCTGCTGCATAGTAAGTACTTTGGCCTAGGCCATGATGGAGCTGTGCATTAAGTAGCTTCGCTGCAACATAATCTGAGCCTCCTTCATATGCATCTCTTCGAAGTAACTCCGAGGCTTTTTCGCAACTATCCACGTAATAGTGTGACCAACTTTATAATTAGAGGCTTCGACATTGTCACAACTCAAAGACTGACCTTATATTATTGATAATAGTGATTATATGGTGGCGCGGGCCGTTTTAATAATTTGGCTCACTCATAAAAGTGAGCCATTTATTTACAGCTTAGTTAGCAAGCTCTGCTTTTAACTCTTCCATTTGACGACGACGCTGCCAAAATGCTTCAGATTGTTTCTCTTGTTCAGATAGGTTTGGGTTTGCACCCAAATACTCTACAACCGTAGAGAAAGACTTACTTGCCATGTTAGAACGAACCGAGGCCAACGACAGTTTATCGGTAACAGATTGTGCAGCGCTTCCAAGAGCCACTACTTCACCAGGTGTAAACGTTACGTTGTCCCAAACGATAAGTTCATCCATCATGACAGCATGTCCGGTATTGTACGTTTGAGCATGATCATTGTTAATCAACCATGGCAAACCGGTATGAATCGTGTTCTTTCTGTCGCCAGTCAGATCAATACTACCGTATTGCAGATTACCTTCCGCGTTATAAACGCCAAATGTCATCACTCCAAACCCTTCACCATTATTCCACGCTTTCGTCTTGTCCACGCTTGCAACCAGCAAGTTCCATTGCAAGTTGTCCATACTTGTTGTTGGGGTATAAGGTAATTGGACAAAACAACAACTCCCTTCACCATCAACACCAACTTGGAGTTTCAAACTGGCATTAAGCTGAGCCAAGATCATTCCATCCGCAGCCGATGCCCAACGCTTATTGGTTAATATTGCAGGATCGTAAGATGTACCATCACCGATAAACCATAATGAAATAGTGAACTTGTCGGTATTAGTGACTAAATCGTCAAACAATAAGTCATTGTTGAAATTTCGCACATGATACAGTGCGTTATCATACTTACCTGCCGTAGAAGCAATGCTCGGCTCGCCCGTTTTACTTAACGCATGGCCACCAGCAATACTGTTATCGGTTAATTCATCGTCAAAGCTATACAGCGCACTAATCGAACCAAATGGCAGATCATCATAGTCAACATCATCGAGTATGGTGACAGCAGTGGTTATCGACTTAGGGATGGCATTATTAACTAATGTAAAAGTAATTTGATGACTGCCGGGCTCTAAATTATCAAGCTCATATTCAAGGGTATATATATCACCTGTAGAAGCATTGTCTATTTGAGCGATTTCGCTACCGTTAGCAAAAACTTGAACGGGTAAATTGTTTGATGCAGTGAACGTGATTTCGACCGTGTTGGCATCTTGAATATTCTCGACAAATAAACCACGTACGCCAATTTCACCAATGAGCGGCGTTCCTTCTATCTCCCAATCTGGCTTAATAGCTACGTTGTGCCATGTAAGCAGAGTCGGAGTCACATCGGTTTGGGCAACATAGCGGTAAATACCATCTTTGTCTCGGTTACCGATGGAATTCAATGGGGATGTAAAGTGCTGGTTTAGCTGTTCGGTTTGATTTGATGCCACCCAGATTTTCTTGGCATCAATGTCTTGGGAGCCATGAGCACAATCAACCGAGCCATTATCTTTTTGGCGGTTAAAACCATGATCAGGGGCGACCATAACCAACCACTCTTCATTGTATTCAGCCTCTCTTGCAAGGACGGCATCCATCATGTAACCGAATACTTGGTCTGCTTCTTCAATGGTTTTGACATAATCATCTGACCAAGCCCCGCCACTATTGCCATAGTAACAGTGCCCTGAGTAATCAACCATATCAATCGTCGTGAACAACGAATCATAATCACCAGATAAAATCTTATCGGCGATAATGCGTGCGTTATCGTGCTCAGCATCAATATTGGTGCCGGTACGAAAAGCCTTTTTATTTTCAATCGCACTCAGGTCAAAATTAACGTAGTCAAAAATAGGCCAGTTTGGATAAAGTCCTATCGTGAATTCTGGTTGGTCTGTAATTAGATGCTGCCATACGGTTTTGAATCCGTTTTCGCCTGACTTTTGAACCGTGTGCCAACTTCCTGTCCAAAGTGTCGACTCACCTTCTACGGTACTCGTCCCAGACTGAGAAAGCGTATCCGAAATTCCGCCCGTATACGCTTGTTGAATTGCTAACTTATCCAAGTTTGGGGTGGTTGCGTTGAGTACTGCTTCATAACGAGCACCATCAATCATTACAAGTAAAGACTTACGCTCTTTCTCTAACGGCTGACTACTCTTTTCATCAGTAGAGCTGTTACACCCTGCGAGCATAGTAAAAACAACCGCCGTACTTGCATATCGGAACGCATTATTCATGTTTGTGACTCCATCATTTAGTGATGAAGTGAGGCTATAGGTAGACAATGTCAATTATATTTCAAGACGTTGCATGTTTTCTTTACATGATCGGGAATAAAAATAGCTTGTGTAACAACTTAAAATCGATTAAGCATTCACTGCTTGGCCAACGTATGATTTAAACAAACTGCATCAATCATTCATTAGTACTTCATAAAGCCGAGTTATAGTTTTTTGACTACTTCTCTTTCTAACTCTTTACATGAAAATCAATAACTGCCAATCGAGTCATCATCAACGTCGAATTCCCCCTTTTAAAGCGCTGCGGGCATTTGAGTCTGCGGCTCGACATGGCAGCTTTTCTGATGCGGCTGAAGAGCTCAACGTGAGTCGTGCAGCCATTAGTCAGCAGATAAAATCTTTAGAAGATTTTCTAGACGCCCGTCTTTTTGCTCGAATTGGTACCCAGCTTATGCCTACTGAGCAAGCATTACAGTACTTACCTCTTCTGACAGATACGCTTAATAATCTGTCTCTCGGTACCCATCATTTATTTGGAAAAAAGAAGCGCCAAACACTGACAATAAGAGTCGCTCAAAGTTTTTGCCATACATGGTTGCTACCGAGGCTGGCTGATTTTCATCGCAGCTATCCTGATATTTCGATCCAGTTTTACTCGACAACAAACCTATACCCAAGCAATAACAACACCGTTGATCTTGAGATCGTCAATGGCTACGGCAACTGGAAGGACATATGTCATGAGCCCTTAACATCGAATGAGCAATGGGTAGTCGTAGCCAGCCCATCATTTAGTAAAGAGCATAACTCTGTATGCCGCATTGAGGAATTTGCCAGTTTTCCGAAGCTCGCAACACTGGGTTATAGCGAAGGTTGGCGAGATTGGTTTGACTTGCATGGACGTAACATATCGTTTGTCGAGCCAATAATGTCGTTCGATAGTACACAGCTGTCTATGGAAGCGGCTAGCCAAGGGCTTGGAATGCTTCTCGCTAAATCGATATTGGTTGAAGATGCCGTAAAGCAAGGCGATCTCGTTATTGCCCATTCCCGTTCAATGCCAAGCAAAAGCCAACATTATCTGGTAAAGAACCAAACCAACATGAATGAAGCCAAAATAACTGCTTTTTGTGAGTGGCTGAGAAAATGTGACATGTTAGCGAGCACAGTGTCATAAGTAGCATCTAGATAGCTGAATATACAAAAAGGATTGGCATTACACCAATCCTTCGTCATTAAGCTTTTAGGCTTGACTTACTCGTAGTCAGACGCGTAAGTCTCTTCATATGTGTGCGAGTAAAGCTCAAATAAGTTGCCAAACGGGTCTTCTAGGTAAACCATTTTTGCTTGCTTGTTATCGTCTTCTGGGTGGTAACGCATGATATCCATACGTACTTTACCACCAAACTGCTCAACTTTCTCAATCACACCTGCGAAGTCATCGGTCTGAAGACAAAAATGGAAAATACCAAGTCGAGAGAAATCAACTTCATGACGTTCCTGTCGCTCTTTCATTTCAAACAGCTCAACACCGATCCCGTCAGTTGTCACTAGGTGAGCAATGTTGAAGCCTTTAAAGCCTTCACCAAAAACAGCGATACACATTCTGCCGATTGCACTTTCGCGCTCTTCAACCACTTTGGTATTGCCCATTACCACTTTAAGACCCAGCGCGTTAGTGTAAAACTCAACTGCTTTGTCCATGTCACCAACCATGATACCTACGTGATTCATTTTCATAATCTGCTCCAAATTCCGATGTTTGATTCGTGTCTTGTTTCAATGGAGTCAGTATATGGCGACACTGTAATTATGAAAAATTATCATTAATTATTAAAA
>NZ_JAKJSJ010000121.1:0-4391 GCF_050336715.1 Photobacterium makurazakiensis
AAAGTTAACCGTGTTAGCCTTCGCAATGTCGCTCTCTCTGCCAGCAATGGCTGATCACAATGTCATCGATGGCGTCGATTTTGGGCCACTTGCTCAATTAGTTGGTTCATGGACCTCTGGTGGAATGGGAGGCGTCGATATGGCACCAGCACAAGAAAATTCTGGCGTGGAGGCAGGAACTCCAGCTATTACACCGTTTTATGAAACAATGACATTTGAGCTTGCTGCTGATGCAACGAATGCGAGTAAGCAAAATCTTGTAGCGGTGTATTATAAGCAGGAAGTTTTTCGTAAGAAAGATGACTCCAAGTTCCATGACCAGCGTGGCTACTTGATTTATGATGCAGAGAATCAGCTTGTTTATAATTCATTTTGTGTCCCACGCACAACTTGTGTAACGGCAGAAAGCCCAGCCGGAAACAATATGACTTTCGTTGCAGCAAAAAGAGGAATTGCTGAGTCTAACTTCATGACTGAAAACGCATCGACGACATCATTTACAATGAACTTGAACATTGATGGTGATACGCTAACTTATTCGCAGAGCACAGGGTTGAATATCTACAGTAAATCCTTAGTGCATACTGATTCAAGTACGCTACAGCGCGTTAAATAAGTTGTCTAGAAAGYAAAGAAAGAAGGAGGGGATGCCCTCCTTTTTTGATCTCCTTTTTTGTCCTTCATAAATTATTGAAACAAACGCCGTATTGCATTGACAATGCTTTATTTATAGATACGTTAAAGGTTGACGCTATGATGACTTTAGCTACAACATTTCTTTATACAATGCTTTTTGAATTAAATTGGTGCTAAGTACGATCTAAATAGTCTCAAAAAAGAGAATTATTGAGTACATGGAATGTATCGTTGTAGAGTTTGCCATAATTTAGGAGATGTGAAGATGGAGGCATTACTGTGAGCCGTTTTATACTCTTTATACTTTTTTGTACTGTATCTATTTCAGTAAAAGCCGTTGAGTATCAACGTCCAAGCCCAGACAGCAATATAGTTGGGGTTATGGAGTACTATCAAGTTAATAAAGGCGAAAGCCTGTTGGATATAGCCAATAAATTTGATGTAGGTTTGTTGGCCTTGATGGGGGCCAATCGTGGTGTGGACCCATTTTTACCCACTCCAGGATCCTTGCTTACTATTCCTATGCAGTTGATTTTACCAGACGTGAAACGCGAAGGTATTGTCATTAACCTTGCTGAGCTACGTTTATATTACTTTCCCTCTGATAATACCGAGAAAATGTATGTGTTTCCGATAGGCATAGGTCGAATAGGCAGGGAAACGCCTCGAATGACAACCAAAGTAAGTCAGAAAATCGAAAACCCAACGTGGACTCCAACGGCAAATATACGTAAAGAGTATCTTGAAAAACATGATATTACCTTACCTGCAGTTGTCCCCGCTGGGCCTGAAAACCCGCTTGGTGAATATGCAATGCGTCTTTCGTACGGTAGAGGTCAGTATTTGATCCATGGAACGAACAAAGATTTTGGTATCGGCATGCGCGTTAGTTCTGGTTGTATACGCATGAACCCGTGGGATATTGAATGGCTGTTCGAACAAACACCGAAAGGGACAAAAGTAAAGATCATTAATCAACCGCTAAAGCAATCTGTTGAACCTGATGGCTCACATTTTGTGGAAGTTCATGAGCCTCTTTCTCGGAGTGATGAACAATCGGGTAATCCGAAAGTGGTTAAGGCAAATGATGATTTACTCGTTGCAGTTTCTGGCAGTGAAAGTGCGAAGACTAAATTAAATTCAGCTCTGTTACTGCAAACAGGTATACCTGTGCAATTGAAGTAGCATTACTTCTACCCTTGAACGGCAGCGATTAAGCTGCCGTCTATTTATGTGTTAAATAATACTGACCGATTAAATCATTCATGGATTTATAAATCGATGGCCGTTGCAAGAATTTTATTATTGTTAATCCCTTCAATAGCAGCCTGAGAGTAGGGCAAATCTTTCAATTTAGGGTAATGTTTATTTAGCAATGGCTTATCTCTGCGCCCCTCATTACTATGTTCAACCATCCCAAGTCCACTTGGGTACTGGGTGTTCCAAAGGGGACTTTTAGCGATAAGACTTGAAGTTAAGAACTGGCCAATATAGGTAACGTTATTGTCTACAATGGTAAAATGTATATTTAAGTTATCATTGGTTTTAGAGTCGATTTTTTTTATGCCATTGCTGCCTCTGAATTTTATGCTGTATAGCTCATAGCGCCCAGTAGGTAATTCAATGGAAAAGATGTGCCCTTTAATAATTTTTGTTTGATAATGAGAGGGCGCAGTACTGTTTGTTAAGATAATAGGTTCTTTCTTTCCTTGTTTTCTTAAAAAGAGTGTTGTTTCCAGCCCTTCACCTGTTGAAGGCCATACTGTTGTGACAGCGAGGCTCCCTGCTAGGTATCCAGTGCTCTTTGAACTGGACTGGTAATACTCATCTGGTATTTCAACGTTAACTCCAGAGCTACAACCTGTGAGGGTTAAGAGCATCCAAAATAGACCCCATCGTTTCATCTTTCGCATCCTTGCTTATAACTACGTACTGACTGATTATTAAACGGCTTCTTTAATATTACTCATTATGATGACTCTAAGAAGCTCGTTATTTATAAAGCAGTGAAGTAAACAATATATGACACAATGCATAGTTTAAGTAGTTTAGTGAGTGAAAAATAGTACTTAGTTGCAAAAAAAAGCAATGAGAGTGAGAATTGGGTCTGAGTTGACTACTTTTTAGGACTTCTTATCGGACTATATTGATGCAGCACATTTTTGTTCGTGACATGTGTTACTCTGTGTGCAGAAAGAGTTATTGATAATAGTTATAGGTATGATTGGTTTTAATAAAATAAAAGTGTTTTTCGAACTTGGTGATAAGGATGGTTTAACGTTTAAATTATTTTCTTATTTTGCTGTGAGTTTATTTTTAATTTTAATTCTTCAAAACATAGCAGAAGTTGCAATGGTGAGAGCATTACTGCACATTCCTGAGAGAATTCAATCAGAAATGCTTGGGTTAGCTTATCAGGCAGAAGTTATGGTTAAAGAGGGGGACATGGATGAGTTGGCTGATTGGGAGCGAGGCCAAGATTATACACTTTATGTTATAACCGATAAGAATGTTGCAATTAGTGGGCGTGATATGCACCCTCACTTTGAGTTTAAAATAAGCTTTGCACGTAGCATTGATACGATCTTTGACAATAAAGTAAGCCAGCCAATTATTGCAATTCCACTTGCCACAGAGCATCAGCTTGTTATTCAATTTCCTCATCAATATCACCCTGCAAAGTATTTTACTTACTACTTTTTGTTTATCAAATTCGTTATTGCGGTACTGATACTAGGTGTGTTTTCGATTTTATTGGCGAAGTACTTACAAATGCCACTTAAAAAGCTTCAAGAAGCAAGTCAGCAATTGGCTGAAGGTGATTATAGCGTAAGGGTCAGCCATGCCGTTGGTAATCGAGTAACTGAATTTTCAGCACTAGCGGATAGCTTTGACCACATGACCCAAAGAATTGATGCTCTCGTTGAAAAACAAAAGCGCCTTATTCGAGATGTTTCTCATGAATTAAAAACACCTTTGGCACGTCATGATCTCGCATTACATCTGCTGAAAAGAAGGCTACCAGAAGAAAGCCAACTTATACTTGCCAAGCTAGAACGTGAATCCAATGAGATGAATGACCTTGTATCGGAAATTTTAGAATATAGCCGATTAGAAAATGCGAGTTATGAAGTGAATCTTTTACCTGTCGATTTCGCGAGTTTATGTCGACATCAAGTATTAGAACATCAAGAGGTCATTAAACCAGGCCAGAGCTTGTCTTTTATTGAGACTGAAGGCACCTCGACATATGGGGTTGCAGATCATCGTTTAGTTCTACGCGTTCTGAAGAATCTTGTAGGCAATGCAATTAAATATGCGGGCAACAATGCGACGATTAATATCAGAATTAATATGTTGAATGAAAATGTTGCCATCTTTGTAGAAGATGATGGGCTTGGCATCCCGTCACAACATTTACAATCTGTTTTTGACCCTTTCACTCGGCTTGAATCATCAAGAGAGAAGACATCGGGGGGGTATGGCCTTGGCTTAGCGATTGTAAATGAGTCTATGAGAATCATGAAAGGAAAGGCCGTTGCGAAAAACCTAGATGAAGGCGGTTTTCAGGTTACGTTACTATTTCGTTGCGTTGATCGAAATGTAAAGTAACTGTTTTTTGTTCGACTTCGCATTAACCCTTTGTCTGCACCACGAATTTGGCTTTACTAAATGTCATAAATAAAAGGTATATCTAGATTTTCATTCTAGATTGTTGGTGGTTTTAGATATCTAGATGTGATTAATGTCGATAA
>NZ_JAKJSJ010000122.1:0-4336 GCF_050336715.1 Photobacterium makurazakiensis
ATGATGGGATGGCGTACAAAACGGTCACGGCTCTTTTTATTCCACCTTTAGTTATGCCGATAACATGCATTTACCCAAAGGTACCTACACCGCCAAACAACCTGTTACGATATACGGCATGAGCTGGAGCGGCGCACCAGATCCGGTATCGAAGATCCAGCTTGACGTTAACCTTGACTTCAATATTGAGCAAGACAGCATTGAACTGGGTAGCTGGTCAGAAAACTATGCGCTATCACAGCCAAGCCAGAAAAGTGTGTTCTTCTACGTACCGCCACAGGACATCGTGTTATCTGCCGATGCCTCGAACCCAGGCCGTGGGCTGTGGGCTGGTACTGCTGGTACATCATTTTTTGAAGTAAAAGTGATAAACGACCAAGGTCAACCATTCACTGCCAAAATCCGCGGGAATAAAAACTTTCGAGGCAGAAACATACAGATGAACGATGGGGTCCAAAATGGCTACGGCGCATTTAAAGCAACCGTAAATGCTGCAGATAACCCGGAACTCCCTGCCGGTAATTACCGTACGGAAGAGTCGGTAATAATCTATGCCCAGAGCTGGAGTGGCGCACCGAAACCGGTTAAAGCGCTCAAGCTAAATGTCGATTTTTCAATTTAACATATACCTAGTCCTAAAATAGGTCGGCACTTTTTATGAAGCCAGTTGGTACTCCCTGCTGGCTTTTTCATGCCCTTCACTTAGGGCTCTCATCTCCAAGCTCATATGCAGCCTTAGTCCCCCCCGTTAACCCTCTCGTTTTGAGAATTCTGACAACAGCCATAACCATCCGTCATTGAAGGTATCGGCTAAGTACTTTTCTAAGTCAATACCGTATTCATCTTTAAGGAGATAAACCATATCGCCATAAATCATACTCTTCATTTCGGCATTAGCGAGAGCTTTCTTAGCAAAACAAGAACTGTACTTCGACCTTATATACCATAGTGATCTTGGGCTTATTTGTATGTCATTTCGCCTTTTTCAACTTTGCAGACAACAGCCAATTTAAAGCCCATTGTGTAATCACGCTAAGAACGGTTTATTATTGTGATATTTGAAGTGTTCATAGATAAGTCTCTAAAGTTTCAACTTATTTCAGAATAGGGCAAGACAATAATAAAAAGCCAAAGTGTTAACCTGGCTTTTATTTAAGAAGGGAATTAAATGAATTTATATAATATCTCAGATAAAACTTAGCTCAACGGTAAAGGTTATATGCAGTAAAAATGTAAAAACAATCATTATTATTCTTTAAATACAAAACATGATAGTAGCTTTCTAGGTACTTTGAGTTCAAAGTAAACAAGAAACACCTAAAAGGAATAAAGCACCCCAATCTTTTACATCTTAACGACAAAAGCATTTTCTATCAGACTCTAAGGCAACATTTTATCGCCAGCAATCTCTCATGGCTAACTCTGCTTCACCTATGGTTTTTCTTTTTTTGAAATTTTCTATTCTCTTACTGTTTACCTTTTCATAGTTTACATCGAGTGTATTTACTTGATGTACTTCACGAGGGGAGAACATCCCCCCCATTTTCTGGTTAAGTATCTTCCTTTGGCTTTTAACTATTGAAATTAAAGAAAGGTGACCTTTCCGCTCTAAAGCAAAATAAAATGACCGATAAACCCTTTTATCAAGTCTTTCCCATTTCTTCATATTATACCTACAAAGTTTAAGTGACTGTGTTTATGTAATTATCATATAAACTCAACAGATATTAACCTAGCATTAAATAAATAATTAATTTTTCTAAATCAATATGTGAAAGTTATTTTTACACATTAATTTGTTAAGTATGTTATTTAGATTAATTTATATTGACATTCTAACTCAGTAATTACTGAGTCGATGTGAAATTTAATAAAACTTAACGTGATTTATGATCTAAACCACTAATAATAAATACTCTGTTGAGATTCCCTTAATAGAAATAATAATTTGGTATTTAGCAGGATTAATAAAATGAATATAGGTAAATTAAGCTTTACAGCCATGGCAATTAGCATTGCGATGGGAGCTCACGCTGGCAGTGGCGCTATCACTCTCGACTACAGTACTCTCCCAGAGCAAGAGCGTGGTAATGTCGAAATTGCTTTCGATATGAACTGGGCAAAAGTACCTAGTGAAGCCTGCTACTTTGTTGATGAACAAAAAGTAGGTTGTCAGGGGCGCGAGACATTTACCTTAGTCGACTATGACTCATGGTCTGATAAAGCAACAGTATTCGGTGAAATGCAAGTTCCACCCGGAATGGTAGCCGAACAGAGCGCCATCACAGCCAAAGTAACAATAAAGTCAACCGACTTCCCTAACGGAGAAAGTGCAACACGTAACGTCACTCTAACTAACGATACCACACCACCTTCGAGCTCTGATTTCGACTATGAAACGAGTCTTGAAGGAATGACCCAACAAACGGTGATCTACAACGATGAGGGTGATATCAAAACAGGCACCATGAGCACAGAAACCGTGATTGAACGTAACTCAAACAAAGTGGTCACTGGCTATGTTTCCGAATGGGCCCAGTATGACCGCCAATTTAGCCTAGAAGCCATCGACCCAACGGCATATGGCAAACTCGTTTACTCTTTCCTCGGCATTTGTGGCGATCAGGGCTCTACAGCCGATAAAGTCGCTCAGGCGTGTAACGAGCTAGAACTCGACGAGCACGAGATTGCCGTACTCGATATGTATGGCGGTCTACAAAGTGGCATCAGCCAGCGTCAAAGTAATATGGGCTGGAATGATCTTTATGACTCGACCAGCAAGGCAAACTACGATGGCCTTAACCCTGGTAACGTTCGTGGGCTGATCGGGCAAATGCTAGAACTGAAAAAACAAAACCCTGAAATGAAACTAGCGTTGAGCGTCGGTGGCTGGACCCTATCTGAACCATTCCACCGTATGGCTGCAACCCCTGAAACCCGTCAGGTGTTTGTCGATTCTATCGTGAAATTCATTAAAAAATGGGGGTTTGACGGTGTCGATATCGACTGGGAATACCCTGGTCACGGTGGTGAATCTGGTGCCAAAACACCAAATGATGCCGATAACTACGTTAAGCTGATCCAATCCATGCGTACTGCGCTGGACAGTGAAGGGCTACAGGATATCGAGATCTCAAGTGCCGTTGGAGCAACTGAAGAATACATGGCGCTGATCGGGGCCGACAACTATAAAACCCTAGCTGGCGCTAGCGGTATCCTTGATTACATCTACTTGATGAACTACGACTACTGGGGGGCATTCACACCAAATAAATTGGGGCATCAAAGCAACCTATACGGCAATAGCTACATCGGTGAAAATGGTGGAAACAGTGCAGAAAAAGCGATCAATATTCTAAAAGGATACGGCGTTGAGCCACAGCGTATCATGCTCGGTGTGGCTAACTATTACCGCGGTAAGCAAGGTGAAATCCAAGAACCGGGTATGCCAGGCTCAGCGACCAGCGTTACTGCAACACAAGTTTTCGGTAGCCATGAACCGACTGTCGTTGAAGGCTACGATCTGTATGCCAACATGGCGGGTGAAAACCTGAAAGGGGAAAACGGCTTTGTACTTTATACCGACCAAACGGTAAATGCTGACTACTATTACAACGACCAGACTGGTGTTTACTTCAGCGGTGACACGCTACGTACCGCTAACCAAAAGGCTAGATACGCCGAGGAGAACAATCTTGCTGGTGTCTTCACTTGGACAGTAGAGCAAGACCACAAAGGTTATACCGTTAATGCTCTGAATGAAGGGTTGGGTAACACCCTATCAGAAACGTACACCACCAAAGAACAGCGCGCAGAATGGAACACAACTTGTGGTGATAATGTTAGCGCCGATGAATGCAGGGTTCTGAATGAAGGCCAGCGCTATACGTTGGGCCAAACCACCGAGAACTATGCGAAATCACAACCAAGCCAGAAAAGCGTGTTTTTTTACGTGCCAGCACAAGACGGTGTTATTCGCGCTGATGCCTCGACCCCAGCCCGCTCAGTATGGAACGGCAATAGCGGTACTTCGTTCATCGAGGTAGAAGTMGTCAACGAGGAAGGCGAAGAGTTCGTCGCTAAGATCCGCGGCCATAAGAAATTTGGCAGYAAAAACTTACGCATGAATGATGGCGTACARAACGGTCACGGCTCTTTTTATTCYACCTTTAGTTATGCCGATAACATGCATTTACCCAAAGGTACCTACACCGCCAAACAACCTGTTACGATATACGGCATGAGCTGGAGCGGCGCACCAGATCCGGTATCGAAGATCCAGCTTGACGTTAACCTTGACTTCAATATTGAGCAAGACAGCATTGAACTGGGTAGC
>NZ_JAKJSJ010000123.1:0-4313 GCF_050336715.1 Photobacterium makurazakiensis
GGACTTATTTAGCGCAGGCCCCTGTATCAGCACCGAACATGTTTCTGTGAAAATTTCTATTACGAAAGATACATTCATGTTTGTTCCACCAGCAATTATCGAGAAATATGACACCGGCTTAGAGCAAGTATTACATGATTCGAACTTAAAAAGTTATATTAATGACCTCGAAAAAAGTATTACTGTTACTAAATAAATAGTGACTACTTTTAAGACATTTATTTGAAATTTAAATTCAGTCTGAAAATGCTTGAAGCCCTTGCCATCACTGGCTTCAAGCCTAAATTACCTCCCCTTCATCATGATCAACCAGATCATTAAAACAGTGACAACAAACGCATCAAACCCTTTACTTTCAATTGGTTAAATCAACCCAAGAGATCATTAAGTGATCCTTAAAACTGAAAAACACTGTAATTAATTTCAATTTTTCAGTTTTATATTTGTGGATTCCCCACTTACTTATTCCATTGATTATGCCTTGAAAGCCCTGTATTCACGGGGCTTAACGTCAAATCACGCACTTGGTACCTCTGCCAAAATTGCGAAAAACAAAACTGAAAAAAAACACTTTTTTTAAACGTCGCAGGTGGGGAGGAGGAGTGCGATTTCCGTGACGTGAATCTGTTTTACGTGGGTGCCCTAGTCTCTTCATGCATTACTATACTTACCAACAACACTGTATAAAAAACCAGTCATTTGGTTTACACTTAATGGGTAAGTTCATCAATGGAGTGGCTGAGTTATGAGAGTGTTTTGTCCGGGGTGTGGCGAGAAAGCTAATATTCAAAAGACCAATCGAATATCGACCGGCTATGCGGATTTATACTGCAGTTGTACTGACCCTGAGTGTGGCCACTCATTCGTGATGAACCTTAGCTTTTCCCATACTCTTAGCCCTTCAGCCAAGAATACCAACGAGCTGATCGTTGCTATAGTAAAGTCTCTTCCTGCAGAAAAAGCTAAGGAACTACATAGTCAGCTGGCTATGTTTTGATTTTGTACATGCTCTGTTCTGGAACAATCTGCAGTCTTTATTGTTCCCTAATTTAGCTTGTGAATTAGAAAAATAGCCTGCCGTAAAGGATTATGAGCCACACAAAACCCTACTCCATTATCATCTTAAGATAATCTGTCAAAGCTGAAGATGTACTCTCTTTGATAGCATTTACAATAAACTGTGAAGAGCTACTGTTGGGACCAGCTATCAGCATTGAGCCATAGCTAGGTGTTTCAATTAGTACATTCATTCCATCCTCTATTTGAGTACCATACCTAATCTCATAATTAATAGCGTACCCGGTATGGTTACCAGCTACGTTATTAATTGAAAGACAAGACACATTGACGTTCAAATTGAAATCTAGGCTGCGCGAAGGTTTAATTCTTGCTCGGAGAAATTCTCCTTCGATAGCGTTATCGACTTGAGTCCTACTAACAGGGCAATCAGAGGCAATAGTTGTGAATAACCCTAGTTGGTCTGATTTATCCTCAGCAGCGAAGGATGTTTGAAGGCTCATTAACACAGCTGCAATACTAACGATAACTTTAATTTTATGCTTCAATTTTGGTACCTGACATGTAATATTTGAGATAATTATGATGAATACAAAAGCGAGCCACAATCATATAAATCAATCAATCCTATAGGTACCACGGATAAACTGTAATTAAGTGTTACTGTAATGGTGCAGTGAGCGTGACCTGAAAAGTCGAGTTTAGCCATATTTTATCTAATTTATAGATAGCTAAATTTGCAGATTCACTATTTTCAGAATGTAAGCCCGAAGTATTCATAAATAAACACTCAATCAGTCTCTGCTTCCACACGCGCGCCTTCCTTCGACGCATCAACCAGCAGCGCTTTAACCATTTCTAATTGGGCCTCATCTAGTGGCCCTTTCTTGTCTTTCATAACCAGTTCGACCAGGTAAACTCCTACCTCGGTACGGTCTTGGCCGTATGTGTTGCCAGCCAATGCTTCAACTATGAAATCAATGGCCTGCCAGCTGATTGAATGCGCCATTTGCAGTATCCCTCCCGAAAAGTACTGTATGAATATACAGTAATGATTTGCGATATGCAGCAGTTAAGTTCAAAAAAGTGATACAACCACCTGATTTTGATGATGATAAATCAAGAAAGCTATTTAAGCATGGTGGGCATTATCACTGATGTATTGCTCTCGCATACACATGCTCCACGCTAACTCTGCGTCTTGGTCACCATCATCACGTCGTCCAAAGGGATCATTTAGAACACTTTGCCAATAAGCACGCTTTTCTCTGAACTTGTGATAATTCTGCTCGTACTCTGCACAAGCTGTTTCTTTCGCTTCTACCATCATGTTTAGGAAAGTTTCATCGCCGGACCTTGATTCCATCGACCAACCACGTGCACCGGCGGCCCATAATAGAAAATCCCAAACCTTCTCTTCTGCCTGATTGCCATCAAATGACATACTGAAAATGTTTTTAGTCGTAGCGTACACATCGCGTTTTTTTATTTGTTCACGCGTAGACCGTATTTGATGTTCAAGCCGAATGATCCGCCCCGTTAGCTTATGAATAACGTCTTCTGGTTTACGTGCTTGTTTAGCGATTGATTTCGCTTTAATAGTTTGGTCTAACTGTTTTTCAATCCGCCTTATCCTTCTGTTTAACGGTTTACGCCATTGCTCTAGCTTGTAACCACATTCTTTAATGATTGCGGCCATGTTATCGGCTTCAAAACTCGCAACGCATTCCCATGCAGGAGCACGGCTACATCGTGCGATGTTATATCGATTACCTTTAATTAACCCTTGGTCGGCATTTCCACCTTTGGCAGCATAGCCAACGGCTTTGATGATGTAAGAACTGGCGGCTTTGGGCTGTTGAATACGTTGTAAATTAGCAAAGCCATTTCCCCAAAGCTTTTCCAACCGTTTGGACCAGGCAGAGAACTGTGGTTTGGGTACCGACCAATTTAATAAAACATGAACATGAGGGTTAGGTTCACCATTTTCATTTGCTGGGCATTCAGCCACCCAAATATAATGAAAATCTGACGATTCCTGTGTTGGGCCTACATCACTGGCTTTGGTGTAGCCAGCAATTGATTTCTCTTCTAGCTTGCAATATTCCGCGCCACTTTCGGCATCAACCTCAACCGTATGATTTGCCACCCAGCCTCGGTGATACATCTTCTTTGCACCATCTAAAAAGCGACTGACTTCTTTTCCTATCGTCGTTTCTGCCGTTTTTGTTAACGTGAATTCTTTTTCAGGTTTAGAAAAAGTCGGCGTATAAGGCCCGGCAATATTTCCATTTTCATTCATCACCTTAACCGAACCATCATTATGAATATCAACCGTGGCTGCTGGGTCATCGGCACACGTATCAATGTAGCAATAAGGCCCTGCAATATGGTCAATGGATTTCGCCATGTTGCGTTTAATATTAATTGGCGTGTTACTTCCATCGGTACATTTAATCTTTGGCCGCCCCCGCAACATTGAACGTGCGCCTCTGGTTTTACTCGCCGGCAACGGGGGTTCAGGCAAAGTGCAATATGGCGCGGCATCCCCTTCAA
This sequence comes from Photobacterium makurazakiensis, assembly GCF_050336715.1. NCBI lineage: Bacteria > Pseudomonadati > Pseudomonadota > Gammaproteobacteria > Vibrionales > Vibrionaceae > Photobacterium > Photobacterium makurazakiensis. Next base: position 3,574 of record NZ_JAKJSJ010000123.1, read on the forward strand.
CCATGCCACCAAAGATTTTGTGTCGCTGCTCATTAGAGAACGTCAGAGTCAGGAACGTTACAAAACCACCACAACATGTTGCAACATACGCACCTGACTCAAAAATTTTCAACACAGAACGCTTAGTCAGCTTCTCTGTAAAACGGTCCCCTTCCTGAGCATCTGGCGCTGAGCTTGATGGTGTCTGCGTGTAATATTGAATTTTGAAACCGCCAGACCAATCACGTTTCATTAATCTGATGGAATTAGGTGTCACTTCAGGTTCGGCAACGATAGATTTCCCTTTCGGAGGCAAAACCCGCGCGTTGTTCCCGCTGTCTGTAATCGCGTACATCGAGTCGTGATTGTAAAACGCCTCGGTACTATCAAGCACTACCGAACCACGCTGAGCCCTGCACAGCTTTGCCATACGGCGTGATAAATTAGCGACTTTAGGGTGTGTCGGACTTTTGCGCCCTTGGACAAGCCTATTGTTTTCGTCACTTCGTGCCGCCGCTTCGCGGAGGTGATTGGCACTATAGTGTGGCAAAGAAGCCACGTGTTCGATTTTCTTTTCATCGATAAATTGATTATCACGATTAACGCGATTTAAATCCCAAAGTTGTTCTGGATTTAAACGCCCAAAACGTGGCCCACAAAAATCGAATCCTAAAAAACCGCTATTATAAGCGGCTAAATTATTTTCTGTTTTGTTATGTGGCTGCACTGTAGCAGCCACATAAAATAGGCCATTTCTCGAT
>NZ_JAKJSJ010000124.1:0-4064 GCF_050336715.1 Photobacterium makurazakiensis
ATTCAACAGTGCGGATTCATAAATTTGAGAGAGACAAGGCTATTTGTACCAATGAACATTGGCATGAAATTAAAGTTAACCGCACCATTTCACGGAACGATTTTCACTGCATTGCGGCCCACATTGAAACCACAAAATAACCAGCGACAATGAAACCTAAATTGTAAGAAATAATGGCATATAACGCCTTGCTAAGTTGCAGCTAACAATCACTGAACTAAAATAATCACCGGAATCTCTGAACTCAACCAAACCGAAAATGCCGAGTGTTAGCTGTCGACTTGAGCAATTTGTTAATTGGCTTTTTTGTGTACAAATTTATACCTAGTAACCACAACAAAAAACAAACCTACAACAAAAAGGACTGCGCCCGGTGCTGCGTCGGTTACTGTTGATTCAGAACCAAATATTTTGGCAGTCCAACTAGTGGAACCTGCAACACCATTTAGAAACAGTACTATTCCACCAAGGATACTAAAGAGCCCTAATATTTGCCCAATAACTGCATAAATCAACTCGTATTTTGCCAATGAAAGCTGTGTTTTGCTGTCTGTAGTTGGATCGACGAACGATTGATTAACTACAAAAACCCTTTCGTTTTTATCTTTATTGTCTGCCATCTATCCTCCTTGCCAATTAACGCCTGCATAACACGTTTGCTACGATACCAGCTTAACTGAATTTTACTGCCTTAATCACTGAAACTAAAGACAAACTGACAACGCCGAGTGTAGCAAATCGTGTTGATGCGATTGTTATGCCTGTTGTTTCAATTTGGTACAAGACTCTCCAGACAGAAAACCTTTAGTGATTAACCTAACCTTATTCATTACTTTTTCTGAACCGTAATCAGTTAAATCCATGTGTTTCGAATTTTCAATTTCGACAATACAACTATGATATTTACTTTGCTCTTTTTCAGTTAACAGAGCACTAGCCACTGTCGGATATTCGGTCGCTCTTATTGATAACACTTGGATCTTAGCTGTTTTTGGCAGAGCTACTCTACGATGATCTAATGTGATAATTTTGCTTATGTATGACTTATTTTCAGAAGCTAGCCATGCTGATATATCACCACCATTTGAATGCCCAACTAACAGAATATTCTGAAAATCATACTCAGGATAACGAAGTGATATATTACTTTGCAGAAAATCTAACGTGTCTGCACCACGCTTCCAATTTTCGATCCTAGTTTGATATAAATCCCCTTTTTTAGATAAAGGAGGATCATTTGGTAATTCATGATCAACAGCAACAGTTAAATAACCCATTTCATTTAAATTTTGAACCATTAACTGGTATTTCAAATACGGGACTTTATAACCAGCACTAACAAATGCAACCTTACACTTATTACTCGTAGTGCATAAATCCTTTTGGACAGGAAAATCTACAGTTATTGGAATATTTCGCTCTCGGTTGGTATCGTAAATATCCAAAGAAGTTGCCATAACTGAGCTAGTTAGTAACGACAACGCAAGAGGTACTGCAAATTTCATAAAATTCCTTATTTATATCAAAACCATAGAAAGGCATAACGCCTAACATAAGTTGCGCCCCACTTAACCCACCAAGCGCACCGAACTCCATACCAAAAATGCGCAGTAAAAAGCGTCAACTTAATGTTTTTGTTATGGCTTAATCCACCTGATTTGCTTGTGTTTTTTCATAACACACAACATCCTGAGGCTGCGCTCTTCATCATGCAAGATAGTATCAACAAAAGCGCGAGCTCACTGGCAAAGAACCTGAAAGCGACTTTGTAAACACATAGGCCAACACGCGCCGACTCTCCTGCTCTTGTTGCGGCTCGCGGACTTGTGTTTACAAATGCACAAGAGAAGAACGAACCTTGTGATCACCGGACAATAACCGCAACTTGCGATGAGCGATTCTCACTGCATTACGACAGAAAAGTGATTGATGAAACGGCCGCCATTGATGACCTGGACTATGGTGACTACAGTGAGGGAAAAGACATAACGCCCTTGTGAAGTTGCCCGCCACTGAAACAAAACCTTGCCCCATAATCACAAAAGCCAATTCATACTAAAAATGCCACGTGTTAAGGGTCAACTTACACAGCTTGTTATATGAACACTGAATTTAAAGCGGCTTGGCCGCCCCACCGAGACAGCAGGAAATACAACCCAATACCGCGACGCTGACTGTAACCGAAAACACCACGCTACCGTCAACTAAAATACAAGCTTGGCTTCGTAATTTCAGCAACTTAGTAAGCACTGAAAGCATAACGAACCAACACGAAATTCAACAGTGCGGATTCATAAATTTGAGAGAGACAAGGCTATTTGTACCAATGAACATTGGCATGAAATTAAAGTTAACCGCACCATTTCACGGAACGATTTTCACTGCATTGCGGCCCACATTGAAACCACAAAATAACCAGCGACAATGAAACCTAAATTGTAAGAAATAATGGCATATAACGCCTGCAATAAGGTGTGCCCCATTGAGCCAACAAAGTACACCGAACTCCATACCAAAACCGCCGAGTACAACGCATCACCTTGATTGCTTTGTTAAATTTCTTGTTTTTCACCAAGCTTAACAACTTGCGTCAGCACAACACTCACGGTCAGTTCAATGGTATCACTTTGATTTTGATTAACTTGGAAGTATCCGCCTTGCGCTGATAGTTGATTCACTTCTAGCTTCTTTAGTGATAACCGATTTGACCAGTATGGAACTAATGAACACTGAGCAGAACCTGTAGCAATATCTTCATTAATGCCAATACTAGGAGCAAAGTACCTTAATACGTAACCGCTAGTTCCTTTTTGAGCAGTCAAGATCACTGCATGGTACTCACTAATATTTTTGATTACATCAAAGTCTGCCTTGAAGTTACGAACTTGCTCTTCACTTTCGAGAACTACAACCAAGTCCCTCGTTGCGAATACATCAATTGCCTCCAGATCAAGCAGCTTGCTGTATTTTGACAATTCAGAGGTACACTCTGAATCCCAACTAGGCATAGCCATCGTATAACCATTAGCGCATTTATTAACTGAAACTGTTCCATGTTTATTAAGAAGCTCGGCAACAGGATCATGACTTGGATTAATCTCAAAGATAGTAGCAGCGGCAGCTAAGCTACCATGCCCACATAGATTAATTTCCATTTCACCCGCAAACCAACGAATCTCATAACCTTGTTCTACATCAACAATAAAAGACGTAACTGGTTGCCCTAAGTTTCGAGAAATAGCTTTTAATTCGTATGCTGGTAACCAAGAATTGAGTTTTACAACGGCAGCAGGATTTCCCTTTGCCTTCTTACCTGTAAACACATTGAATATATACGCGTTGATAGTTTGCTCCTCTTTGAAATTTAACGCCTTGTGAAGTTGCCCGCCCCTAAACCAAAACATTACGCCGTAAGCACACGAGCCAATTCATACTGAAAATGCCACGTGTTAAGGGTCAACTTGCACAGTTTGTTATATGAACACTGAAATCAAAGCGGCTTGGCCGCCCCACCGAGGCAGCAGGAGATGCAACCCAAGACCACGATACTAACTGTAACCCCGAGCACCATGCTACCGCCAACTGAATTACAAACTTGGCTTCGTAATTTCAGCAACTTAGTAAACACTGAAAGCATAACGAACCAGCACCAAATTCAACAGTGCGGATTCATGAATTTGAGAGAAACAAGGCTATTTATACTAATGGATACTGGCATGATATTAAGGTAACCCGCACCATTTCACGGAACGATTTTTACTGCATTGCGACCCACATTGAAACCACAAAACACCCAGCGGCAATGAGACCTAAACCGTAAGGAATAATGGCATATAACGCCCTTGTGAAGTTGCCCGCCACTGAAACAAAACCTTGCCCCATAATCACAAAAGCCAATTCATACTAAAAATGCCACGTGTTAAGGGTCAACTTACACAGCTTGTTATGTTCGGGTCTTAAGATGCATGTGTAGCAAAACAACACTTTTCCCTTCATACGAAATTCGAGGTTCTGCGCTATACGGCACAAAACCAAGCTTGGCATAAAGTAGCAAAGCTCGTGTG
>NZ_JAKJSJ010000125.1:0-4017 GCF_050336715.1 Photobacterium makurazakiensis
CAATGGCTTGGAACTAAAAAAGATTTAGTGTGCCGACTTAGCTCAGTAGGTAGAGCAACTGACTTGTAATCAGTAGGTCACCAGTTCGACTCCGGTAGTCGGCACCATTTCTTAGCAAGCGTTGTGTAAACAACATTGCAAAAGTAARAGCCTAACCGCTTTCACTTTTGCCTCGATAGCTCAGTCGGTAGAGCAGAGGATTGAAAATCCTCGTGTCGGTGGTTCGATTCCGCCTCGAGGCACCATATAATTCCCCTTTAGTTCAGTTGGTAGAACGGCGGACTGTTAATCCGTATGTCGCAAGTTCAAGTCTTGCAAGGGGAGCCAAATCAGTGTTAGACCTTCGGGTTTAAGACGAAAAAGATTCGTGTGCCGACTTAGCTCAGTAGGTAGAGCAACTGACTTGTAATCAGTAGGTCACCAGTTCGACTCCGGTAGTCGGCACCATTCTTTAGCAAGTACTGCGTAAGCAGTGTTGCAAGAGTTAACACTTCGGTGTGACTTTTGCCTCGATAGCTCAGTCGGTAGAGCAGAGGATTGAAAATCCTCGTGTCGGTGGTTCGATTCCGCCTCGAGGCACCATTATTCATCCGATATGATTTATCGTATTAGATAAAGAATAATTCCCCCTTAGTTCAGTTGGTAGAACGGCGGACTGTTAATCCGTATGTCGCAAGTTCAAGTCTTGCAGGGGGAGCCAAATAAGAAAGCCTTGTCTTCGGACAAGGCTTTTTTTATGCCTAAGAGTTACCAAGCAAAGAATATTTTCCACCCGATGAGTAACTTCGAACTCCCCCCTTCCCTGCAACCTTAGTATCCCCTAAAGGCACCCCCCCTGAAAAACCTTATACCTACAACGAATGGTTCTATCATGATTTGCCTCTAACCTATTGCTCAAACCGTCATTTTTAACCGTTTTGTTTTACAAAATAAAAGCAAAAGATTATAAGTACCAACCTACTTAATAAACTCCGAAAAATAACAACTATGAAACTGAAGCATCAGGCCTACGCCTTATCGGCGATTATTTTCCTCGCGCTTGTCAGTATTAGCGCCACAGGGTTATGGTCTCTTCGTATTGCCAGTGACTTTGATAACAAAGCAAGGGTGACAGAAGTCTTCAACAGCGCCTATAGCATTCTGACTGAAGTCGAAAAGATGGCCGTTGATGGCACGCTCGAAAAAAGTGACGCACAAGCGATGGCCGCTCGTTTACTACGTAACAACCTCTATAAAGACAATGAATATGTCTATGTTGTTGATGCTGACATGACATTTGTAGCAGCACCATTAGACCCGCAACTACACGATACTAGCTTCAACGATTTTAAAGATGCTGACGGTAATAGTATTGGCCAGTTGATCCAGCGAGTACTGGGCAACAGCCGCAATCAGCTGGTTGAGTACACTTGGTACCAACAACTCCCTGACGGTAGCATTGAAAAGAAATTGTCTATCGCGAAAAAAACCCCTGTTTGGGGCTGGGTAGTAGGAACAGGAGTTGGTTATCAGGAAGTGAATGCGCGTTTTTGGTCAACGGCACAGTGGCAACTTATTCTTTGTTTCATTATCGCTGCCGCAATATTGACGGTGCTCATCTTCGCAATTAAGCGCATGCTAGCCTTGCTCGGCGGCGAACCTAGCGATGTCCGCAATGCTGTTCAGGCCATTGCAGATGGCCAGATCCATACTCAGTTCTCCACACAAGCCCCCCGTGATAGCCTCTACTTTGCTGTTCAGCAGATGAGTTATTCGCTGGCGCAACAAGTACAAAATTTAGAACAATCGATGCACGCCTTGCACCATGAACTTGATGAAACCCGTCACCGTTCTGGTCAAATTGCAACGCTAAGTGACACCCAGCAACAATCAACCGAAATGATTGCGACAGCAATGACCGAGATGGCTTCATCGACAGCCAATGTTGCCGATGCTGCAAACGACAGTGCCGCTAGTACTAAAGATGCCGATCAACAGAGCCAGCGTACTCAGCTGCTTATTACGACAACCGTCGATCAAATCGCAGGGTTGGCTCAAGAGCTCAATACAGCCAGCCAAGCGGTATCTGATTTAGATACCGATGTACACAGTATTGCCAAAGTACTGGAAGTTATCGGTGATATTGCAGAGCAAACTAACCTACTCGCCCTAAATGCAGCGATTGAAGCCGCTCGGGCTGGTGAACAAGGCCGAGGCTTTGCTGTTGTCGCTGATGAAGTTCGCAACCTAGCAGGTCGTACCCAAAACAGTACCAAAGAAATTCAGCAAATGATCGCAAACCTTCAGCAAGCATCGAAGAATGCCATCCAAACAATGGGGGTTTGTGCAACGACCAGCCAGACAACCGTTGAGCAATCTGAAGAAGCATCAGTCGCGCTTGGCCATATTGTGACATCGTTAGAATCAATTACTCAGATGAGCCACCATATTGCCAGTGCCGCCGCAGAACAAACTCATGTCAGCAATGACATCTCCGAGCGTATCAACTTAATTGATGACAGCGGACGACAGCTCAGCAACGTGGTTAGCCAAAGCCACCAGAGCACTGAGAACCTGTCAAAATTAGCTGAGGAGCTAAAAGGCTGGGTGAATAAATTTACCATCCACCGCTAAGGGGTCTCATGTCTCATGCCCCAATCTCTTAATAGGCACAGTCGTTAATCACCATCAAAGACCACCGCCATACCAGGTGGTCTTTTTTAAGCTAAATTTAGTGTTAACGACACACTATTAGCTCAGGGATGATAAATGATCGCTTTGTATGGTTATCCGCGCACTCGCTCGTTACGCGTATCGTGGTTGTTAGAAGAGCTGGGTATTGAATGGCAATATCACCTGGTAGATTTCTCCCGCGGAGAACACCGCTCACCGCAATATCTCGCCTTAAATTCTCATGGAAAAGTCCCTTGCCTAATTGATGGCTCAGCCGTTATGACAGAATCATCTGCGATCTGTCTGTACATCGCTGAGAAATATGGTCAACACTGGTTACCCGAATCAGGCTGCCAAAATTCCGCTAAGCACCATGAATGGATTAGCTTCATCACATCAGAATTGGAACAACCCTTGTGGACGATGGGAAAACACCGTTTCGCCCTTCCAGAATCGATTCGCCTGCCCGAAATGCTGCCCGTCGCGGCTTGGGAGTTAAAAAAAGCATTGCAAACAGCTGCTGCCAGAATGAAAGGTGATGAATATTTACTTGGTCACTTCCCAACCGTTGCCGATATTTTATTAACCCACACATTGAACTGGGCGATAAAATTTGAGCAAAAACTCCCTCCCTCTTTAGAAAAATACCGCCAATTCGTCAGTCGACGCCCAGCTTTATCTCGCGCCCTTGCCCTCGAACAACAAGCACTCATTGATAACTAGATTGAATTGCCAGTTGCTTTTAGCACCTAAAAAGACCAAAAACCGAACAAACAGACCAAAAAAGACAAGGTTGAATCTTTTTTATCAAAAAACCATTGACGAAAAGCAGGAAAACCTTTTTAATGCGCTCCGTTGCCTCGATAGCTCAGTCGGTAGAGCAGAGGATTGAAAATCCTCGTGTCGGTGGTTCGATTCCGCCTCGAGGCACCATTTCTTCTTTTGATGAACATGGTGCAAGCAACAATAAGCAATTCCCCCTTAGTTCAGTTGGTAGAACGGCGGACTGTTAATCCGTATGTCGCAAGTTCAAGTCTTGCAGGGGGAGCCAAATTCAGTTTTGAGCCAATGGCTTRGAACTAAAAAAGATTTAGTGTGCCGACTTAGCTCAGTAGGTAGAGCAACTGACTTGTAATCAGTAGGTCACCAGTTCGACTCCGGTAGTCGGCACCATTTCTTAGCAAGCGTTGTGTAAACAACATTGCAAAAGTAARAGCCTAACCGCTTTCACTTTTGCCTCGATAGCTCAGTCGGTAGAGCAGAGGATTGAAAATCCTCGTGTCGGTGGTTCGATTCCGCCTCGAGGCACCATATAATTCCCCTTTAGTTCAGTTGGTAGAACGGCGGACTGTTAATCCGTATGTC
>NZ_JAKJSJ010000126.1:0-3665 GCF_050336715.1 Photobacterium makurazakiensis
GGGTGTAGTTCATCGGAGCCAGCAGTTAAAACATACTTAATTCCGAACTATGACACTGATCAGTTTATGACGTATGCCAATAAATCACAGCCGCTAGTCATTGTGAGGCCTGTAGAAGTAAGTGCGCATTTGAATAGTACAGGTCTTGTTTATCAAGTGAGTGATACCGAAATCGTTCAAGCTCAGCAAAACCTTTGGGCTGAAAATCTTACTGTACAGTTAACTCGATTGATTACGAGTGATTTAAGGCGGAAGCAATCACGTTATTGGTTTGATGAGCTTACGCCAGCAATTGGATCGGTAGGTTTGCCTAAGCTGCAGGTTAAATTTACGGCGTTTAATGGGCACTTTTCAGGGTTGGCAAAATTAAAAGGGCAATGGATAGTGATTAATCAAGCTGGCGATGTGATTTCTCGGCAGCCATTTTTTATTCAAGTTCCACTAGAAGAAGCTGGATACAACGCGCAAGTCAAAGCACTTTCAGTTGGTGTTGATAGGCTAACAGAACAAATTAGCCAGAATATCGGACAGATATCCCTTTAAATATCGGTCAAAGCGGCATTAGTGGCATCATTCCGTATCTGTTCCAATGATATTTAGGCGTTCCACTTTCCTCTCTCACACCTATAAATGAGGGTAAGAGAGGAAAATGAGTACTAGCGTTGCCCGTGTTTGTAATAGCCATTAATCCAACATTCAGGTAATTCTTCACCTGAAGGGAAGGCTAATTGCTGTTTATCTATATTCACCGGATCAGCTAAATCCTCTCCTGATTGATACTGTACGGTGACATGTTGAGAAAAGGGATTAATTAACGAAGACATGTCAACGACGTCAACTAAATCACCCGTTCGAGATTCTTTCAAAAACATTGCTTTCATCTCCTAGTGAGAAACATAAAACATAAAACATAAAACATAAAAGGACGTTATTGTGAGAGTGCAAAGCAGCTCTTATCAATAACTGCACCTATCTGTTTTGGTTTAAGTATGGCTGATTTTTCCTTTATTGGATGCTTGTGCTTATCATGTGAAACCGGTCGCTAAGTGATCTGTGGCATTTTGTTAAGGTCGATACTTGGGTAGAAAAGTGCCTTGGAGTTGCTGATGTATAAGGCTTATTTAAGGTTGGTATTGATGATGGGTTATTATAATAGGGATTAGAATGGCAGAATATTACTGGGGAATCGATCTTGGCGGTACAAAAATTGAGTGCGCGGTGTTGTCTTATAAAGATGATAAATGTGTGCTTAGAGAGCGCATTGCCACAGAAGGTGAACAAGGCTATCAGCATGTACTTGGTCAGATAAAAAAGTTGGTCGACCGCTGTACGGCGCTAATTGGTGAACAACCTTATGCGATAGGATTCGGAACACCCGGAACATTAGATCCATCCGCACAAACCATGAAGAATTGTAATTCAACACACCTTAATGGCCAGCCATTACACCACGATCTTGAAGCCTTATTAGGGGTAACTGTTCGTTTAGCCAATGATGCTAACTGCTTTGCTTTGGCTGAAACTCACCTAGGTGCCGTTAAGCAAAGTGAAATCAAAGCTGAAACAGTATTTGGTATCATCATGGGGACAGGTGTCGGTGCGGGCATTGTAGTAAATGGACATATTCTGAATGGCCGCCATGGTATTGCTGGTGAATGGGGGCATAATTTGCTTGAATCCGGTGGTAGACATTGTTACTGCGGAAAGACAGGTTGTGTCGAAACAGTATTATCAGGTAAGGCGCTTGAACGTTATTACACGTCGCAAACTGGAGAGACATTGTCGTTACCTGAAATCGTAGTGTTATCTCAACAGGGTAACGTAAATGCATTGCAAACACTTGAAAGGCTCTATGCTAACTTTGGTATTGCAGTCGCTTCAATCATCAATGTGTTAGACCCTGATGTTATCGTCATTGGTGGCGGGGTTGGTAACATTGACGGGTTATATACCGAAGGTAAAAAAGCAATTTTGCCCCATTTATTTAATCCAGAAGTGAAGACTAAAATAATGAAACCGTTGCTTGGGGATAGTGCTGGTGTGTTTGGCGCAGCGATGCTTGTGAAGTGATATGAATCAGTAGATAGAAAGCACTTAGCACAGCCTGCTAAGTGCTTTAAAGTAGTCGCTAGAACACAAAGTTAAGCATTAACGTAAATACATTGGCGTCTTTATCTTCACCTGTTATTTTAGATGGGAAAATAAACTGGCCAGTGTCAAAGTCATCATAATCACCTTGTCTCATGTAGATACCTTGCCACTCTGCGTTTACAGAAATTGAATAGGTGAGATCATAACGAACACCAGCGGTAAGGCTATTTGTTTTTCTGCGGTCGTGGCTTTCACCGTAAACAAGATACGGTGTAAATTTATCTAAATGATAAGCTCCGCTGACGTACCAATTAGTTTGAATCTTGTCTGCTTGAACTTCAGCCATGAACTGCCAGTTATCAAGCGAGTATTCACCACCTAGTGTATAAATGTTTAGAGTTTCTTCTTTAGGCGAGGGCACCATCGAGTATTTTGTATTCATATAGCCGAAATGAACACGGTAGTTAAATCCGCTGACTTCGGCGGCAAGACCTGCCATATGCTTAGTGTCAAAAGTCAGTGTTGTAGAGCCAAGATCGACTTTATTGTCTCTTTCAAAACCATAATAAGGCGATAAAGTGAGTACTGCTTCGTCATTGAGCTCATAGCGCCATGAAGCCGATAGGCCGTCGAAATAAGTAAATCCGAGAATACTATCGTAGACTTCTTGCGGTGGCCTAGCCCATGGATAGGCTTGGCCAACGTAGTAATATTCTGAGATTAAAAATAAGGGGATCCGTAATCGGCCGCCTTTGAATGTTAGGTCGTTATAGTCATATGACACATAAGCCCACTCAAGCTCGGGATCAGACCAATCATCCTGTGGACGTTTTACGACTTGTACCGATGCATGTATGTCATCGGTTACATGTAAATCGGCTTGGAGGCCAAAGGTGGTGTCACAGTCATAACAGGTATCGTCTGTTATTTCACGATTGACAAAGAGAGGGACTGAGTTGTCTGATTTCGTGATAGATGTCGAACCAAAACCACTAATTGACAGGTTATCCGTAACATTTATCGCCGCTAAGCTTGCTATAGGAGAAACAAGCAGAGGCAGCGAAAAGAGAAGACGTTTTTTCATTTTACTCTCCTTGTAAAACCGTAATTAGAATATTCGCATTTTCTGGCACAGCATTAACTGGCGCGTAGGCAATACCATTTGGATTGTTATTTAACCATTCTAAAATTTCTTTAATGTCATCGCTGCTTAATTCTTCCGGTGGTGTTCCCTTCCCCGAAAATGACTGGCTAGCCCAATACCCATTCATTTGAGATATCGATTTACCTAATAACATATTATAAAAATCTTCACGGAGAATAGAGCTTTCTGGTAAATCAACTAAGATGATCTTGATACTGCCATTTAATTTTTTTGTTTTTCCTTTATATAACATCCTTGTTTTACTTTTGCTCAACGCTGGGATGTCTTTATTCATAGAAAACACGGCAAACTCAACTTCATTACCTTCAGATGCATAAGATGAAAAACTCATTACTGATAGGTAAGTAAATAGAAGGAGTCTGATAAAATTTGATTTAAAATTCAATCCATTGTTCATTAATTTAAATTC
>NZ_JAKJSJ010000021.1:0-114416 GCF_050336715.1 Photobacterium makurazakiensis
AAACAAGATGCAAAAAAAARCCCGCTGAAAGTCAGCGGGCGAAATCTATTTACACAATAAGGAGTTTAGCAGCAGTGKCAATCAAGCTTTAAAAGAGCGAGGCAGTAATTGTCGCGTGGCTCTTTTAATTTGAATGTTATAAATAGGACTGCATTRAAATGGATTAGTTCAAAATGATTTMAAAAAAGATGCAGATACTTTCCCTATACCGCTATTGCTGCACAGGAGCKAAACAAGATGCAAAAAAAARCCCGCTGAAAGTCAGCGGGCGAAATCTATTTACACAATAAGGAGTTTAGCAGCAGTACCATAGCTGATTAAAGAGATGAATACGTGTTTGGCGGCCAGCTAACATTGAAACTCTTTAATCTTAATGACATATATTGAGACTCTGTTAATTGTATTTTGTTCCTGATTTTGAATTTATTTTTTATGTTTTTTATAACTTGTTGATAAGTGGAATGTTCTAGATTGGATATAAAGTGGCTCATTTGATTATTGTTAAGAGGATAGCTGAAGACAAATTTGCACTCTGTAGAATAAAGAAAACCCATCTCCATGAAGGGACGGGTTTCGAAGAATGTCTTCTAAGAAAAAGCAGTGGCATAACATATGACCTGCTTTTTTTAACTTTGTTCCTTTTTTTTTGAAATTTCTCTAACTTTGATCAGATTCCGCATTCTCAAAAATGTCGCATGAAACTGGAGTGATACACATTTTTACCGATGCTATACGTCGCTCTATGGCATCAAAACAGACGATCAATGTCGCAACTTTCATGAATAAAAGATGGTTATCAAGATCTTGTACAACTGCTGGTGTTTAACGCTTGTTAAAAATGATATCAGGATGTAAAGTTTAAACATGTGTTTAATACGGGTGAATGAATATGGCTGGAAAGGGAGAAACCAAAGCTCGCATTCTGGATGCTGCCGAACTGTTATTTGCTGAGCATGGTTTTAAAGATACCTCATTGAGGGCAATTACTAGTAAGGCAGGCGTTAACCTTGCGTCGGTTAATTATCATTATGGCGATAAAAAAACCTTAGTAAGAGCTGTATTAAGTCGGTATCTCGACGCATTTTTACCTGCACTTCAAGCTGATTTGGAAGTCTTACTTACTCGTGATGACTTCTCAATGGATGATGTATTTCGCTGTATTAAAGCTCCACTGGTTTCTTTAAATGATTTTAGACCTCGGGGAGCAACTGTTTTCATGTCATTGATCGGCCGGGGTTATACCGATGTTCAAGGGCATTTACGCTGGTTTATCGTTAACCGCTATAACGATGTTTTGCAGCTTTTTACTACCGCTGTTTGTCGAGCAAACCCATCACTAGACCCTGAAACACTGTTTTGGCGCTTACATTTCACCCTCGGCGCGTCAGTATTCACTATGGCTTCCACAACAGCGTTGTGTGAAATCGCTGAAAATGATTTTTCCCGTAAGGTAACCACAGAAGACTTAATAGAGCGCATGGTTCCTTATTTGGCTGCTGGTGTAGCAGCCCCAATAGATCAACCGCTATCGCTGATCTGCGATACGCATACAGGAACACGATAGATGTAATAACTGTAAAAAACCAATAACAATATGAGACAAAAGGACCTGAAACATGAGTACGTTAATTAATCTAAGAAAACGCTATCTCAGTGATCCCGCATTTAAAATGTTTAAGAAAGTGCTACCTCCACTTTCTTCCACTGAACGAGAAGCCATGGAAGCTGGCAGCGTTTGGTGGGATGGTGAGTTATTCAGTGGGTCACCAAACTGGAATACGTTACTGACTTACCCCAAACCCGCGCTAAATGCTGAAGAGCAAACTTTTATCGATACCAAACTCAAAACATTGTTAGACATGTTAGATGACTATCAGATTGTTCAGGAAGATAAAGATCTGCCGCCTGATGTTTGGGAGTATTTACGTAAAGAGAAGTTCTTCTCCCTCATTATTGGTAAAGAATACGGTGGCTTAGACTTTTCAGCCCATGCAAATTCGACCATCGTTACCCAGATAGCAACGAAAAGCTTAAGTGCTGCTGTTTGTGTGATGGTACCTAACTCATTAGGGCCTGGTGAATTACTGACTCACTATGGAACTCAAGAACAAAAAGATTATTGGCTCCCACGTCTTGCTCATGGTGAAGATGTTCCGTGTTTTGCATTAACAGGTCCTGAGGCAGGGTCTGATGCTGGCGGTATCCCTGACATGGGGGTGGTTTGTTATGGTGAGTATCAAGGTGAGGAAGTACTTGGTATTCGAGTTAGTTGGAATAAACGTTACATTACTTTAGCACCTGTGGCGACAGTATTAGGTCTAGCGTTTAAATTACAAGATCCTGAAGGGTTGATTGGTGACAAGCAAGATCTCGGTATTACATGTGCCTTGATCCCAGCAGATCACTCAGGCGTCGAAATCGGCGAGCGCCATGATCCCCTTAACCTTGCTTTCATGAATGGTCCAACACGTGGTAACGATGTGTTCATTCCTATGGACTGGGTTATTGGCGGTCAAGACTATGTCGGCCGAGGCTGGCGAATGCTGGTGGAATGTTTATCAGCAGGGCGTGGTATTTCCTTACCCGCATTAGGGACAGCCGTTGGCCACCTAACAGCAAGAACAACAGGCGCATATGCCTATGTACGTAAACAATTTGGTATGTCGATTGGTAATTTTGAAGGGGTAGGTCAAGCGATGGGGCGTATTGGTGGTTACACCTATATGCTTGAAGCTTCGCGAACGCTAACAACGACATCACTCGACATGGGGGAAACGCCGGGGATTGTTACCGCCATTGCAAAATACCATATGACAGAAATGGCTCGTACCATTTTGAATGATTCAATGGATATTCATGCCGGGCGTGCAATCCAGCTTGGGCCGATGAATTATATTGGCCATCATTATTTAGGCATGCCTGTCGCTATTACGGTTGAAGGGGCCAATATTTTAACCCGTAATCTGATGATCTTTGGTCAAGGGGCGACGCGTTGTCACCCATATGTACTAAACGAAATGGAAGCGGCAGCTAACCCCGATACCGAGCAAGCAGCAAAAGACTTTGATAAGTTACTCTCGAAGCATATTAGCTTTGCAGTTGGTAATGTCGCGAAGTCGATGGTTAATGCATTCACAGGTTCACGCTTTAACCGCGCACCAGTGAGTGGCGAGACTGCCACCTATTATAAACATATGTCACGTATGAGTAAGGCCTTAGCGGTTGCGGCTGATTTTGCCATGCTGAGTTTAGGTGGTGAGTTGAAACGCCGTGAAATGGTGTCAGCCCGTTTAGGCGACGTACTTAGCTATCTTTACTTAGCATCAGCTACATTGAAGCGCTTTGAAGATGAAGGGCGACAACAACAAGATTTACCTTTGGTACATTATGCCGTTCAACACTGTTTGCATCAGTGTGGTGTCGCATTTGACGAAGTGTTGTCAAATTTCCCTCGTAAGGGCGTTGGCCGACTATTACGCACATTACTATTCCCGGTGGGAATTCATTACGCGGCACCGAAAGATGAGCTATCAATTCAAATTGCGAAACTATTGATGACACCTGGAGAACAGCGTGAGCGTTTAACACAGCTATGTTATGTCGGAGACAAAGAAGATGATCCTGTTGGCATTATGGAGCGCGCTTTTGTTGCCATGTATGGTATTAAAGACTTAGAGCGTAAATTGACCAAAGCGATTAAAGCGGGTGAGATCTCTAAGAAACTGCCATTAACAGAAAAAATACAAGCTGCTGTTAGTGCAGGTATTATGACTGAAAGCGATGCTGAAAAAATGTTGAGTGCTGATAAGCTTAGACAGAAAGCGATTCAAGTTGATCACTTCTCTGCAGCCCACTTTAAAAAGGGGAGTTTACAATCGGGTAAGGCTGCTTAGGCCGACGATTTAAGTACAACGTAAACCAATTGCCTCAACGGTGCCACGTGAAAGCGTGGCACTTTTTTATGTCTAATTATCATGTCATTAGCTCACAAAATGGCAAAGAACACCTCCAACCACTGCGAAAATTGGCGTTTTCGCTCATAAATTTAATGCGAATTTGTCATTTACCTTTTATCCTACAGTCAATTGTGTAAGGGAAGTTGAAAATGATCATCAAACCTAGAATTCGTGGATTTATTTGTACAACCACTCACCCAGTGGGCTGTGAAGAAAACGTCAAAGCGCAAATTGCTTATACCAAGGCCCAAGGCGCTATTGCCAACGCGCCGAAGCGCGTGCTTGTTGTTGGTTCATCAAGTGGCTATGGCCTTTCGTCTCGTATTGCTGCTGCTTTTGGTGGCGGTGCATCAACAATTGGTGTGTTCTTCGAAAAGCCGGGTACTGAAAAGAAACCGGGAACTGCTGGCTGGTATAACTCTGCAGCATTCGATAAGTTTGCTAAAGAAGAAGGTCTGTACTCTAAGAGCTTAAATGGTGATGCTTTCTCTCACGAAGCAAAGCAAAAAGTCATTGATCTGATCAAAGAAGATTTGGGTCAAATTGACATGATCGTTTATTCGCTTGCATCGCCAGTTCGTAAGATGCCAGAAACGGGTGAAGTGATCCGCTCTAGTCTAAAACCAATGGGCGAAACATATACGGCAACAGCTGTTGATACCAATAAAGATGTGTTGATTGAAGCAAGCATTGAACCAGCAACAGAGCAAGAAATCGAAGACACTGTTACCGTTATGGGTGGACAGGACTGGGAGCTTTGGGTGGATGCATTATCAGAAGCTGGTGTATTGGCTGATGGTTGTAAGACTGTTGCTTACAGCTACATTGGTACTGAAATCACATGGCCAATCTACTGGCACGGTGCGCTAGGCAAAGCGAAAATGGATCTTGACCGTGCGGCATCAACCTTGAATGATAAGCTATCTGCGACAGGTGGCTCAGCCAATGTTGCGGTACTTAAGAGTGTCGTAACTCAGGCGAGTTCAGCAATTCCAGTTATGCCTCTTTACATTGCAATGGTCTTCAAGAAAATGCGTGAAGAAGGTGTACACGAAGGTTGTATGGAGCAGATCCACCGCATGTTTACTCAGCGTCTTTATAAAGATGATGGTAGCGCTGCAGAGGTGGATAGCGAAAACCGTTTACGTCTTGATGACTGGGAGCTTCGTGAAGACATCCAGAAGCATTGTCGTGAACTATGGCCAAGCGTAACGAACGAAAACTTATTCGATGTCGCTGATTACCAACAATATAAAGATGAATTCTTAAGCCTGTTTGGCTTTGGTCTTGAGTCTGTTGATTACACGGCTGATGTTAATCCGCTTGTAGAATTTGATGTTAAAGACATCTAATACGTTTATGAGCTACCTGCGTTTAAGTCAATAAAAACGCGAGGTAAATAAAAACCGCCGGAAGGCGGTTTTTTTATTTTATGCGACGGTAAATGAAAGTCGTTCTTGTTATTGCTTTGGCAATTTGATCACAAAAGACGCGCCTTCAATAGAAGCTGTTTCAACATGAATCGTGCCTTGATAGCTTCGAACGATCTCATTACATACTGATAAGCCAATACCTTGACCGGGGTTGAGCTGATCAGCCCGTACACCGCGTTGGAAAATAGCTTCACGTACATCCTCAGCTACGCCTGGGCCATCATCTTCAATACGAATAATAAAGTGATCGCGCTTTTCATCGACATAAAGGCGCACTTCGCTGATACAAAAGCGATAGGCATTTTCAAGCAAATTACCCAATAACTCCATTAAATCACTGCGGTTAACCGGCAGTTTTAGGTTGAAGTCAAAGTGGTAGCCAAGTTTCACATCTTTATCAGCGTATACTTTACTCAGTAAGCGATCGAAGCTGTCGATAACAGGTTTGAGGTCTGTTTTATCTTTTTGCAGGCCTTGCTGACCCATCATTGCACGCTTAAGTTGGTACTGAACTAATTCATCCATTTGGCTGATTTGTTCCATCACACGTTGATTTAGCTCTAAACGAGGGATGTCTTTATCATCTAATAGTGCATTGGTTGCAGCTAAGCGCGTTTTTAAGCTATGGGCTAAATCATCCATTGCATGGCGATATCGGCCTTTCTGAGCGTTACTGATCTCAATGACGCGGTTAAGTGCTAGGGTGACGTCTTGTAGCTCCATTGGAAAATTATCATCAAGTTTATCTCGCTTGGCGTCAGTCATCTGATCAAGCTGTGATGCAAGTTTTCGCAGTGGTTGGAAGCTCCAATGGAACGCGGCAATTAAAAACGCAATGGCAATCAAGACAAACAGCCCAAGGTAAAAGGTCGTTCGTTTATGTAATTGTGATAGCGACGAAATGTATGAGTCACCAGAGCGAAGCACAACCAGTTGGAAGGTTTTATTGCCCTCTCTTTCCTGACTCATATTGTAGGCAATGTAGCTTTCACCATTCAGGGTCTCGATAAGAGTAGGCGCTGGAATACTATCTGGTAACTCTTTACAAATATTACCGATGTTGGCTTCTTTAGCTTCAGCAGACAGCCAAATAGTGTGATCGGTTGTATCACAAACGACTGACATGTAATCAGTATCTGATGGGTCAACAGAGTCTATCCATTGGTCGACATCTTTTATCAGTCCTGCTCGGTTGAGTTGGGCGACCACCATCGGCATCTGGGCGACTAACTCTGACGAATAAGCCGCCATATAGCTTTGGCTATACAGCTGGTTTATTACACCCGCTAAAGCCGATGTAATAAGAACGATAATGGCTACCGAGGTAACAAGCACTCGGCGGCGTAGTCTTGGCTGAATAATTCGATTCATTGTGCTTGTAGTTCGAAGATATACCCCTGACCACGAATAGTAGAAATAGGGTTATCTTGCCCGTTACTGGTGAATTTTTTACGTAGGCGGCTGATCATTACCTCAATGGTATTCGGATCGCCTTCTTGATCTTCATATAGCACATCCAACAGGCGTTGCTTAGACACCACTTGGCGACTATGACGCATTAGATATTCTAGCAAATCATACTCAAAAGCAGTGAGCTCTAGTAAGTGCTCGTGTATGAAAACTTGTTTAGCCAGTAGGTCGACACGGATATCGCCCGCGGTCATTTCTGGTTTTACAAACCCAGCGCTACGGCGTACAAGCGCACTTAGGCGCGCAACCATTTCTTCTTTTTGAAATGGCTTAACTAAGTAATCATCAGCCCCTGCTTCAAGTCCTGTGACTTTATCTTGCCAATTTGAGCGGGCCGTTAAGATAAGTATTGGTAGGCGTAAGCCTTTCTGGCGAATATCTTTAATTAGGCTAATACCATCACGATCAGGTAAACCGATATCAACAATCGCGATATCATTTGGATAGTCTTGGGCAAAGAACAGCCCTTCTTCTGCTGTTCCAGCACACTGAACCTGGTGGCCGAGTTCACTTAGCTGTGATTTTAGGTGGTGGCTAAGAATAGGATCATCTTCAACAATTAGGATACGCATAGTTTTGATTACCAATAGAATTTTATCTATCCAATATACTGAATAGAGCCGAAGCTGGCGAATGATTATTATGGGTATATAGTAGTTGATAGGACTGAATCAGGCCTGACTCGAGTGTGAGCACGCGAAAAAACGCCCCCAATGGTATTTTAGGGGCGTAGAGAGAATAGAGTCGTCGCTATATCGTGTTTTACATTAACTTAATATAATAAATAGTGTTCCGGCAATGGTGAGCAATACGTTGGCGATTGCATACGTGCCGGCATAGCCGAGTGCTGGAATGGTACTTCGAGCATGTTCGTTAATCATATCCATTGCTGGGGCGCATGTACGTGCACCGATGATGGCACCAAACAGTAAAGCACGGTTCATTTTCAGGATATAAGCGCCAAATAAATAGGCCAATACCACAGGAATAACACTCACCATTAGGCTGACAGCAAAAACAGTCAAGCCAGCTTGTTCCAGTGATTCAAACAGGTTAGAACCCGCACTTAAGCCAATACCGACCATAAACACCATTAAGCCAAGATCTTTGGTCATATTTAGTGCCCCTTGAGGTACATAACCAAATGTCGGGTGGTTAGCTCGAAGGAACCCAAGTGTAATGCCGGCAATTAATAATCCAGCAGAGCTACCTAAACCGAAAGCAATGTGGCCAAAGGTCATGGTAATGGTTCCAACCAATAAGCCAATAATGAAGAAGCAACAGAAAGCCAATAAATCGGCAATTTGGCTGTGAACTGAAATGAAACCAATGCGCTCAGCAAGCCCCAATACACGGCTTTTTTCACCGCTCACTTGAAGAATATCTCCTTTACTTAGCAAGATATTATGATCCATCGGCATCTCAATTTGGGCACGAACGACGCGGTTAAGAAAACAGCCGTATTCAGATAGGTTCAGCTCTGATAACCGCTTACCTGCAATACTGTCATTCTTAACAACAATCTCTTCTTCGACAACACGCAAATCGAGTAGGTCTCTATCGAAAACTTCTTTACCGTTTCGAAAGCTTGGGTCGAGTCGCGCGTGGCTATCGGGATAACCCACCAACGCAATTTCATCACCTTCTTGCAAGATGGCATCACCATCTGGGTTCGCCAAAATACCGTTACGGCGAACACGTTCGATATAGCAGCCGGTTTGTCGGTATATACCCAACTCGCGAAGGTTCCGGCCATCAATCCAATTGATCAGTTCTGGGCCAGCGCGATAGGCACGGATAATAGGTAGGTATACTTTGCGTTGTGCGCTTTCACCAATGCCCCGTTCTCGGGCAATTTGCTGTGAAGACTCTGCAAGGTTTTGCTTCTGCAATTTAGGCATTAGCTTGGCGAGTACAATGACACTGACAAGACCAATAAGGTATGACATGGCGTAACCGACGCTTAGGCTATCGACCATTTGCTGAATCAGGTTTGCGTCATCAATACCGGCCAGTCCACTGTTTAAAGCGTCTTTTGCACCAACGAGTACCGGGGTTGCCGTTAGTGAGCCGGCCATTAAACCTGTCGCAAGACCAAGTTCAAGGCCTAGATAGCGGCTCATGAAGACCGTGATCGTGATGGCAGATAAAATCACCACGAGAGCAAGCATCAGGTAGTGCTTACCATCTCGGAAAAAAATACCGAAAAAGTTAGGGCCTGCTTCTATACCAACGCAAAAGATAAATAACATAAAGCCAATATTTAAGGCTTCCGCGTCGAAGGTAAACCCTGCATTTCCAAACAGCAAGGCTGTAATGAGAACACCAATGGAGTTACCAATTTGAAGGTTTGCTATTCTGATTTTTCCTGCAGTTAAGCCAACAGTCAGAACAACAAAGAGCAATAAAATATCATTTTGATGAAGGAGGGCGGCGACATCGATATTCACAACATTTTTTCCGGAGAGAGCAGCAACAAAGTGATG
Source organism: Photobacterium makurazakiensis (assembly GCF_050336715.1). Taxonomy (NCBI): domain Bacteria; kingdom Pseudomonadati; phylum Pseudomonadota; class Gammaproteobacteria; order Vibrionales; family Vibrionaceae; genus Photobacterium; species Photobacterium makurazakiensis. The sequence continues at coordinate 9,346 of NZ_JAKJSJ010000021.1, forward strand.
AAATTTTAGCTGATTTTGCTACAAGGTCATACCGAAAAAAGTGATATTTTTAATAAAAAATACAATGTTTTTTGCTGGTATATTTTAGCAAGGCAATAAAAAAGGCTGAAATATCAGCCTTTTTAAGAATTTGTTATGGGATATGTTGCACTTATTGCAGCATTCTGTATCACAAAATGATTATTGGAAGAGTTCCAAGTTTTCTTTTGCGTATGCTTCGAATTCTGTGCAGCCACCGATGTGCTCTTGATCAACAAAGATCTGAGGTACCGTTTCAACTGGCTTACCCACAGTTTTTTCTAGATCAGCTTTGCTGATACCTTCAGCGTGGATGTCTACATAACGGTAGTTAAAGTCTTCGCGTTCTTCTTTTAGCTTATCAGCAAGATCTTTAGCACGAACACAGAATGGGCAACCCGGACGTCCAAAAATAACAACAAACATGATTTCTCTCCTAAAATTTGATGAGGTAACTATAACGTGACTGTGCGCAATGAGAAAGAAGGTTTTCTCTCTTGGTGTGATAGATAAAACCGATTGAAGTGACATGGCTAAATTAAAAACGCAAAAGCCGGACAATATGCCCAGCTTCGCTAGAGGTACAATTGGAACTTAGAAGTCGTAACGTACACCCGCTTGGATTTGGTCATCAGCGCCATCAATTTGTTCGAATAGGTAACCAGCATAAGCGCGGAAATCACTGTTGAACTTGTAGATGCCTTCGATAGCAAAGTAGTCATATTCATCTGACTTTACACCGTTAGCATCGACTTCTTGGTAGTTGTAGACACCTTGGAAAGTGAACTGGTTGTATTGGTAAGCAGCTGCTAATTCGTAAGCGGTTAGGTCAGCATTGCCAATTGAACCACCAGCATAAAGGCCAGCAACGTAGAAATCATTGATGGTGTAAGCGGCAGTGATGTTGTACTGATCGGAGTCATCGCCATCTTCTTTACCGTCAACATAACCCGCGCCCAAATCGAGCCCCATTGGTAATGAATATACGAATGAAATACCGTAGGTATCAGTATCTTTTATTTCATTAGCAATGTAGTTAGCAGTCACTGTTAGGTCATTGAATGAGCCAGAGTAAACGAAGTTATTTTCACGCTTATCTTTGTTGCCATCGATAAGGTCGGCGGCATCACCACCGAATGTCGCAAGAATATCGGTGAAGTCAGTCAGGATTACCTGAGCTGAATCTTGTTGACCGTATGAGAATGCCCCCACTTGGGTGTCTAGGCCAGCGAAGAGGTAGCGGGTATCAACCGTCGCATCCTTACCACTATTAATTTCCATCTCGTAAGTACCGAAAGCGCCCAAACCGTCCATTATTTCGGTTCGACCCTTAAGGTTGACACGAGCACGGCTCTTATCTTTGAAAGAGTCAGTATTGTCATCGTCAGATTTGTTTTCATCTGAAATATTGAAACGTGCTTCGGCACGGCCACCAACCTTTAAAGAAGATGTTTCATCTTGGTAAACAGTTGCTGCGCTGGCTGTACCAGATAATAAAGTGGCTAAGATTGCTGCTGTAAGTGCTGCGTGTTTCATGGTTTTGTCCCTAGAAAATAAAAAATGAATAATCAGTTGTTATGTTTAATGGAGAGAAGAGTAGATACCTGAAATGACAGCAATATTTTAAATTGGCTTCATTTTTATGACTTCGGGGGAAGTGCTCTATCAATAGTGAAATGTGACTCGAGGCGAATAATTAGCTTTAAGGTGATTATCACTGTATAAAATTTGCTCAGAATCAAAAAAGGGAATTTAGATCAGGGCACACTCGATAATAATTACTTATACCCAAGTGACTTTGAACGACATGATTAATACGTAAAATCTAAAGATTGCTTGGGTATACGTATTGTGGAATGGAGTGCCTATGTTTCAGTTTATGACCGCTACGCGGATTATTTTTGGCGAAGGTGCGCTGAATAATTCGCTGTCTTCACTAAATCAATTTGGTTATAGCGTACTGCTAGTGACAGGGCGAGATAGTGCCCGTGCTGGATCGATAATCAGCTACTTTAAACAACAGAATATGCGTTACCAACAAGTCGCCGTGCATGGTGAGCCATTGATCGCGATGGTTGAAGAAATGGCAGCTATGGGACGGAAGTTTCGACCCGATATGATTGTCGCTATTGGTGGCGGTAGTGTACTTGACGCAGGTAAAGCGTTAGCAGCGTTGATCCCAAACCAAGGCAGTGTTTATGACTATGTTGAGGTTGTGGGACGCAATGTACCGCTTCAAGCCAAACCGATACCATTCATAGCGGTACCAACAACAGCAGGAACAGGCTCTGAAGTCAGTAAAAATGCAGTACTTCGTTCAGCACAAGAAAATGTAAAAGTTAGCCTGCGCAGCCCTGACATGTTGCCTGATCTGGCTATTATCGACCCAACATTAACGTATGGCATGGATCCGGTAATGTCGGGTTGCTGCGGTATGGATGCCTTTACTCATCTGATGGAGTCTTACGTGTGCGGCGAACCAAGCCCGTTAACCGATATGGTATGTGAGGAAGGTTTACGCCGCTTATCAGGCGCCATTTTGGCGGCTTGTGAAGATGATGATCCACGGGCTCGTTCAGATATGTCTTTTGCAGCATTGCTAGGTGGGATGGCCTTGGCGAATGCTAAACTTGGCGCTGCACATGGTTTAGCATCGTCATTGGGGGGAAGGTTGAAGGCCCCACACGGTTTAATTACCGCTCAGCTAGCACCATTTGTAATGCAAGAAAATGTATTGGCGGCTAGGGAGGCGGGGCGTGCTGATGTACTAAATCGTTACCGTCAGCTCGCTTGTATTTTAACAGGGCGGATGAATGCAGAGATCATCGATGGCATCTTATGGACCAAACGTACGCTTAAACGACTTAACTTACCGTCGGTATCTGAATATGGCCTGTGTGACATTATGTACGATGAAGTAGCAGAAGATGCACTGTTATCTAATGCGATAAAAGGCAATCCGTTACCATTAAACAAAGACAGGCTATTAAGTATTTTAGAGCAGATGTGTGATTGTAAAAAACTAACAACGCCAACAGCACTTGATGAGAATTTATAGCATATTTCTTACTTTTATCTAAATTCGGTCGCTTTATAGGTATGCTTTATTTGTTATATGAATAATAGTGGGCTGTGTTACATTTAACGGTTCACTATTGATTACTTATAAGATAAGGATATCTATGAATCAGACCATTGATACTATACTTGCTCACCGCTCTATCCGTAAGTTTACAGATCAGCCTATAGCTGAAGAACAGCTATCAACAATACTTGATTGTGCCATTGCAGCATCGAGTTCAAGCTTTATTCAGTGCGTCAGTGTGATCCGTGTTACCGACCCTGCTAAGCGAGAACGGTTATCTGAGTATGCTGGTGGTCAATCTTACGTTGCTTCGGCAGCAGAGTTCTTAGTCTTTTGTGCTGATTTTAACCGACATATTCAAATTCACCCTCAGGCACAATTAGGCTTTACCGAGCAAACACTGATTGGTGCAGTGGATGCCGCTTTAATGGCGCAAAATGCCATGATAGCAGCAGAGTCACTTGGTTTGGGTGGCGTGTATATTGGCGGAATACGTAATAACCCAGAGAACGTTGCTGACTTATTAGCGTTGCCAACGCATGTACTACCATTATTTGGCCTGTGTTTGGGTTACCCAGATCAACAGCCAGAGTTAAAGCCCCGCCTGCCTCAATCGTTAATTGTTCATCAAGATACTTATCAACAAGAATTAGATCGCGTTGAGCTTGAAGCTTACGACCAAAATGTCCGCACGTACTATCATAGCCGTACTAGTGGCCAAAAAGATATGTCGTGGAGTGAGCAAATTACAGCGAGCTTGAATAAAGAAGCACGGCCGTTCATGAAAAAGTTTATTGAAGAAAAAGGATTTAGCGTTAAATAAATACGTTAAATACTGTGTTTTTCGTTGTTTTGATTCTGCTAATGTCAGTTTTTGATTAGAATGGCATCGAAGTCGATGCCTGAACTTTTTTGCGGTTAATGAGTCAGATACACTATAACCAGAATAAATATAGAAAAATTGGAACACGATATATGAAGTTTACAGGGAAAGCTGTCGGGCTGATCTTGCTAGCGGCTTTACTCAGTGGATGCGGAAGTACCCCTGGTAATGAAAGCGGTGCTCAAAATGAAGTTAACTCAGAAACTATCTTACAAACAGCGGAAAATGTACATCGGCAGTGGCGTGATCAACTGATTCAAGCTGAATCGTTACGAATTTATTCGCCGAGTAAGTATGATCTCATGATGGTGAGCTGGCAAAAAGCCGACCTATTGTTTAAAGACATTCAGCAAAAACCAGAAATGGCATTACAGAGTGTCTCGCTATTTTCGTCAACAACTTACATAGATCGCTTTTATGAAGATATCGCCGTTGTTAAAAGTAACCACAAAGAATTGGAGTATTTTAAGCGGGTAGCAGACGATGTTTTAGCCCCTGCGATTACGCAAATAGCGTATCTTAATTCTATTGATGCAAACCAACACTACAGAAGTGAATTTGTTCGATTGAACCGCTTTTATGCACGGCTTTTTAACTCAATTGCTCGCGGTGATGTTAGTGATGCTAAAAAAGATCAAATTGAGTTTTTATCTCGAGCACATAGTTTAGAAATACGTGTAATTAAGCGAATTTATATTTTGCCCCAAGAAGATGCGCTCCGTGAATTACGTCGTAATGATGTACGTTATTACGCACCGTTGAGTTATGCAAAAGTTGAAGCTGAGATTGCGAGTGGTAAAACGCTCATTGATAACTCACCTCGTGCTTTTGATGCCATAAACCAAACGGTGTCAGCGATTCAATTTGAACTAGCGCATGCAGAGCATATAGCGAATGAAGTAAAAAGTTTGCGTGATCGAAGCCGTGATGAGTACGAAAGTTTTATTTTAGAGCTTGAAGGTAACCTACTGAATATCTCATTAGCGCTAAAAGATGATGACTTACGTGATATCCCTCTGTCTCAACAGGCAAAGCGAATTAAAGAAGACGTAACAATCGCAAGACGCAAATACGAGATTGCTTCAAAGCAACTTAAGCGTAATGAGGCAGACGATCAGCTTGCTCTGCTCGAAACCTTGATCAATCAACAGAATGAGCAAATCTCTTTGCTTCAATCGCAATTAAAGCGACTGACAGAGGTTAGCCGTGAACCAGAAATGAACGTTCCACCGATTGAATTACCTGCATCTCCTGTTGCTGAACAGCATAGAGAGATAACGGCGGGTGAGGAAAACAGTGTCGATGAACTTGAGGATCAAGATGTCGAGTTAATGTAAAACACGCGTTTAAGCGTTAACAACGTTTTTCGATTAAAAAGCAGCCATCGGCTGCTTTTTTTTGAAATATGAAAAGTTATTAAATATCATTTTTCCCATTGTTGAATTAAGTCCTTGAATCTTTAGGTGTGTAATACTTTTGAAGGTGTAGTACGTCAAAGATGACTTACATTTAATTACACTTATGTTCAGTTTGTGTCTTTTGTTTTCTTTACATCTTGGGTGTTTATTTTGACTTTTTTTGATTTTGGTTGAGTTTTACCCTGTTTTTGGATTGATTTGCCTAGCATCATCCTTTAGAATTCGCCGCGCACTGAACATGCATCCAAATTTTAATGTTTGTAACTTTTTTTGAATTACTCCTGTAGGGGAACAAATGTCTACGAAACTAGCTAACCCAGCACCACTTGGTCTTATGGGTTTTGGTATGACTACCATCCTTTTGAATATCCACAATGCGGGCTTTTTCCCGATTGACTCTATGATCCTAGCTATGGGTATTTTTTACGGCGGTTTGAGCCAAGTTATCGTAGGTATGATGTGCTTTAAGCGTGGTGATACGTTTGGTACGACGGCATTTACATCATATGGCCTATTTTGGCTGACACTTGTTGGTATTCTTGTTATGCCTTACATGGGTCTTCCTGCCAGTCCAGCTAGCTTCATGGGTTGGTACCTTCTGCTATGGGGCATTTTTACAGGCTTCATGTTTATCGGTTCTTTATGCTACCCACGTGCTAAACAGTTTGTATTCGGTTCACTAACCGTACTGTTCTTCCTACTAGCAGCACGCGATTTCACTGGTAGCACGCTGATCGGTACAATTGCTGGTTTCGAAGGTATTATCTGTGGCGCAAGTGCTATTTACTTTGCAATGGCTCAGGTACTGAACAATGAGTACGGCCGTACAATTTTGCCTGTTGGCGAGCTAAAGAAAGACAAAGTTAGCTTAAAAGCGGCTGCTTAATGTTTTACTGAGGCGAGGTAATCCGAGCAAGCCTCTGAATTACCGCTCTGAATTTAAAAGCCTGCAACTTTTGCGGGCTTTTTTACGTCTTAAATTCCTGCTTTTGCTTTCTTTACGGTAAATGGTTTGAACTAACGTTATTAGTATAAGCTTATTGCATACTTTTCTGTCGAGGAAGGAATAAGAGATGTCACAACGTTATGCTGCACTTATGGGCGCGCTGGTGGCAGACGCCGCGAGTATGGGGACACATTGGATCTACTCGTCTGAGCGCGTTAAGTCATTACAGTCGCTACCACACTTTCCTTTCATAGAGCCTGATGCCCAGCATTATCAAGGGGTCGATGGGTATTATGCCCATGATAAACTAACCGCAGGAGAGCTGACGACCTATGGTGAGTGGCTAGCTTTGTATACACGGCTGTTATCGCAACCAGGTATAGAAACTCGAACAATACAGCATGAAATACTTGAGTACTTTGGTCCTGGTGGCGATTTTATGGGTTATGTCGACAGCCCAACCAAAGCATTACTATTGACATTATTTTCGATGGAGCCGGACGATTGGCCAGATGACTCTGGCAGCGATGATGATCAAAACCCTGCCTTATGTGCAGTACCTGCATTAGTGGCTTTGAAAATGTCATCGGTTGAGCTAGAGAATGAAATTGAGCGAGTCGTTGGTATTACTCATCAAAATGAGATGGCCATTGCTTGCGCAAAAGCTTTTGCTAGTGCACTGAATGAAGCGTTGCGATCTCGGCGAATGGAACCAGCTTTAAATGTACTTAAAGTAAAATCGCCAGAGGCAATACAAGAAAAAATCGAGCAAGTACGGGTACTCAGTGGTGATGTTAACGATCTCAGTCATGTCCTTGCTATCGTCAATCAAGCTTGTCACTTAAGTGATAGCTTACCGATGGCTGCATGGATTCTGCAAAATAGTAGCAGTTACACTGAAGCGATTATTAACAATATTCTAGTTGCTGGTGATAGCTGTGGACGGGGTATCTTAGTTGGTGCGATGGCTGGCGCTTGCTATGGTTTTGGTGATCAGCAAGGTATCCCTATTTCATGGGTTACGACGCTGCAATGCGGTGACGCGCTGGCGGAAGACATTGAACAATTATTACATAACGCCAGTGGTGCGTTTTAATAATGGTAGATAGCTTGTCTCAAGACAGAATCGTAGACATAAAAAAAGCTACTCCGAGTGGAGTAGCTTTCTATTTTAAAGTAAAAATCTTAGCAGATTACTTTAATTGCAAGACCACCCTGAGATGTCTCGCGGTATTTTGCGTTCATGTCTTTGCCGGTTTCTAGCATTGTTTCGATAACTTTATCTAGTGATACGCGTGGGTCAGATGAACGACGTAGTGCCATACGCGTAGCATTGATTGCCTTAACAGCAGCAATACCATTTCGCTCAATACATGGAACCTGTACTTGACCTGCAACTGGGTCACAAGTTAGACCTAAGTTGTGCTCCATTGCGATTTCAGCCGCCATGCAAACTTGTTCAGGACTTCCGCCCATCAATTCTGCAAGACCAGCAGCAGCCATAGAACAAGCAACACCAACTTCACCCTGACAGCCAACTTCAGCACCAGATATTGAAGCGTTACGCTTGTACAGGCCGCCTACAGCACCTGATGCAGCGAAATAGCGCGTGTACTCTTTAGGACCAACAGACTGAACAAACTTGTCGTAGTATGCAAGAACAGCAGGAATGATGCCGCATGCACCGTTAGTCGGTGCTGTTACAACACGTCCACCTGCAGCATTTTCTTCGTTAACAGCAAATGCGTACATGTTCACCCAGTCAACAACGGTCATTGGATCGTTGCTTAGTTTTTCTGTGGTCATTAACTGTTGGCGAAGTGCTGCTGCACGACGAGGCACACGAAGTGGACCAGGCAGAATACCTTCTTCATTCATACCGCGTTCCATACATTCGCGCATGGTCTTCCAGATGTTTGAGAAGTAAGTATTGATTTCTTCTTCAGCGTTCATGGCACGTTCGTTAGCCATAACTAACGAACTAACAGAAAGGCCGCTGTCTTTACATGCGTTAACAAGTTCTTCAGCTGTTGTGAACATGTGCGGAACTTTAACTGTAGATTCAGCAGGCTTGCCGAAGTTTTCTTCGTCAACGATGAAACCACCGCCAATCGAGTAATACGTTTTTGTGTATGCTTCATCATCGCCAACCCAAGCGCGAATCGTCATAGCGTTTTCGTGAAGTGGAAGGTTCGTAGTATGGAAGTTCATACCGCCATCACGAGGGAATTCGACTGTATGGCAGTGCATGCCTACAGGTAGGCGCTCAGTTTCTTCAACACGAGCGATGAAGCCAGGAATGCTGTCAATATCAACATGTTCAGGGCTATTGCCCGCAAGGCCCATGATGATAGCGATATCTGTGTGGTGACCTTTGCCGGTTAGAGAAAGTGAACCGTAAACATCCACGGTAATTTTAGTCACATCACGTAGCTTGCCCATGGCACGCAAGTCGTCAATAAACTCTTTACCTGCTTTCATTGGACCAACAGTGTGCGAACTGGAAGGACCCACACCAATTTTATAGATATCAAAAACACTGATCATTACGTAGTACCTCAGCCTTAGGAAGCGATCTTGCTACCACCAGACTGTATAGTTTTTATCATTCTCGCCCCTTCCTTGGCGAGCTAAAAAAACAAAAGAGCAGGGGCATTCGCGTCCTGCTCTTTAGTAGCGTCTATTCTACGTGAATTGTCTCAGAAGACTATGCGTTGTAGCACATTTTCTTACAATAACAACTCATCATAGCTGTTTATCACTGTTTGAGTGATATACAACCTTATAGTGCACCGTAGATTACAGATGTAATCGCCGCAATACCACATAGCGCAGTGAAAATCTGAGCTGGAGTAGATGTTTTGTATTTAGCCATTGCTGGAACTTTGTTCATCGCAAATACAGGCATCAGGAATAGGATTGCCGCAATCATCGGTGCACCCATTGTTTCAATCATACCTAGGATGCTTGGGTTAACTACCGCAACAATCCAAGTAGTTACAACGATGAAACCTAGAGATATTTTCTCGATCTTGCCTTTAGGCATGTTAGAGCGAGACTTGATTAGGCCAACTAGACCTTCTTGAGCACCTAGGAAGTGACCGAAGTAGCTAGAAGTAATCGCTGCGAAAGCAACCATTGGACCCATTAGAGAAATCAGTACTGAGTCGTGCTCGTTAGCTAGGTAAGAAAGAACAGAGATGTTTTGCTCTTGTGCCATTGCAAGCTGCTCTGGAGATAGAGACAGAACAACAGAGAATACGAAGAACATTACAAAACCCATTAGCATCATCGCTGCACCACCAGTGATCATGTCAGTTTTTTGTACTGCATTGTCACCGTAGATACGACGCTGTTCTTTAGAGAACTGGCTGATGATAGGGCTGTGGTTGAATGAGAATACGATAATTGGAATTGCTAACCAGATTACAGAAGGCATTGTGCTCCAGTCTGGGCTCACAGATACCATTGACGCATTCCACTCAGGGATAAGGTATAGAGATAGTGCTAGTAGAACGAATACTAATGGGTAAACCATTGCAGAAGTTGCCTTCAGCATTAGCTCTTTACCAAATACTACGCCAGCAGTCATCGCAAGGATTAGACCACCAGATAGTAACCAGCGTGGAATTGATTCCATACCTAGCTGGTTAACCATGAAAGAATCAACCGTGTTAGTGATACCAACACCATAGATTAAAACGATTGGGTAAATAGCGAAAAAGTAAGCAAAAGTGATGAGGTTCGCACCTGATTTACCAAAATGTTCTTCAACAGTATCTGTGATGTCTGCATCAGGGTTCTTCGCAGAAAGAACAAAGCGTGCTAAGCCTTTGTGAGCGAACCATGTCATTGGAAGAGCAAGCAGTGCAAGAATAACTAACGGCCAGAAGCCACCAGCACCAGCTTTAATTGGAAGGAATAAAACGCCTGCGCCTACAGCAGTACCGAATAGCGATAATGCCCAAGTAACGTCTTTGTATGTCCATCCTGCTTTTGCAGTTGTAGTCGCTGCAGTGCTTGTAGATGTTTGCATGATTATATATCCAGAGTTAATTACGGAACGGAAATTACGGAACGGGGCGCATTTTCACGATTTCTTGCAGGAAAACTTTGATCAAGATCCCGTTATGTAATCACTTGGAATTGCAATACAATTAAAGGTGATCTGGATCACACTAAAGAAGGGGGTAATATTAGGGAAAATAGCGTGTCACATTAGGTTTATTAATACCAAAGCTGTTTAGACAGTACCTTTAGCATTTGAGCTGTAGCACCCCAAATTGAATATTTGCTGAATGGAATTGAATAAATATTATGATTGGTCCCCGAAAGAGTGAACCTTTGTGTCCGCATATTCACTGGGTTTAATAAGTAGTCAATGGGTACCTCAAATAATTCATCGACCTCGTTTGGATCGAGTACTGGCCTATAGTTAGGAGAGATAGTCGATAAATATGGCGTTACAATGTAACCACTGATTGTCGGTAGTTGAGGAAGCTGCCCAATAATACTATCTCTGTTGCATAAAATACCAGTCTCTTCCCGTGTCTCTCGTAGTGCTGTCTCAATTAAATCAATGTCTTCAGTCTCAAAGCGGCCTCCGGGAAAGGCGACTTGTCCTGGATGGTGTTTTAAGTGCTGAGCACGACGAGTAAAGACGACATTAAATGTATCGTTACGTGGGACGAGAGGGATAAGTACAGCAGCTTGCTTTAAGGTACTAGAAGGTTCTATATGCTGGCGTATGCGTGTTGTATGGCTTCTATCGTACTTAGCCTGAGGTGCTAAAAGAAAACGGGTAATAAATTGTTGCTGGTCGCTCATAAACTGTCCATAGCGTAAAAGCTTGCTGTTTTACATATAGTAACTATAGCTGTTGAAATATATTCTTAAGATGAATTTTCATTTCAGTCTGTATAGTTAACATCGATATTTGGCCGTTCTTTAAACACCAAAGTTAATGATACCCAAGCTTTTATTAAGTAAAAGCTTGGGTAGCTAACGTATTCATCTATTCTAGCGTTGGTAATATTTTACTTAGCTTATCCAGTATTTCTTGGTATTCACTGTCAGCCTGGCTGTCAGCAACGACACCTCCACCAGCCCATGCATGGATCTTCTGCTGATGAGCAACCAGTGTTCGAATGGTAATGCTGGTGTCCATATTTCCACAACGGCTAATATAGCCAATGCTGCCACAGTAAACGCTTCTACGGTGCGGTTCTAACTCTTCGATAATTTCCATTGCACGAATTTTGGGTGCGCCTGTAATCGATCCACCAGGGAAACAGGCACGCAGGAGGTCGGTTGGACTATATTTCGCCTCAAGTTCGCCTGTCACTGTGCTTACAAGGTGGTGAACGGCAGGAAAGCTCTCAATATTAAACAAATGCGGTACGCGGACTGATCCTGGTACAGCAACGCGACCGATATCATTACGCAATAAATCGACAATCATCAAATTTTCAGAGCGATCTTTTTCTGCTGTTTGTAAATCATTAGCTAGCTCAGCATCGTGTTCAGGGTCACTTGAACGTGGGCGGGTGCCTTTTATTGGTTTCGTTTCAATACGCCCGTTGCTGTGTTGCAAAAAACGTTCTGGCGAGACTGACAATACGCTGCTGTCATTGGTTCGAATGAAAGCAGAGAACGGTGCACCGTTATGTTGCTCAAGATGGCAGTATGCTTCCCACTCATCACCCTTGTAGTGAGCACTAAAACGCTGTGCAAGATTGATTTGATAGCAGTCACCTGAGAGTAAATACTGTTGAACTTGATCAAACTTGTTGCAGTATTGGGCTTTTTTCATATTTGCAGCCCACTTGGATGTTAATGCAAAGCAAGCAGATTGTTGCTGCGCGTTTTTTTCCAACTTGGAATAATACGCTTTTTGTTGTTTTTCAAGCCAGGTTTTGCGTTCACTTCCGTGCGGGGATATAACATAAAGCTGCTGGGTATGGTGGTCTGCAATCAATGCCCAATCATAAATGCCGACTGCCATATCTGCTGTTGCGAGATCGTGTTCTGCGAGTAGTGCAATATTTTCAACACGACGACCTAGGTCATAAGCAAAATAGCCGACAGCGCCACCTAAAAAGGGTACATCTTTGATAGGGTTAATCGTGGGTAACAGCTTTTGCTGAGTTTCTTCTACTAACTCGAAAGGATCATTGGTGCTTGTTTTTTCATCACCATTTGAAAATTTAATACGAGTTATTTCATCTTGTGTCTCTAAAGTGGCTAAAGGATCAGCAACCAAGATATCAAAACGATTATCTGGGTGATCTGATGCCGCAGAGCGTAATATCATAGCCCAAGGCAGGCCCGCCAACGGTTTAAACCACGTTAACGAAGCGTCTTTAGTGTAATTGAGTTGTTCAATAGTCAATTTTGGATGTGATTTACAAATCATTTTCTTTTTTGTGACAGGTGTACGATTGGCGCATGGCGCGAAATTGTCCGCAAGAGTATCATAAACGCAGAATTTAATACGACGCCCAAGGACGTCCTTTGGCCATTATTTTTATTGGATACATAGAAACAATGGTTAACGGAGAATAGCCATGAGGATCATGGCCGCGTGGTTACGTTTTTACCCTGTGCATTTCCCTACATACAGGCGTACTAATCGTGAATCACACCTTACATTGGAAGCATTAAATCGGGCGCCATGGAATGATAATAAATCAACGAGGGCTTTATGACCGTCATCCAAAAACAAGATGTGATCAACAGTGTAGCAGATGCGCTGCAGTATATTTCTTATTACCACCCGCTAGACTTTGTTCAGGCACTTGAAAAAGCCTATAACAAAGAGCAAAGCCAAGCAGCAAAAGATGCCATTGCTCAAATTCTGATTAATTCACGTATGTCAGCGGAAGGGCGTCGTCCGATCTGTCAGGATACGGGAATCGTAACGTGTTTTGTTAAGATTGGCATGAATGTACAGTGGGATAGCGATCTTACCGTACAAGAGATGATTGATGAGGGTGTACGCCAAGCATACACCAATCCCGATAACCCGTTACGAGCCTCTGTTGTAGCGGATCCGGCGGGAGCGCGTAAGAACACCCAAGATAACGCGCCTGCTGTTGTTCATATTGATATGGTGCCAGGTAATAAGGTTGAAATTCAAATCGCTGCTAAGGGTGGCGGTTCTGAAAATAAAACTAAAATGGTAATGCTGAACCCATCTGATGATGTGGCTGAGTGGGTAGAAAAAACAGTACCGTTAATGGGTGCAGGTTGGTGTCCACCAGGCATGCTAGGCATAGGTATTGGTGGGACAGCAGAAAAAGCGGCAGTGCTTGCAAAAGAGTCACTCATGGAGTCGGTTGATATCCATGAACTGCAAGAGCGCGGCGCGGAAACAGCAGAAGAAAAATTACGCCTAGATATCTTCGATCGCGTGAACAAGTTAGGTATTGGTGCACAGGGCCTTGGTGGCTTAACAACAGTGGTTGACGTTAAAATCAAAACGGCACCGACTCATGCGGCTTCAAAACCTGTGTGCATGATCCCTAACTGTGCAGCTACACGCCATGTGCACTTTACGCTTGACGGCACAGGTCCTGCTGAATTGACGCCACCAAAACTGGAAGACTGGCCTGAAGTAACATGGGAAGTCGGTGAAAGTGTTCGACGTGTGAACTTGGACGAGATTTCAAAAGCTGATGTTCAAGAGTGGCGTTCGGGAGAAACTGTTTTACTTTCAGGTAAAATTTTAACGGGTCGTGATGCTGCGCATAAGCGTATTCAAGACATGCTAGCGAAAGGCGAAGATTTCCCTGTTGATTTCAATAATCGCTTTATCTATTACGTAGGCCCTGTTGATGCGGTAGGTGATGAAGTTGTCGGCCCTGCTGGCCCTACAACATCAACGCGTATGGATAAGTTCACCGATATGATGCTTGAGAAAGCAGGCCTTACCGGCATGATTGGTAAAGCTGAACGTGGACCTGCAGCGATTGAGTCAATTAAAAAGAATAAAGCGGTCTACCTAATGGCAGTCGGCGGTGCGGCTTACCTTGTTGCGAAAGCGATCAAAAAAGCACGTGTAGTCGCCTTCGAAGATCTTGGTATGGAAGCGATCTACGAATTTGAAGTCGAAGATATGCCAGTAACGGTTGCTGTTGATGCTGAAGGTGTTAACGCGCACCAAACTGGCCCGGATACGTGGAAAGTAAAAATTGCTGAAATCGAAAAAGCATAACTCTTTCACTTAAATTAAATGGATAAAAGGAGCTTCGGCTCCTTTTTTGTTTTTTTAGCTTTATAATTATCACCTGAAAAAACCTCAGTGTTAGCTAATCCCCGCACAAATATTCCAAAATACCCCAAATTTAATCCCTATTCTCTGATTTGTTTTGAAATGCTTCTTTACACTATCACCCCATTCAGAAGACTTTGTTAGGTTGACTTTCTTATTTAATAAACTGTTTTTGGTTGTTTTTTTGTGCTTGTTCGAAAATTAGTCTCAGTTTGTGGGCTATAGTGTAACTAGGTTATTAATTTGTGGTGCTTTTTTATGATAACCACAGATGGAGATACATCGCTACATAGCCATATGTAGCGATATTCAATAAGTATAAAGAGAACAAAAACAAATAATTGAGGGTTTTATGGGACGCGTTATTTTAGCCACGGCTATGCTATCCCTGTTCATTCAGGGGTGTGGCGACAAGGAAGTTGAAATACCTGAGCCTGAATCTAGACCAGTTAAGCTTGAAGCCGTTTCTGTTGGTGATAATGAAACTTTTCGTACATTTCCTGCAGTCGTTGAAGCGGGCGATAAAGCCGTTTTGGCGTTTCGGGTTTCAGGGCAGCTGAAAAAAGTTGATGCTCACCCTGGCGATTTTGTCAAAAAGGGAGATGTGCTTGCTCGTCTTAATACTGATGAATTGGAATTATTGTTAGAGCAGGCTAAAGCCGATTATGAATTAGCGTATGTGCAATATAAGCGTGATAAGGAACTGCTAAAAACAAATTTTGTCTCGGAATTGGATTTTGACCGTTCAGAGGCTGAACTGAATCAAGCCAAGGCCGATTTGGATAAAGCCAAAGCGAATCTAAATTATGCTAGCTTGATTGTGCCTTATGACGGAACATTATCACTCTCTTTGGTCGAAAATTTTGAGTATATAGCGGCCAAACAGCCCGTAATGCATATTCAAAGTGCAGGCCTCATTAATGTTACCTTCCAGCTTCCAGATCAACTCTTTGCTCGTTTTCAGCATAAAAGTGACTTCGACCGTGATCCTCGGGTAACGTTCGATACCATTCCTGATCAAGTCTTTGGCGCTCAATTCAAAGAAATTGATACCGAAGCGGATGAAAAGACCAATAGTTACAAAGTCACATTATTCATGGAGCGCCCACAAGGCTATAACTTACTGCCAGGTATGGCTGGCCATGTCAAAGTGTCTATCCCGAGTGGTGGAACAGGCGCGATTCCAAGGCGTGCCATTTTAACTGAAGGTGATAAGACATTTGTCTGGAAAGTGGATGAGCAGGGAATTGTTAGTAAGGTTGCTGTTCAGTTAGATGATAAGCGGCGGGTATTAGCTGGATTACAAGATGGTGATTTAATCGCAACGTCTGGAGTAACAGGGCTTCAAGAAGGACAGAAAGTCAGAACCTGGATCAAAGAGCGAGGGCTTTAATATGAATAGATGGACATTAATGCCTTTAGCTTTTGGTGTTGCGAGCATCTTATCCGGTTGTGATAAAGCTGAGGTAGAACCCCGTACTATTGTCGCTCCGGTTGCAGTCAGTGAGGTGAAAATATCAACGAGGGCACCACAGCTAACATTTCCAGCAGTAGCTGCAGCGGCAAACAAATCGAGCTTGTCGTTCCGTGTGCAAGGTGAAGTGAGTTTTATTGGGGTCAGACCCGGTGACAGGGTGAAGAAAGGACAATTATTAGCACGTTTAGATCCGATTGATTACAAACTTGAAGTGGATGATGCACAAGCTAAATTCAATGTGTCTGACAGTCAGTACCGTCGTTCGGCAAAGCTGGTTAAGCAGGGTTTTTTACCCCAAGCGCAATTTGATGAATTGAAGGCCCAGCGACGTATTGCAAAAGCCCGTCTGGACTTGGCAAAGTTGAACTTAACGTTTACAGAGCTTAAAGCCCCTTTTGATGGTGTCATTTCCAGAGTGCCAATTGAACAATTTGAAAATGTTCAGGTTGGCCAGATGATGATGAACCTACACCTCGCCGATCAAGTGGATATTATTATTCAAGCGCCAGATATGATTTATTCCCAAAGTACTGCGGTAGAGGTGGAAGCCTCGCAACCTGGCGCAAAAATCATACTAGAAGATGGATCTGAATATCAGGCGCGTCTCAAAGAATTCACAACAGAGCCAGACCCAAAACTCGGGTCTTTTCTTGTGACGTTAACCATGCCGATGCCAAAAGATCGTTTTATTCTTGATGGCATGGCGGTAGAAGTAAAAGCCGATGCACAAAAATTGAAAATTTATAAACAGGATGAAGCGGTTATCCCGTTGGAGGCCATTTTTAATGGTGATGGCGATCCGTTAGAGATGGACAATAAATTTGTCTGGGTGGTTAGTACGGATAATACGGTAACAAAACGGAAAGTGGTTACCGATAAAGTGGTGCCAGAAGGCGTTCGCTTGCTAGATGGATTGGAGCCCGGAGAACGTATTGTGGTTGAAGGCGTGAATCGATTACGCGATGGGCAGTCGGTTATCATCGTGGATAAGGAGGCAGGCTGATTATGAAACAGGATATTGCAGCCTATTTTATACGGAATAAAGTGATCAGCTGGATGCTGACAATAATTTTTCTTATTGGTGGAACGATGGCTTTTTTCGGCCTCGGTCGATTAGAAGATCCCGCCTTTACCATTAAAGATGCCATGGTGGTTACTGCTTATCCAGGGGCCACACCACTACAAGTCGAAGAAGAGGTTACGTACCCGATCGAGAAAGCGATTCAACAACTTATCTATGTTGATGAAGTGAATTCGGTTTCTAGCAGAGGTTTGTCGCAAATCACTGTAACGATGAAAAATAATTATGGTCCAGATGATTTGCCTCAAATTTGGGACGAACTACGCCGCAAGGTTAATGATCTCAAGCCTTCGTTGCCGCCTGGTGTCCAAGAACCCATAGTAAACGACGACTTCGGTGATGTATTTGGTATTTTATTAGCGATCACTGGTGAAGGGTATAGCTACAAAGAACTCAACGACTACGTCGACTACTTGCGTCGTGAGGTGGAATTGGTTGAAGGGGTCGGCAAGGTCTCAGTAACAGGTACTCAGCAAGAGCAGGTATTTATTGAAATATCAATGCAGCGTTTGAGTAGTTTAGGGATCTCGCCACAGACGATATACAGTACGCTTGAAACACAAAACTTGGTGACTAGCGCAGGGGCGGTGCGAATAGGTAGTGAATATATTCGTGTTCATCCGACTGGCGAGTTCACCAGTGTTGAAGAGCTCGGTGATTTAATCATTACCGATAGTGGTTCTGAAGGGCTGATTTACCTAAAAGATGTCGCTGAAATTAAACGCGACTTTAAGGAAGTTCCCGATAATTTAGTCAGCTACAACGGCTCACAAGCGCTACATGTTGGGGTTTCAGCCGTTGAGGGTGTCAATGTTGTTGAAGTGGGGAATCGGGTCGAACGTCGGTTGCGAGAACTTAAAGAGCAGCAGCCTGTTGGTATTGATATTGGTGTCGTATACAGCCAGCCAACTGAGGTGGATAAATCAGTAAGTGGTTTCATTGTCAGCCTTGGGCAAGCTGTGGCGATTGTTATTATCGTCTTGCTGTTCTTTATGGGTGTCAGATCGGGTGTCTTAATTGGCTTAATCTTGCTGTTAACCGTTTTGGGAACTTTCGTCTTCATGAAATGGATGGCGATTGACTTGCAACGAATATCTCTTGGGGCGCTGGTTATTGCTCTGGGGATGCTGGTGGATAACGCCATCGTGGTCGTCGAAGGGATATTGATCGGTATGCAAAAGGGGCGAACCCGGATGCAAGCCGCCTCAGATATTGTCACTCAAACTAAATGGCCACTCTTGGGTGCGACAGTCATTGCGGTCATGGCCTTTGCCCCGATCGGTTTATCACAAGACTCGACGGGTGAATATTGTCGTACCTTATTTACCGTATTATTAGTGTCGTTAATGTTGAGCTGGTTTACAGCAATATCACTGACACCATTCTTTGCTGATATGTTCTTCAAGAGCAGTAAGGTCAGTGATGGTACCGACGACAGCGATCCGTATGCGGGGAAATTGTTTGTTTGGTATAAGACGTTTCTTGAGTTTTGCATGCGCCGGGCATGGATGACCGTATTTGTGTTGATTGTAATGCTTGGGGCAAGTCTGTATGGATTTACGTTGCTCAAACAGTCATTCTTCCCAGCCTCTACAACACCAATGTTTATGGTCGATGTGTGGTTACCGGAAGGAACAGATATTCGTGCAACCAACGATACTTTGGATGAATTAGAATCGGTGGTCGCACAAGATGATCGGGTTGAGTATGTGAGTACCAGTGCTGGCAAAGGCTCGCAGCGATTCATGTTGACGTACTCGCCTGAGAAGAGCTACTCGTCTTATGGCGAGCTGGTTATCCGTGTGAAAAGTTTTGACGATGTATTACCTGTTATGGGGAAGGTGAGTGAGGTACTGGATGCCAAACACCCTGAGCTTGATTATAAGCTGAAGCAAATTATGCTTGGCCCATCATCGGGGTCAAAACTTGAAGCAAGACTAGTTGGACCGGATCCTACAGTATTGCGTACCTTGGCAAAGCAGGTTGTCGATATTATGAATGCCGACCCTGGTGCGTTCAATATCCGTCATGACTGGCGTGAGCGTAATAAGGTGATWGAGCCAATCTTCAATGAAAGCCAAGCTCGGCGGTACGGGATCACCAAGAAAGATGTCGATGATTTGCTGCAAATGTCGTTCTCAGGCTTAACCGTTGGAATTTATCGTGACGGAACCAACTTGATGCCGATTGTTGCGCGTTTACCCGATGAAGAGCGGGTAGATGTTAGTACGATTGAAGGGATGAAAATTTGGAGTCCAGCCACACAAGGTTATATTCCAATTCAGCAAGTGATCAATGGGGTGAACATTCGCTGGGAAGACCCATTGATTGCGAGAAAAGATCGTAAGCGAATGCTGACGGTAATGGCAGATCCTGACCCACTTGGTGATGAAACAGCAGCCACGGTTCAAACTCGGATCCAGCCATTAATTGAAGCACTGGATTATCCACCGGGTTATTCCTTAGAGTGGGGCGGTGAATATGAATCGTCGGCGGATGCCAAAGCGTCGTTATTCCAGACTATGCCAATGGGTTACTTAGTGATGTTTTTGATCACCATTGTCCTGTTTAATAAAGTGAAAGAGGCACTTATTGTTTGGGCGACAGTGCCACTTGCTGTTATCGGGGTAACTACTGGGTTGCTATTGTTGAATACGCCGTTTGGCTTTATGGCTTTACTCGGTTTCTTGAGTTTATCGGGTATGCTGGTGAAAAACGGTATTGTATTGCTTGATCAAATCGAAATTGAAATAGCGAGCGGTAAAGAAAAGTACCAAGCGGTGGTTGATGCAGCAGTCAGTCGTGTTCGTCCTGTTTGTATGGCGGCAATTACGACGATTCTGGGGATGCTCCCATTATTGCCTGATGTGTTCTTTAAGCCGATGGCGGTCACCATTATGTTTGGCTTAGGTTTTGCGACCATATTAACCTTGATTGTGGTTCCGGTATTATATCGTTTGTTCCACCATCTTCGTTTACCTGAAGATACTGTAGTAACAGCAACACCAGCAACGCAAAACTAGTATTGTGTTAGCGTGAAATAGCAAAAAGGGCTTCCGATTGGAAGCCCTTTTCATTGGCAGCTTTTTATTAGCAGATCGTGCTAATGGCTTATTTTACTTGCCACAGAATGTCTTCACCTGCACGGATCGGAACAACAACATCATTACCAAACGACATCGTTTCAGGCACTGACCAGCTTTCTTTGCTTAAGGTAATGGTGTCTGTATTACGCGGAAGGTTGTAGAAGTCTGGGCCATTAAAGCTCGCGAAGGCTTCTAGTTTATCTAGTGCACCAGCTTGCTCGAATACTTCAGCATACAGCTCAATTGCGGCGTGGGCTGTATAAGAACCCGCACATCCACATGCTGACTCTTTACGATCTTGTGCGTGAGGTGCAGAGTCAGTACCAAGGAAGAACTTAGGGCTACCACTTGTTGCCGCTTTTATTAGTGCTTGCTGGTGGATATTTCGCTTAAGAATTGGCAAACAGTAGTAATGTGGTCGAATACCGCCAACCAGCATGTGGTTACGATTGAACATTAAGTGGTGAGCTGTAATGGTTGCACCAACGTTTGGCCCAGCGTTGTTCACAAACTCGACGGCATCTTTCGTTGTGATGTGTTCAACCACGATTTTAAGGTTAGGCATTTTCTTAACAATAGGGCTGAGTACTGTATCTAAAAATGCTTTTTCACGGTCGAAGATATCAACATCATGAGTTGTTACTTCACCGTGGATCAGTAGCAACATGCCTTCTTGTTCCATCGTCTCAAGCGTAGGAATTAGCTTATCAATGGATGTCACACCAGAATCAGAGTTTGTTGTTGCCCCTGCAGGGTATAGTTTTGCCGCATAGATATGGCCAGTTGCTTTGGCTTTGCGGATTTCTTCAGGGGTGGTGTTATCGGTGAGGTAAAGTGTCATGAGAGGAGAGAAATTGCCTTGCGGCTTTTCGGCTAGGATACGATCTCGATATGCCAGTGCCAACTCAGTATCAGTAACAGGTGGAACCAAGTTCGGCATAATGATTGCTCGTCCAAGGTATCGGCTAATATCCCTAACGGTATCATTTAAAACTTCACTGTCACGAAGGTGCGTGTGCCAATCATCAGGACGTGTAATCGTAATAGTCGTCATTGTTGCTTCCCTCCAAAAAAATTCGACCGATTCTAAAATCTTAACGAGATGAAGTAAAGGATAGGTTTCAAACATTCTACCTATTTGATTACCAGATAGGTAATCGATTGCCTTTACATAGCATATAAATGCTTAATGATGAGTAAAAGAAAAGCCAGAGGAAAATCGACTGGCTTTGTTCTGAATATCGCAGTGATTAAATTCGCTCTTACAATTTAAACCGATGTACCAAATCATGCTGCTGGTGAGACAAGGTATCTAGTTTGGCGCTAGCTTCTGCGACTTCTTCCATTGACATAAAGTTTGAATCCGCGATATGGCTAATATCAGCCAAAGTACGAGCAATCTCGGTGGTGGTACTACGTTGTTCTTCAGCGGCTTCAGCGATGTGGGTACTCATTTGGCTTATTTCATATATTATCGCCTGAATTTCTTCCATTGCACTATTTGCCTCGGAAGCTTGATTTATGCTATTCCCCATTTCACTGACACATGACTGCATGACAGTTACGGCTTGACCTGAACTCGATTGCAAGCTTTGGATCATCTGTTCAATTTCAGAGGTTGAATCCGTTGTTCGTTTTGCAAGCACCCGGACTTCATCGGCAACCACGGCAAAGCCACGCCCTTGTTCGCCCGCTCGAGCGGCTTCTATCGCGGCATTCAGGGCTAATAAATTGGTTTGGTCGGCAATGTTTCTGATGACGTCAAGAATTGAGCCGATATTGCTGCTCATTTCTTGGAGTTCAGAGACAGCATTCACTGATTTATCTAAACGTTCAGAGAGTTGATGCGCGGTATTGATGTTACGGCTCATGACCTCACGACCTGTATTAGAGGCTCGCTCAACTTCATGTACGCGCTCCATCGTATTTTGAGCACTACGAGAGACATCAGTCACCGATTGCTCCATTTCTGTCATGGCCGTTGCTACCGATGCCGTTTGATGGCGCTGTTCGTTTAAGCGATTTTTGGCTTCAGTTGTTGTGGTTTGGTTCTCTTCTGCGACGGTGGTTAGATCGCCTGAGGCTTGAGTGATTTTTCCTAATATTTCTTGCAGGTTATCAGCAAGCATATTGATGTAACTACTCAACTTACTGAACTCAACAAATTGATTGATATCACTACGCTTAGTCATATCGCCATTGGTTAATGCCTCCAGTGTTTTTAAGGTGGCATTCAATGGGCGACGAACACTTTGTGCTAAATACCAGCCGATGAAAATGGCAAATATTGTTGCGGCTAGGCCGATTAAAATAGCGCGGTTATAACCTTGTTCATAAGCCGTATCAGCACTAATAATGGCTTGATCCATTTGGTTATTCGCTTGAACACCAAAACCATCAAGAATTAACGTTGCTTGGTCAATTTCAGCGGCAAGCGTTGCAATGTTGGTATAAAGGCGGCTGCGCGCATCAATATATTGAAAATGGGCATCTAACACGCCACCATTTTGACCGATGTCTTTATTATATTGCTCTATGTCCTTGTCAAAAATTGCGTTTAACTCGGGCATGATGGAAGTCAGTGAGCGATATGCGTTCTTGAGGTGGTTAACATAGAGTTTGTTATCCCTTACGGCTTTGTTGATAACGGTAAGATCATCGGTAGCAAGGGCATCTGAAGTAATGGTTTCTGTTTGTTGAAGTTTGATGAAATAGTTTTTAGCGATCATTTTGACCGAAATGCTTTCTTGTTCGTCAACATAATCTTTCATTCGAAGGTTTAAGCTATTGTGAAGACGTTGAAAGCGTCGAGCAGACTGCTGTCGCTCACTTTGCGCGAGTAATTGCGTGCGGTAGTTATCCATAGCCGTATGAGACTCGCGGAAGTATCGTTCTTCAAGCGCAATTAATTCTTCAAGTTGGCCGCTCAGTGCGCTGTTGTTTTGCGTAATAGCGATGAGCTCTTCAAGCGCAGTAAGAAACTCATTGTGTGCAAGCGTAAAATCTTTTTCATAAGCGTTCATTCTCTCAGGTTGCTGACTTGTCAGAAAATCTTTGAATACTTTATCGGCAGAAAGAAGGCGCACACTGGCTTGATTGGAGAGTGAAACCAAAGGTAATGCATTGGTTGTGACGTTTTCAAGTTGCTGGTGAATACGGTTTGTCCCATCCAGCATAGTCATGATTGTGATAGCAAATAAAAGAACCATCACAGCAAAGCCGGTATACATACGTCGTATTACAGAGGTTTGTTTCGTTGTCTTCATAATATCCCTAAATAATGACAAGTAAGCGACAGCTGAACTTACTTAACTAACTGTAATACGAAGTTGTTATTATGGTATTGGTCTTCGTACAAAGTGTGATGCTGAAAATTTAAGCAGCAAAATAAGCAGCATCAGTTGTGGCAAATATGACCCTAAAAGCACAAATTAGACGTGCCTGACACAGGGTATAGCGTCTAATCATAAATGAATATGCTTCCCACAGTCTTTGACCGCTGCATCAAAAAATAACTTCTAAGATAAATTAATCACTGGAAAATATGTTTAAAACAGTGTTCAATATTGCTCTGATGAATGGAGTCAAGCATACTGGTTCGTAAGGAAAAACCTTAGCTAATTAAAATGGAGCATGTTATGGCTGAAGAAACCATTTTCAGTAAAATTATTCGCAAAGAAATCCCTGCCGATGTTTTGTATCAAGATGACTTAGTAACGGCATTTCGTGATATAAACCCTCGTGCACCAAGCCATATCCTTATCATTCCTAATAAATTAATCCCAACGGTGAATGACGTTGAAGCGGATGATGAATTAATGATGGGGCGTTTATTTACGGTGGCTCGCAAGCTGGCAGAAAAAGAAGGCATTGCAGAAAATGGTTATCGTTTGATCGTGAATTGCAACCCACATGGTGGGCAAGAGGTGTATCATATTCATATGCACTTGCTTGGTGGTCGTCCGCTAGGACCAATGTTAGTTGGCTAATTCACTGAGTTTGGTGAATGTCTAACCAAACGCAGATGGTAGCGTTTAGTTGGTGGAACTTACGTCCAAGAATAAAGTCTGAGTGGCAGGGACTTCTGACTCTGAAGGACTAGAAGGTTTGTTCATTTTTTCGTATGGCCCAGTCAGTACGAAAAGGTAAGTAGGCTTTGCTCTTGGGCTTTTTTATAAATAGTGGTTGATGACAAAATGTTGAAGCATGCCGTTGTTGCGGTTTTATCTCTTAGTTTAATGGCGTGTGCGAACTTATCTACACAAAGCTTATTTAGCCATTACAGTGCTGCCAATAGTAAGGCTCATCAGGCAATGCAACAGGGCCGCTATCAGCAGGCACTGGAGGCATTACCTGATGCGCCTGCAGGCGATATTTTAGATGGCATGGAAAAAGGGCGTGTAGGCTTTGTTGCACAGCAGTACCCCCAAAGTTTTTCGGCATTACAGCAATCTGATCAGGCGGTAAAAGAGCAGCAGAGGCAAGCTGCCATTCAAATATCTGAGGGCTTTAACCAAGCGGGTGCATTATTGACAAATGACAATATGATCACCTATCAGCCAGCAGACTATGAATTGGGCTTTTTGCACCTGTATTTGGCACTGAATTACCTACAGAGCCGAGACTTAGAAGGGGCACTTGTTGAAGTACGCCGTGCCAATATGGTGCAAGAGGCAGCCAAAAGATACCGTGAGGCTGAGCTTCGAAAGGCGGAAAGAGAAGCTCAGCGAAAAGGAATGGATCAAAACTTAGGGGCGGTCTTGGCGCGTTACCCTAATGTTGGAAATAAGCTAGGTAACCTCCAAAATGGTTATTTATTCTATTTTTCTGGTGTTTTGTATGAGGCTGATGGCGATTTAAATAGTGCCTATATTGACTATAAGCGTGCTTTAGCCGTTGCACCTGATAATCCATATGTTGCCGATACCGTATTGCGCTTAGCGACAAGAATGGGGATGTCGGGCGATCTACAAAAATTGGAAGCGAGATATGGTGAATATCAAGCCCCCGATCGTAATAGCGGTCGGGTGGTGATATTCGATGAGCAAGGTGTGGTTGCCGCAAAAGAGGGATGGCGCTTACCACTATGGCTCCCCGATAGTCGTGGTAATGGTGTGATATATAACCTTGCACTGCCTTACTACCAAACACCAGTGAAACCGAAATTTTCGCCATTGCTGATGGATAAACAACCTGTGTCATCGAGTACGCTAACTGACGTTAACGGCATGGCGCAGTACAGTTTAAGTGAAGATCTTCCAGTCATTGTTTTACGCCAAGCGTTACGTGTCGTGGCGAAAGATCAAGTTAGGCAGTCAGCGGCCAAGCAAGGTAATGATGTCGGTAATGTGCTGGCAAATATTTTTAATACATTAACTGAACAACCGGATACTCGTAGTTGGCAAAGTTTACCGGCCAGTGTTGCTGTCTCACATCGCATGATGTCTCCAGGAAAACATAGTGTTTCATGGAATGGCCATCAGGTCGATGTGAAGGTTATTGCTGGACGGACGACGATGGTATGGGTATCTCGGCAAGGAAACCAACTGACTGGTTGGTCAGTGCTACTAGGAGATAGCTAATGAGAATATTGATCATTTTGTGCATGGTATTAAGCATTTCGGCTTGTTCAACAGCTTCATCGGGAATCAGTATTGAAAGCAGCAACCAAAATGTGGTTATTGGCAATAATGATTTGGCCAATCGACTCACAATAGAAAGAGCACATGTTTCTTCTGCCAATGGATTACTGAAGGCAGGTGTGCCTGTGACGAGTAAGATCGATTCAGATTTAAAGTTGCAGTACCGGTTTTATTGGTATGATGCGCAAGGGTTAGAAGTTGCTGGGAGTGATGCTCCATGGCGCCAATTTGTTTTACATGGCAAAGACACCATGACATTACAAGCGGTCGCAAGAACGCCACAAGCAACGCAATACCGGGTTTATATCCGTAAAGCGACTTATTGATTAAGGTAGAGCTGTTGAGCTACTAATTTAAAAATGAAGGTAAGAAAATGAAAAAAAGCGTGATTGCGTTATTGGGTGTTGCCGCATTGATGGGTGGCTGTGCGCAAAAGGTAAGTTATGGCGATGCTCAGGAAGCGGAAACGACGACCATTGAGTTTGGCTCAACAGACTTGCAAAAAATTGCTGAAGAAATGACAGATAGTATGTTGTCATCTGGTTCTGTCGCTTATATTACGGGTAATAACCAGCGACCAATTATTGTGGTTGATGGCATTAAGAACAAAACGAGTGAGCATATTGATACCGAGTCCATTACTGACTCAGTAAGCACTCGCCTTTTAAACTCGGGTAAATTCCGTTTTGTTGATATGACGCGTGTAGAAGCTGTTCGTAAGCAGCTGAACTTCCAAAATAATGATGAGCTCGTGAACCAAAGTACTGCTATTCAATTTGGTAAAATGGTTGGTTCGGAATACATGCTGTATGGCAACCTCTCGAGCATCGTAAAGTCTGCCGGTAGTGATAAAGATGTTTACTACAAAATGACCATGCGTTTGATGGATTTGGAAACAGGCTTAATTGAGTGGGCTGATGAAACCGAAATCCGTAAGCAAGAATCAAAAAGCTTGCTTGGCTGGTAGTTGAATCAGCACAATTAGCTCATCGGTAGTCCTTCAGGCAATACAAAGGAATAGAACGTTGTTAGATGCTTTAACTGAAATATTTCTTACCGGCTTGCCTGAATACCAACTAGTTACGGCTAAACCATTGGATGGTGGTTTAAGTAACCGTTGCTGGCACATTGAGTTAAAGCATCGCCACACTGGTTGTAATTATCAATTAGTGTGGCGGCCTACTTCCTCTGCTACCTCGGCATTCGCTTTATCCCGTCAACATGAGTATCAGCTACTCACGGGAATACCGGCTCAGGTTGATTCTGCCCAGCTAGCCCCACAACCTTTTGCACTGCTTGACGATGGTTTATTGGTTGAGTGGGTACGTGGTGAGACTGCGACTGACGCATTACCAAGTAAAAACCTGATTCAGTTACAAGTCGCAATACATCAACTTCCGGCGCCAGCATGGCGTTTAGATGTGCGTGAGAAGGCTGCGCATTATTGGTCGCAGATACCGTCAAACGTTAAAGATGATACCTTGCAGGCCATTTATCGCTATTTTCAAACTCAATCACCTAAGCAATGGTTTTCTGATACCTGCTGTCATCACGATTTGGGTTGGTACAATGTCATAATTCAGCCCGGTGGTTCAGCGAAGGTGATTGATTGGGAGTATGCTGCAGCTGGAGATCCGGCATTAGATCTCGCTTTAACAATTACGTCTAACCAGTTGGATCCGAATATGGCAATTGGACATTACTGTCAGGCTATTGGCTCGAACGAAGTAAAGCGTTGGCAGCAAGCTGTTGCAGCTTGGCTTCCATGGTGCGATTTCCTTGCAATGCTATGGTTTTATGTCGGTTGTCGTCTTTGGCAAGATACCAGCTATGCAGTAGAAGCTGAGAAGTTAAAGCAGCATCTTATTTCAAAACTGCAATATATTGATTAAATAAACCTTTTCTATATTAGCTAGTCTAAACTTCTAACGGTTCACTTAGTACGGAGTCGAAAGATGGTGAGAATGGTCCCACAGCTAGCTGCTATGTCTTTGACTTTGCTCTTGCTCGGCGGGTGTGCCACACGTTTAGCATATAATAATCTGGATTTCTGGATTAGCTATAACCTTTCGAACTATGTCAGTCTCGATAGCCATCAAGAATCATTGCTGGATAACGGGCTTGAAAAAGCACTGCAAATTCACCGTCGTCAAGCCCTTCCCAAAATTCATCATGGTATTGATCAATTGCTGGCTGATTTAAAAATGCCGTTGTCATATGGCCAAGTTCGGGGCTATTACACGCTATTTAACGGACTAGGTAAGGAATCTTCGGCAATATTGGCTAAACCGCTCGCAGACATGCTCTCAGGATTAAGTGATGCACAATTTGCAGAACTTGACCTGAAAATCGAGGGGCGATTAAATGAGGTAACGCAAGAGCGGCAGGCACTTACCGCGAGTCAAAAACTGGCCAAGCGAACTGAGCGCCTTGAAGATTTTACTCAAGATTGGATTGGCACATTAAGTACAAAACAAAAAACGCTGTTGCAAGAACTGGCTGGCTACCAACTTGAAATGGAACCGGTATTCCTTGCGATTCGTCAGCATTATTTAGAGAGTTGGCAAGAGCTAATGAAGCAAAGGTCTCACCCTTCATTTGAGTATCAATTTAGTCAGTTGTTGCAAAAAATGGTATCACTGGATAACGCTTCCTATCAATCTGACATTAATTTTTACCTTAATCGCCGCTTTGAGTTAATGCGGCGGTTAAACCATACGCTCACAGAAAAACAGCGTGAGAAGTTGGCGAGTAAGCTAACAACATTAAGAAAAGATATCGCTGTATTGATTAACCAGTAGGAAAAAGAGATTAAGTGATGTTTTTGACTTTTAAACCCTACAAAACGTGTTAGATTAAGTTCAAAGAAATGTTATTAGAGCTTTACGAAAAGGCATATGGTTTTCTTCATTGAGAAAGACTAAAAACTATATGCTAAGCGTTGTTCACGACAGGGAGAAAAGATGATTATTTACCTACATGGCTTTGATTCAACAAGCCCCGGTAATCATGAGAAGGTACTACAGCTGCAATTTATTGACTCTGATATTCGTTTCGTGAATTACAGTACGCTTCATCCCAAGCATGATATGCAGCATTTATTAAAAGAAGTGCATAAGCTAAAGGCTGAGTCAGCGGATGAACACCCATTGATTTGTGGTGTTGGGCTCGGTGGATATTGGTCAGAGCGTATTGGTTATTTGTGTGGGATCAAACAGGTTATTTTCAATCCAAACCTGAATCCAGAACGCAATATGGAAGGACGTATTGACCGCCCTGAGGAATATGACGATATTTCGACTAAGTGTGTGACAGGTTTTCGTGAAAAAAATGCAGGTAATTGCCTTTGCATACTTTCAACTAATGATGAAGTGTTAGATAATCATCACACAAAAGATGCACTTGGTGATTTCTACGATATCATCTGGGATGAGAACGAAAGTCATAAATTTAAAAAAATCTCACAGCATCTAAAAACAATAAAAGCATTCAAAGAAACATTTTAACCTCCTACCTTACTGCAGACGGTTCTTGCCGTCTGCTCAATAACATCAATAGAAGAGTGTCTTGTGTTGCACCTTGTTGCGTAAGGTGCTGTTCTATTGGTATTAGTCAGTCAGCCAGTACATTACTATCTTCATTTTATGGATGAAACGTAGCTGTAAGGTTCTGAGCAATAAAATTTATATAAGATAAGAGGAAGACATTGTGACGCGAATTATCGTAGTAGGCGGTGGCGCCGGCGGTTTGGAGCTTGCGACGAGATTAGGCCGTACCCTTGGCCGTAAACGACGTGCGAAAGTAACACTCGTTGACCGTAAGGCAAGCCATTTATGGAAACCGCTATTACATGAAGTAGCAACAGGATCGCTGGATGCGGGGGTTGATGCTTTAAGTTATCGCGCTCATGCTAAAAACCATTATTTTGACTACCAAATGGGTAGCCTTCATGATATCGACCGCGAGCGTAAAGTCATTAAATTGTCGCCGTTGTATGATGAGCATGATGAATTGTTGATGCCTGAGCGTGAGCTTGAATATGATGTCTTGGTAATGGCAATTGGCTCGACATCAAATGATTTCAATACACCGGGTGTTAGAGATAATTGTATTTTCCTTGATAGCCCAGAACAAGCACACCGTTTCCGCACCGAAATGAACAACCAGTTCTTGAAACTACATGCTGATAAAAACCAAAAGACGGTTGATATTGCGATTGTAGGTGCTGGTGCAACGGGTGTAGAGCTTTCGGCAGAGCTGCATAATGCAGTACAAGAGCTTCAAAACTATGGTTTTGGTGACCTCGATAGTTCACGGTTAAATGTTAACTTGGTTGAGGCCGGTGAGCGCATTCTCCCTGCTTTGCCGCCACGCATTTCATCAGCTGCGCACAGTGAGTTGACGAAGTTAGGTGTGAATGTTCGTACTGCGACAATGGTAACAAAAGCAGATGAAACTGGCCTAACAACCAAAGATGGTGATCATATTCCGGCTCAGATCATGGTGTGGGCTGCTGGTATTAAAGCGCCTGACTTCATGAAAGATATCGCAGGACTTGAAACTAACCGTATTAATCAGCTTGTCGTTAAGCCTACACTGCAAACAACCCGTGATGACGATATTTACGTGATTGGTGATCTTGCATCTTGTGTCCAAGAGGATGGAAGTTTTGTGCCACCACGTGCACAGGCTGCACACCAGATGGCAAGCCGCTGTTTTTATAATATTGTCGCCAAGATCACTAAACGTGATCAAAAGCCATATATCTACAGCGATCATGGTTCATTAGTATCTTTAAGCCGTTTTTCTACGGTTGGTAGCTTGATGGGTAACTTAACCAAAGGTTCGATGATGGTTGAGGGGCGTATTGCTCGTATTGTGTATATCTCGCTATATAGAATGCATTTGGTTGCCTTACACGGTGTCTTTAAAACTGGCCTAATGATGCTGGTAGGACGAATTAACCGAGTCTTACGACCAAATCTAAAGTTACACTAATTGTTAACTGACGGTACGGACATGTATTAAAAGGACATAAAAAGATGTTTTTATTATTTGATGTATTTGGAGCCAAGCTATCTGTTCAGCGAAAAGATGGATTTTGGTTATTGTTCAAAGAATCAGATACCGCAATGCGCGCCCGTATTTATGACGTCGTGATCCCTCCTGAACTGGAAGAGGGAGATCTAGCCGTTTACCTTGCTGATATTTATCACGAGAATGCGACGCTAGAGCGATCGGATGTTAAACGATTGAATTAACTCGTTGCTCAATGAGTGAGAGTAAATAAAAACCGCCAAATGGCGGTTTTTTTATTTACGGTATCATTGACTGAATTTAGTTGATTTTAAACAGTTCGACGTCAAAGATAAGAACTGAGCCTGCTGGTATGCCGCCCACACCGCGGTTGCCATAAGCGATCTCCGCAGGAATGAAGAAGCGAGTTTTTTCGCCTTCAACCATTAGCTGCAAACCTTCTGTCCAGCCTTTAATAACTTGGTTCAAACCAAACTGGATAGTTTCACCACGGTCAACTGAGCTATCGAACACCTTTCCGTCAATCAACGTACCGTGATAATGAACGGTCACTTTATCTGACGCCTTAGGGTGAACAGTGCCTGTCCCTTCTTGTAGAACAAGATACTGTAGGCCAGATTCTGTTGACTTAACACCATCTTGATTTAGGTTGTTTGCCAGAAACTCTTCACCAATTTTAACATTCTCAGCCGCTGACTGCTTGTTGCTAGAAGAGCGCTGCATAAAGAAAATAACAAGACCAATGATGGCGATGGTAAGAATAATTTTGAACACGTTTGAACTCCGTAAAAGCAATGAAGACTAATTTTTCACTTACAGGAACAATATAACAGATTATACCTAAGTAACTTATTTAGTGGTTTATTTGTTATGAAATATCGGTTGGTATGAGTGAAAAAAGGAGCCCGTTGATTGGCTCATTATTCTCAATTACACGATTTCTTGCGGTGCATTCAAATTTTGCATTGCAAGCGAGTGCTGTGCGTTGGCTGGCAAGGTTTCCTAAATGTGTCACAATTTCTAGCCGAGTTAGCTTAACCGTAGTAAAGGCGAAGTGAGCAACAGCGTGGCAAGCTTCTGTTGCAAAGCCTTGCCGCTGTACAGCGCTTTTTATCCAGTAGCCAAGCTCTGCAGAATTTGTTTGTTCTGATAGGTTACTGAGTGAAATACTGCCAAGGAATTCATCGCTTTCTTGGTGAAAAATGGCAAATTCATAACTGATATCGTAAAGCCAATTTTGCTGGCTGGCATGTATCCATTCATGGGCATCATGTTGATTGTACTGGCTTGAGCACCATGGTAACCAACGGGCAAGGTTCTCATCTGAACCGTGAATTGCTTCAACTAACTCAAGCAGGTCGGCATTTTTATACGGTCGCATTATCAGACGGTCTGTGATCAGCTCATAATCCGCTTTCATCGTTAGTCTCTTTTCGGCAATATTCACCTTAGTGTGATATGCCTACTGAACTGATGCAATATGTAGGTTGAAAATGTGTGAATAGAAAAAAACGGGCACCCAGATAGGCCGCCCGTTATGCGTGGTTTTTTTCTCGTCGCGATTAGTTATCGATACGGCGAATTTGGATGACCATGCCCATTAGAGGGTGGTCAATATAATGTGTTTCACCACTGCGCATTTGTCTTTGTTGATCGAAACGGTAAGATTTTAAGTACTCTTCCACTTCGACTTTGTTATTGACTGCCTGTAAGTGGCCGACTTGAACATTATTATCAGCAAGTAGTGGGTCGATATTCTCGAGCGACTCGGTGCCAACAATTACCTCACGTCGTCCAGGCTCTCTTAAATCAACGTTAATATCGGTAAACAGGTAGTGCTGAACATATACACGGATCATGCCTTCAAGCTCGTATAAAGGCTTATCTTGCGCCTCGTTGAGATTCTGCGTATCACTGCCTAACTCTTCTTCATCAAATGATGTGGTGCTAGGCTGGTTATCCGCAGTGATGACAATGCCATCAGTACCGGCTTCGATGTCACGGCGTTGTTGCTCAGCTTTTGAGGTGCCATCTGGTAGGTATTTATCTGAAAAATCTTTACCTGCGGTCAGATAAAATTTAGGGGCAGCTGCTCGGCTTAGATCGCCCTGACGCCAGCCAAAGTGTGCTAAAGGCGTAAAGCCAGCATGACCCTTTAACTTGCTATATTGTGGGTTCAGCTGATAGTCAGAAGGGGACATTAGGCTGATCCCTTTTGCTTTCAGGCGAGCGCTATCACCGAAAGAGATTGTCCCTTTAAGGTTAATGGGCTTTTGTTGATCGGGCCAAGATTCATTGACTTGCTCTGGCGCGATATTACGCTTGAACATAATCACTTCGATATCAAATTGTCTCGCCGCAAAACTTGGCCAGCTTATGGCTAAGAGCAGCAAATAAATCAGTTTTTTCAAGATAATACTCCGCACTTTAATGCCGTCTATTATAGAGTGTTTTCTGCTAACTTTGTTAAAAGTCCGTCAACATACTTAATCCGATCTTTACGATCACTCATTGGCGCCATGACTTTGAGTTTAGTTGGGCCTTCCATTCGGTAATGCTGGGGTTGTGATTGCAACAAGCTCACAAGGAATCCAGGGTTGATAGCTGCATTTGGGTTAAACTCAATAAATCCGCCTTTTTCACCAGCTTCAACTTTCTTCACACCAAGACCTGCAGCTTTTAACTTCATTTTGTTAACGGTTAGCAAGTTATTAGCGGACTCCGGTAGTAAGCCAAAGCGGTCAATTAGCTCTACTTTTAATTCATTTAGGGCTGTTTCATTTTCAGCGCTTGCAATGCGTTTATATAGCGATAGTCGGGTATTGATATCTGGAATGAAGTCATCTGGCAGCAGAGCAGGTAGACGAAGCTCTATCTCTGTTTGCTGACGAAGAAGATCATCGAGTGATGGCTCTTTTCCTTCTTTCAGTGCTTCTACTGCTTGTTCTAGCATTTCCATAAATAAACTAAAGCCAACAGATTGGATCTGTCCGCTTTGATCGTCACCTAATAATTCACCAGCACCACGAATTTCAAGATCATGTGTAGCCAGTGTAAAGCCTGCACCTAAATCTTCAAGGGATGATATTGCTTCAAGGCGTTTCACCGCATCTTTGGTCATACGTTTAGGGTGCGGTGTCAGTAAGTAAGCATAAGCTTGGTGATGCGAGCGACCCACACGGCCACGTAGCTGATGCAACTGGGCTAGTCCAAGGTGATCGGCACGGTTAATAATGATTGTGTTCGCGGTTGGAACATCAATCCCCGTTTCAATTATGGTGGTACACACCAGTAGATTGAACCGCTGGTGATAGAAATCACTCATGATTTTTTCAAGTTCACGTTCGCGCATCTGGCCATGAGCAAAAGTGACGCGAGCTTCAGGTACTAACTTGGCCAAGTCTTCTGCCATTTTTTCGATGGAGTCGACTTCATTGTGCAAAAAGTAAACTTGCCCACCACGCATGATTTCACGTAAAACAGCTTCACGTGTTACGGCATCATCGTTTTCTCGTACAAAGGTTTTGATCGCTAAGCGTCTTGCAGGCGGCGTTGCGATGATGGAAAGATCACGCATACCACTCATCGCCATATTCAGTGTACGAGGAATGGGTGTTGCCGTTAGAGTCAGGATATCAACATCTGCTCTAATTGCTTTTAGCTTTTCTTTTTGGCGGACCCCAAAGCGGTGCTCTTCATCAACAATCAGCAAGCCGAGATCATAGTAGCTAATTGAGGCGTTAAGCAGTTTGTGTGTACCGATAAGAATATCGATTTTGCCTTCAGCCATGTCGGCTAAAATTTGCTTTTGCTCTTTTGCCGTTTTAAAACGAGATAGTACCTCGACTCGAACCGGCGTATTTGCAAAGCGATCGCGGAAGTTTTCGAAGTGTTGCTGGGCGAGTAGTGTCGTCGGGACAAGGACGGTTACTTGCTTGTTATTATCAACAGCGACAAAAGCAGCACGCATGGCAACTTCTGTTTTACCGAAGCCAACATCACCACACACGAGACGATCCATCGCTTTGGCCTGACACATATCAGACAGTACCGCATTGATTGCCAAGGCTTGGTCATGAGTTTCTTCAAACGGGAAACCGGTGCTGAAATCAGCATAAGCTTCACGGTCAAGGTCAAATTTGAAGCCGGATTTCATCTCACGTTGAGCATAGACATCTAATAACTCTGCGGCGACATCTCGTACTTTCTCCGCAGCTCTCTTGCGTGCTTTTGTCCACGTTTCGCCACCTAGCTTATGAATTGGTGCTGTTTCGTCAGCACCGCCAGAATAGCGGCTGATCAGGTGCAGTGACGCAACGGGTACGTATAGTTTGGCACCACCATGATATTCAAGGGTAACGTATTCGGTTTTTAGGCCACCGGCTTCAAGCGTTTGCAGTCCAAGGTAGCGACCGATACCGTGATCAATATGCACGACAGGTTGACCAACTTGCAGTTCGGCAAGGTTACGGATGATCGTATCGGCATTAACGGTTTTTTTGTCTTCACGGCGACGGCGCTGAACAACGCGTTCACCCAAGAGATCGCTCTCACAAATAAAAGCAACAGTTGGTTCAGCCAAGATAAAGCCTTGCTCTGTCGCACCAATAACCAGGCTAAATCGTTCTGATGTTTGTACCGCTTCTGTGAGTGTTGAGCAAACCATTGGCCGTAACTTAATCCGTGCCAGCAGATCAAGCAGTGCTTCGCGGCGACCTTCTGATGCAACAGAAAAAATAATTTTGCCATCAAAGCTTTCAGAAAAACGGCGTAGCTCGGCGAGTGGCTCTTTTAACTGATGATTGATGGTTATTTCTGGTATAGGGCTCAGCGCAGGGTTAAAACGGCCTGCTTTTTCTGGCTCGACGTCTTGGC
This sequence comes from Photobacterium makurazakiensis, assembly GCF_050336715.1. NCBI lineage: Bacteria > Pseudomonadati > Pseudomonadota > Gammaproteobacteria > Vibrionales > Vibrionaceae > Photobacterium > Photobacterium makurazakiensis. The sequence goes on from NZ_JAKJSJ010000021.1 coordinate 45,166, forward strand.
GGATACGCACTTGTGGTAGCGTTTTGAAACCCGAAAACATTTCATCTTTCGTTAGCCATAGTTCTCGAGGAGCCAGTAATGGGCGTAACGGGTCAACTTTCCGTTGTTCGTAGCGATATTCGGCATCGCTGAGGAAATGGTCGACAGCTGGCTCTAGGTGACCAACCGTCACCAGCAAGCTGTTATCTGGCAGGTAATCAAATAACGTTTCAGTGTGTTCAAAAAATAAAGGCTGCCAGTACTCTATCCCTGCAGGCCAAGTACGCTTACTGACTTGTTGATAAATAGATTCGGGTTCACGACGGGCTTCAAAACGTTCACGCCAGCGCATACGAAAGTTTTCAACCGCAATTTCATTGGTTGGAAACTCATGCGCTGGTAATAAATTAATGTTATTTATTTCACCTGTTGAACGCTGATTTTCAGGGTCAAACTGGCGAATTGAATCAACTTCATCATCAAAAAAGTCAATGCGGTAGGGTTGATTGCTGCCCATAGGGAAGAGGTCAACTAAAGAGCCTCTACTCGCATATTCACCATGCTCCATGACTTGATCTACATGACGGTAGCCAGAAGCCTCGAGCTGAAGTCGTAGCTTATCAAGCGACAGGCGATCGCCATTGGTAACAAGTAATGCATGCTGGTGGATGAATTCTTGGGGTGAAAGGCGTTGTAGCAATGTGCTAATCGGTACCAACATCACGCCAGATTGCTGAGTGGGCAGCTGATAGAGACGCGATAAGCGATCAGAGATAATATCTTGGTGTGGCGAGAAATTATCGTAAGGTAGTGTTTCCCAGTCTGGGAATACACTGACCTCTTGCTCAGTAAATTGGCTGACTTCTGATTGTAGTCGTAATGCCGTCTGAGTATCTGGCACGACAACTAATAATGGACCGACGTGTTCATGCGCCAGTTCAGCGATAGAAAGTGCAAGTGCAGCACCAGTAACATTACCAACAAAGCGGCTATCGCCTTGTTTGGTTGGTAATGGAAGAGAAAGAATAGAATGTGCTTTCATGATAATTATTGGCTTTCTGATCGCTGTTGGGCGCGTTGGCGCAAGATTTTTTGTTGGAAATGAAGGGCTGCACGAATGAGCAGATCCCGGTCATCTTCCTGTAAACGAGTGTATTTCAGTGTAATCTCAAACTGTTCATTTTGCTCACAGCATTCGACAACATCGGCATAGGCATATATTGCGGCTGCAGGGTTATCAAGAAACAACTTTACTCTTACTGCTGAACCCTCAGCTAGTGCTGTGGCATTAGCATATGAGAGCCGGCTTGCACCAAAAGATGTGGTGGTATAGCGCAGAGCTGGGTCATTTTGCTGTGAAAGTACATAAGACAGTAACAGGTTAATTTTATTATTTTGTGCTGTTAAGTACGTGGTGAGTGCTTGTTGATCGCTACTATTTAAGGTGTTTAAAGAGCGATCAAGGTTGTCATCTAAACCATTACACTCACTGGCAACACGAAATAAAGGCGGTATTTCGAGGCTGAAGGTGTGTTCGTCAGGTACCACATCTCCATCTGATAATGGCTCGACATTAATAGTCAGCCCAGCATTGACCGAAAAATACTCGTCCTGATTCATGTTACACCCACAATAAATTAACTATCCTTCGATTATCACTTAGCAAACGCTAAGGGGCAAGTAAGTCGGTAACAGAGTGTCTATTTTACCTTCTGTTTTTACGTTACTTTTACGTCGTACATTGGTAAAAAGCCGTATCTACAGGTATGCTGACGAACAATCTTTATCAGGATGGTTTCTTCATTATTTATGTTTCATCCCGTTTCTTTTTTTATAGGTCTTCGTTATCTGCGTGGTCGATCGGGAGATCGCTTTAGTCGCTTTGTCTCTTATATGTCGACAGCGGGTATCACAATTGGTGTACTTGCGCTTGTTACCGTATTGTCGGTGATGAATGGTTTTGAGCAGCAACTTAAAGAGCGAATCTTAGGTGTGATGCCGCAAGCCGTTGTATCTGGCCCCGATGGCCGCATTATGCGAACAGAGACCCCTCCCTCTGCATTACTTGAATTACCACATGTAGAAATGGTAACGCCCGTAACGCGAGGGGAGGCCGTTATGCAAAGCGCACAGTCGCTATCGGCTGGTATGTTAATTGGTATTGATCCATCGGAATTTGAACCCGTTGGTTATTACACCAACAGTGGTGTGATTGAAGACTTGGTACCGGGTAGCTACCGTGTAATTTTAGGGCAATCATTAGCTAACCAGCTTGATGTTTCTGTTGGCGACAAAGTGCGCTTGATGGTAACGAGTGCGAGCCAATACACACCATTAGGCCGAATACCAAGTCAACGTAATTTTGAAGTGTCGGGTTTGTATAACACGGGATCAGACGTTGATAAGCAGCTTATCTTAACCAATATTGAAGATGCAGGTCGCTTGTTACGTTATAAGCCAGGTCAAATTACCGGGTGGCGCTTATTTGTTGATGATCCTTTCGTGGTCGCTGAGTTAGCGAGCCATTCAAATATCGCTGATCATACGTGGTCTGATTGGCGTGAGCAGCGAGGTGAGCTTTTCCAAGCCGTTAAAATGGAAAAGAACATGATGGGCTTGATGCTTGGTCTAATCATTGGGGTTGCAGCGTTCAATATTATCTCCGCCCTCATTATGGTCGTAATGGAGAAGCAAGCCGAAGTCGCTATCTTGAAAACACAGGGCATGACGTCTTGGCAGGTATTATTTGTCTTCATGGTTCAAGGGGCTAGTAGCGGCGTGATTGGTGCTATTTCAGGTGGTTTACTCGGTACGTTGGCCGCGTTTAATTTAAATAGCATTCTGTCGGTATTAGGGGTTAACTTGATTTCTGCTGGCGGAGAGCTGCCAGTTGTTATATCCCCCGTTCAAATTTTAATTGTTATTGTTGGCGCGATTTTATTGAGCTTGCTAGCAACTGTTTTTCCTTCTTATAGGGCGGCATCTGTTCGTCCTGCCGAGGCACTTCGTTATGAGTAATTCGTTATTAGTTTGTCAGGGACTGCGCAAGGTGTACCGCGAAGCCCAACTCGAAACAGAGGTGTTAAAAGGGGTAGGTTTTAGCCTTAATGCTGGCGATCTCGTGGGTATTGTTGGCGCTTCTGGTTCGGGTAAAAGTACGCTTTTACACTTACTGGGTGCATTAGACGAGCCCAGTGAAGGCGACGTCTTTTTTAAAGGCCAGAAGCTCAATGCAATGAGCACAAATAAACAAGCAAAATTACGTAATCGTGAGATTGGTTTTGTTTATCAGTTTCATCACCTTTTGGCTGATTTTTCTGCGGTTGAAAATGTGGCGATGCCACTGTTGATCGGCGGCATCTCTGCCGATAAAGCACGCTCTCAGGCGCAAAGCATTCTAGAGACTGTTGGGTTGAAGCATCGCTTAGAGCATCGTCCTTCAGAGCTTAGTGGTGGTGAGCGACAGCGTGTTGCAATCGCTCGTGCATTAGTTAACAAACCGGCATTGGTTTTAGCGGATGAACCTACGGGGAATTTAGACCATAAAACGGCATTAGAGATTTATGAGTTAATGCGTAAATTAAATAAGGAATCAGGCACCGCGTTTTTGGTTGTTACCCATGATAATGAATTGGCATCAAAGCTCGATCATTGTATGCATATGCAAGATGGTGAATTGATAAAGGTTGAGGTAGCGTAAATGTTCCGACCGTTATCGTTATATATCGGGAGTCGCTTTAGCCGAGCGAAGCAGCGAAATCGGATGGTGTCGTTTATTTCGGTTTCATCCATGCTTGGGATTGCAGTGGGTGTGGCTGTCATCATTATTGGTTTATCGGCCATGAATGGTTTTGAACGCGAGCTACGAAACCGTGTTTTATCTGTGATCCCACATGGTGAGTTAGAAGTAGTTAAGCAACCATTTACTGATTGGCAACCTGTCTTACAAACAGTAGAACAGCACCCGCAAGTTACTGCGGCGGCACCGTATATTCAATTTACCGCTTTGCTCGAAAAAGGGAGTAACTTAAAAGCGGTAGAGATGCGTGGTGTTGATCCTGAAAAAGAACGTTCTGTCAGTGCTATCCCTGATTATGTTAAAAATAATGCATGGGACACGCTATCTGCAGGCAAGCAGCAGGTGATTATTGGGCAGGGTGTGGCTAAAAATCTCGGGATTGATGTTGGTGATTGGATCACCGCGATGATACCGAACCCCGATCCTGCATTGAAACTCAGAGCACCACAACGTATTCGTTTACAGGTTGTTGGTTTATTGGCATTGGCTGGGCAGATTGACCATAACTTTGCCTTGGTGCCTTTAGCTGACGCCCAAGAATATTTATCGATGGGAGAAGGCATTTCAGGGATCGCACTGAACGTCGACGATGTACTGAATGCTCAGCATATAGTACGTGAAGTCGGGTTTACTCTGCCTGTGTATGTCTACCTGAAAAGTTGGACGCAGAAGTATGGTTACTTGTATCGAGATATTCAGATGGTACGAACTATTATGTATCTGGTGATGGTGCTGGTTATTGGGGTTGCAAGCTTCAATATCGTGTCCACTTTGATGATGGCAGTCAAAGATCGTTCAGCCGACATTGCAATTTTACGCACCATGGGGGCGACTGATGGTTTAATTCGTTCCATATTTATTTGGCACGGTGTGTTGTCGGGGGTAATAGGGAGCTTAATCGGTTCATTAATTGGTTCAGCCGTTGCGGTCAATTTAACGACAATCATGCGTTTTATTGAAGGGCTTATTGGGCACCAATTTTTATCCGGTGATATCTACTTTGTTGACTTTCTACCGACACAATTATTAATGCAAGATGTTGTACTTGTTACTCTTACCGCGGTACTGCTGAGCTTTTTAGCGACATGGTATCCGGCAAAGCGCGCCAGTGCTCTGCAACCTGCAGCGGTACTGAGTGCTAAGTAAGTGATGCATTTTCAAGAATGGTTGTTACAAGGCTATTGTTGATGTGGTTCCCAGTGATGATGTAATGATGTCACGGTTTAAAATAGCAATGGGCCGCAGCTTCAAGATATGTAAAACATGCTTTGTAGTACTCAAATCGATGTAATAAAAAACCTCGCCTAGGCGAGGTTTTTTTGTTTCATAAATCTGTCTGGCTATTTGAGAATTCGGAATCTACGTTTTTGCCAACTTCTGACAACAGAGTAGCGCCAAAGGCCACGAATACCAAAATAACCCAATAGTGAGAAAGATATCGCACAGACCAAACAGCCAAGCAGGAATGGCGGGCCTATTTGATTCATTTGGTGCAGTAAAAACTCCCAAGACAGTTCGAAATGAAAAGATTGGTGGGGAGTATTCAGTAGCCAAGCCCCAACCTTATAGGCGGCATAAAACATCACTGGCATGGTGATAGGGTTACTAATCCAAACTAAGCAGACAGATAATGGTAGGTTCACGCTAAAGAGAATAGCTAATCCCGCTGCCATGATCATTTGACTGGGGAGAGGAACGAAAGTCATGAACAAGCCGACCGCAAAGGCCCCTGATGCTGAACGACGATTAAGGCACCATAGGTTTGGGTTATAAAGCACATTACCAAAAATTTTCAGCGCTTTTTGGCGCTTAATTACCTCATGGCTTGGCATAAAACGTTTAATTACTTGTCTTGGCATTTTCAGTCATTTTATCTACTGGCGTTAGCGATATGAATATCGTACTTGCCGGGATTGCATTAGGACTATTGTCACTTCACTTCTGGCCAACACTACCAGAATATAATGGGTTTATTACAGCCTTGATGCTCGGCGGCTTAGTGTGTGCCTCTTTAGGCCGGCATCTATTGATCTGTATCTCATTTGGTGTACTACTGGCGAATATCGCCGCAACATCCTATTTAGAAAACGTCCAACGTGTATCCATTGAGCCAAAGAATATTACCATAACTGGGCAAGTTAGCAGCTTATTAAATGCTAACAGAACCGTTATAACGTTTGATTTTGTAACGCCTAATTTCTCTCCGTTAATAAATGTAGAAAAGGAGCGCCTTAAATTTAGGCTACATTGGCAACAGCCTTTACATGATAGCACTATGAAGCATGGTGAGAAGTGGCAGCTTGAAGTGAAGCTTAGACCACCTCATGGACGAGTAAATAGTGCAGGGTATGATGCAGAACGTCAGTTTGTTGGGAAAGAGATCCATGGCAGCGGGGTTGTGCTAGCGGGTAAGCGGCTGTCGAAGAAAGGAAAACATTCCGTTCGACAACAACTTTTTGACCAAACCGTGCAAGCAACTGAAGGTTTAGAGCATCAAGCTTTTCTTCTCGCGCTTGGCTTCGGTTTTCGAGGGGAATTAAATGACCAGCATTGGATGATGCTGCGCGATAGTGGTTTATCGCATTTAATGGCGATTTCAGGGTTACATATTGGTCTTGCCGTTGTCTGTGGCTGGTGGGTTGGCCGTATTATCAAAAGTGTTGCGCATGATACTCCCCGTTGGCAATGGTTACCTTTGTGGATAGGTCTATTAACGGGCGTTTCTTATGCTTGGCTTGCTGGGTTTAGTATTCCGACAGTTCGTGCGTTGGTGATGAGTACGATTGTACTCATGTTGCTGCGTTTTCGCATTCAATGGCCGGTTTGGCAAACGTTATTGTTTACTTTTACGCTGTGCTTGATGCTAAAGCCCCTAGCTTCATATACAGCAGGGTTTTGGCTTTCTTTTGCTGCTGTATTTATTATTTCATCGGTTGCCGTTTCTGGAGTTCGAACTGAGCCACTAAAGCGAGATGGTTTAACGCTTTATATGTCGCTTTGGAGCAGGGTAAAACCACTTGTAATTATGCAATTTGCATTGCTGTTTCTGATGTTACCCATGCAGTGGTTATGGTTTGGTGGGTTTACCCTGCTGGCCCCAGTTATTAATATTATTGCTGTACCTTGGGTCAGTGTGATTACTGTTCCGTTGGTGCTAATCGCAATTATGATGACCTTTTGGCCAAGTGCATCTTCATGGGTGTGGCAAGCTGCAGATATGTCATTATGGCCTGTTATCTATCTTGCTGAGCACGCAAAAGGGAGCTGGTGGGAGCTAAGCCCGTTTACTATGGTGATGCTATTTGGCGGCCTTTTCTGTATTGCCTTACGCTGGTTTTTTCCTTTCCGCCAATTTAAAGCCCTATATTGTGTTTTGGTTATAACGCTAGCGAGTTGGTTCTTTCGTGAGAATACAAGTCGTCAGGAAACAAGCCTTCTCTCACATAAATGGCAGATCCATTTATTGGATGTTGGTCATGGGCTCGCGCTACTCATTGAAAAAAATGGTCGAGCTGTACTTTATGATACGGGGAATCGTTGGCAAACCGGCAGTATTGCCGCATCGGTTATAGCACCTGTGCTACAGCAAAAAGGCATTCACCAACTTGACGGGTTGATCTTGAGTCATGCTGATAGTGATCACGCTGGTGGTACTGGTTATTTAACGAAACACTTTGCGCCGCAATGGAAAAGAAGCAGTGATGTTCGAACTGGCTTCATGCCTTGCGTGCGAGGTGAGCGTTGGCAGTGGCAGGGATTAGAGTTCCGAGCTGTGTGGCCTCCAAAACGTGTGTCACGTGCGGCAAACCCTCACTCTTGTGTGATTGAAGTAACGGAACTTGATGCGCTTTATTCAGCTTCACTATTACTTACTGGTGATATCGATGCGATATCAGAATTATTGCTGGCACAAAAAGAACCGACTTTGTTGCCTGATGTTTTACTCGTACCTCATCATGGTAGTAATAGTTCATCAACGGCAACGTGGTTGTCATCCATGTCCCCTCGTTTTGCGTTAGTGTCTGTTGCCAAATATAGCCCATGGAAATTACCGTCATTAGCCGTTGAAAAGCGTTATGTAGACAAAGGGACTCAATGGTTATCTACCGCTGAGTTAGGGCAGATAACATTGGATATCGACCGTAAGGAAATTTCGGTAACTCGCTATCGTCATGATAAGAAATCAGCGTGGTTTCGTACCGTAAAGTAACATTCAGTGGGTGACAATATTTTAAAGGATAGAAATTCGCCTGAAAATTGAGCAATTTAGGCGGCGGATTAATTAACTTATTTGGTCCATAGGCGTGAAGAGAGTAGAATGTAAAGAATTGACCTCAAGAATAAATGATTTTTCATGACACAACCCAACGATCAAACCACGTGGGAAACGTTTAAACGTCTTTGGCCGTCTATTAGCTTGTATAAAGCTGGATTAGGTGCCGCGATTATTGCGTTGATCATAAATGCTTCCAGTGATGCCCTGATGCTTTCGATGATTAAACCATTGATGGATGAAAGTTTTGGTGGCGTCGACAGTGTAGACTCGAACTTCTTGGCAATGATGCCTATTTATTTACTTAGTCTCATGATTATTCGTGGGGCCAGTGGTTTTGTGTCAACTTATTGCCTTGCGTGGGTATCCGGTAACGTCGTGATGTCGATGCGACGTCAAATGTTTAACCACTTTATGAAGATGCCTGTAGGTTACTTCGATAAAGAGTCTGCCGGTAAGTTACTTTCTCGTATTACTTACGACTCTGAGCAGGTAGCTTCTGCGACGAGCGGTGCATTGGTTAGCTTGGTTCGGGAAGGTGCGACAATCATCGCCCTGATGGCCATTATGTTTTATAACAGCTGGCAGCTATCCGCTATCTTGTTGATTATTGCCCCCGTTGTTGCCATTAGTATTCGCGTGGTTTCTAAACGTTTCCGTCGTATTTCTAAAAGTATGCAAGATGCGATGGGATCTGTGACCTCGTCAGCAGAACAAATGCTAAAAGGCCACAAGGTAGTGTTGAGCTATGGTGGTCAACAGGTTGAGCAAGAGCGTTTTGAAAATGTCAGTAATCGCATGCGCCAGCAAACGATGAAACTGGTATCAGCACAGGCTATTGCAAACCCAGTTATTCAGGTTATTGCTTCTTTAGCACTGGTGGCTGTGTTGATTTTGGCAAACACTGAGTCACTGCGTGAATCGCTAACGCCAGGTACATTTGCCCTGATCTTTGGTTCAATGTTTGGTTTAATGCGACCATTAAAATCGTTAACCAATGTTACTTCCCAGTTCCAGCGTGGTATGGCGGCGTGTAGCACGCTGTTTGACCTGATGGAGCAAGAGCCAGAAAAAGACCATGGTAACTATGTTGCCACTCGCGTTGATGGCGACGTAAAAGTGAAGGATATTACCTTCACATATCCAACTAAGGATACCCCGGCATTACGCAATGTCAGTTTTGATTTACCTGCGGGTAAAACGTTAGCACTTGTTGGCCGTTCTGGTTCAGGTAAGAGTACCATCGCTAACTTGCTGACGCGCTTCTATGATATCGACTCAGGCAGTATTACCATTGATGACCGTGATCTTTGCGATTACAAGTTAGCGAGCCTGCGTGATCAAGTTGCCGTGGTTTCCCAAAACGTACACCTGTTTAATGACACGGTTGCGAATAATATCGCTTATGCGAGTGGTGACAAATATACTCGTGAAGACATTGAAAAGGCGGCAAGCCTTGCCCATGCAATGGACTTCATTAACGATATGGATAACGGCATGGACACCATGATTGGTGAGAATGGTGTGAGCTTATCTGGAGGTCAACGTCAGCGCCTAGCGATTGCTCGAGCATTACTGCGTGATGCGCCGATTTTGATTTTGGATGAGGCGACATCAGCGCTAGATACTGAATCAGAACGAGCGATTCAATCAGCACTGGATGAGCTGCAGAAAGATCGTACTGTGTTGGTCATTGCCCACCGTCTATCGACTATTGAAAAAGCGGATCAAATATTAGTGGTTGATGAAGGCGAAATTATCGAACAAGGTGTGCATGCTGAGCTACTGGCACAAGATGGTGCTTATGCTCAACTGCACCGTATTCAGTTTGGTGATTAATGGCTTCTGTGATTGAAAAAATCTGGTTCGACTCCCACCCTTTAGGGTGGGTTCTTAAGCCAGTGTTATGGCCATTAAGTAAACTTTTTGGTGTGATCAGTCGTCGCCGTCGTAAACAATACCAAACCGGCCATAAAGTTGCTTATCGAGCAAGTGTACCTGTTATTGTGGTTGGCAATATTACGGCGGGCGGTAACGGTAAAACGCCCGTTGTTGTTTGGTTGGTTGAAGAGCTTAAAGCTGCAGGGTTAAGACCGGGCGTGGTATCGCGTGGTTATGGTGGCAAAGCACCGCATTACCCTTACCGTATTGATGAGCACAGCACAACCACTGAGGCTGGGGATGAACCTATTCTCATTTCTCGTCGAACGGGTGTGCCTGTCGCGGTTTCTCCAATCCGCTCAGAAGCCGTTGCTTTGCTAGAACCCGATGTGGATGTCATTATTACCGATGATGGCTTACAGCATTATGCATTAGCACGTGATATTGAAATTGTTGTGATTGACGGTCAACGCCGTTTTGGTAATCAACAATTGATCCCACTGGGTCCACTACGTGAAAGCTGTGCTAGGTTGGATGAAGTGGATTTTCTCATTTGCAATGGTTCGAAGCCGGAAGGCGATGAAATCCCAATGCACTTGGCTCCCGCACCCATCGTTAATCTCAAGACTGGCGATCGTGCTGATTTGCTTACGCTTGAGGGAGATGTCGTCGCTATGGCGGGCATTGGCCATCCACCGCGATTTTTTAGTACGCTAAACCAGCTTGGAGTAAAGCCTGCATTTTGTCAGCCGTATGCTGATCATCAGGCCTTCTCTGCGCAAGAATTACAACAGTTAGCTGCCAAAGGGCAGCACCTAATCATGACAGAGAAAGATGCGGTGAAATGCCACACTTTCGCACAGCCAAATTGGTGGTATTTACCGGTTGATGCTGTAATGCCTGCCGAGCAGGCAGAAAGCTTGATTAACCGCATTATTAAGGTAAAGGAAGAATATGGATCATCGTCTACTTGAAATCGTTGCTTGCCCTGCATGTAAAGGTAAGTTGAATTTTGATAAAGAGAAAAGTGAGCTCATTTGTAAATTTGACCGCTTGGCGTATGCAATTAAAGATGGTATCCCGGTCTTAATTGAGCTTGAAGCGCGTACTCTGAGTTCTGATGAGGTGAAATAATGTCATTTACTGTCATTATCCCAGCCCGCTATCAGTCATCCCGTTTGCCGGGTAAGCCACTGGCTGATATTGGTGGTAAGCCAATGATTCAGTGGGTATATGAAAAAGCCAATAAAGCCGGTGCAGAGCAAGTTATTGTAGCGACAGATGATCAGCGTATTGTTGATGTTGTTAAAAGCTTTGGCGGTGAAGTGTGTTTAACTCGGGCTGATCACGAATCAGGCACTGAGCGACTAGCAGAAGTTGTTGAAAAATATAACTTAGCTGACGATCAAATTGTGGTAAATGTGCAAGGTGACGAACCATTAATCCCTGATTCGATCATTCGCCAAGTTGCGACGAATTTAGCGAATAGCCAAGCGCCAATGGCAACATTGGCAGTGCAAATTGATCATGCTGATGAAGTCTTTAACCCTAATGCGGTGAAAGTTGTAACGGATAAAGATGGCTATGCCATGTACTTTAGTCGTGCTTCGATTCCATGGGATCGTGACAACTTTGCGAAACGTCCTCAAGAAATTCACCATAACCTGATGCGCCACATTGGCATTTATGCCTACCGTGCAGGCTTTATTAACACTTATATCAACTGGGAGCCAAGTGCCCTCGAAAAGATTGAAGCGTTAGAGCAGTTACGTGTGTTGTGGTATGGCGAAAAAATTCACGTTGATGTTGCACTTGATGCGCCGCCAGCGGGTGTTGATACACCGGAAGACCTCGAAAAAGTACGCCTATTAATAGGTTGAGCCTGAGCGTTTGAAACCGTTGTGAAAAGGCTGGATAGAGCATTCTGTCCAGCCTTTTTAATAGGCAACACAATTTGATCTAATGGAGTAAGATGCTTAGAAGATGGTCGAATGAATGACCTTTGGAGCCATATAAGAGGTAACAAAAAGGACGAGCATTGCTCGTCCTTTTGCATTTTTGAGTACAGGGAGGTTATTACGCCTTCGCCGTTTCACCTTCTGCGTCATCGTCAGCATCGAAAATGGCATCGTCTGCTTCACCCAACACGCGAGAAGTAATAGTACCTGCCGTCATCGCACCGCTCACGTTGACTGCCGTTCGGCCCATATCAATTAATGGCTCGATTGAAATCAGTAGCCCAGCAAGTGCAACTGGCATATCAAGCGCAGAGAGTACAATCAATGCCGCAAATGTCGCACCACCACCCACTCCTGCAATACCAAATGAACTGATCGTCACAATGGCAATCAAGGTAAGCATGAAGCTTGGGTCAAGTGGGTTGATGCCGATAGTTGGCGCAATCATTACAGCCAGCATCGCAGGGTATAAACCTGCACAGCCATTTTGGCCCATTGTTGCACCGAAAGAAGCTGAGAAATTTGCCACACCTTCACCGTTACCCAGCTTTTTCACCTGAGCATCAACATTCAGTGGGATAGTGCCAGCACTTGAACGTGAGGTAAATGCGAACGTCAGTACTGGTAGAATCTTCTTCAGGTAACGAATTGGGTTTACGCCAACAAAAGAAACAAGTACTAGGTGCATGACCAAAATTAAGCCAAGGCCGACATAAGATGCGACCACAAAATTAATCAAGCTAAGGATATCGCTGTAGTTTGAACCAGCAACAACCTTGGTCATTAGTGCCAGAACACCGTAAGGTGTTAGGTTTAGTACCATACGTACAAGTGTACGTACGATTTCCTGAGCAACGTTGACGAATTTTTCAAAGCTCTGACCTAATTCAGGCTGAGTGCGAATAACCGTTAAACCCGCAACACCAATAAAGGCAGAGAAGATAACAACCGCAATCGTCGAAGTTGGGCGACTGCCCGCTAAATCTGCAAAAGGGTTGCCCGGGAAGAATGAAATGATCATGTCAGCAAATGATAGTGCTTGTACGGAGGTTAGGCGTGTTTCTAGTGCTTCACCGCGTGCAATTTCACGTGCGCCTTGAACAATACCTTCGGCATTAAGGCCGAACATATTGGTAACAAGAATACCAATCAGTGCAGAAACGGCTGTTGTCGCAAGTAGAATACCGATGGTTAAACCAGAAATCTTACCCAGTGAGCCAGAATCTTTTACTTTGATAATCGCGCCAATAATAGACACCATGATCAGTGGCATGATGATCATCTTCAGCAAGCTAACATAGCCAGCACCAACGATATTAACGTACTCAAGGGTACTTGCTATAACGTCACTTCCACCGCCGTATACAAGCTGTAAAACACCACCAAACATTACACCTAAACCAAGGCTAGTAAAAACACGTTTTGATAACGTGCTCTCGGTTTTTTGTTGTTTATAAAGAAGGCTGATTAGAAGGGCGAAAATCGCCAAGTTAAGTATTTGGTACATCATAAAGTTGATCCTACATCTCACAGTGACCTGAAAGTCCGTTTACAGGCTTATTAATAACGAATAGTTGGGCAATCTTAAGATGTGCATCGCAATTCTGGAATACTTTTTGGTTGATTTTGATATGAACTAATTCCCTATGATATTACCAAAAGCTATATGTGTGGGTATTTGTGTGTAATTTGAGCATATGGAGGTTTTCTTTGGTTTTTTTATCGTCTTTCTTTAGATACAGAGCAGGATGGTCGTCTGTAGTTTTGGAGGGTATTAGAAATATTAGAGGGCAATAATGGTTCGTTATTACGCACAGTTTTCATTTGGTCGGCCATGGGCACATCGTTTGTTGTTGCTGACCATTGTTTTATTACTGATGGGTTCTGTATATCAATTGCTGGCAAATGAGGCTTTGGTTTATATCATCAACATTGGGCTAGTCGCTTGTATTGTACCTGTCTTTGCGATGGCTTCAGATTATAAGCGTAAATATTTACACGGTTAGAACACGTTATTGATTCACGCTATTGATGGGTGTCTAGCATTAGTGGCAGGGTATATCAAAGCGATAGAACGGCTAAAAAACCACCACCCGATGATGTATAGGTGGTGGTTCGAAGCCGCAAATGTTAAGCGACTACTGGTTGGTTAAAGGTGCTTTTACATCGGCTTGCTGTTCAGGCGTTGCGGGTTCTTGGATCTCTGGCTCTTTGGGTTTAACGACTGTTCTTAGTTGTTGCCACCAGCGGCCCATTTTCTCGTACCAGTAACGTTCAGTTTGCTCGAGATACTTAGCTTGTGGGCGATATCGCTCCCATGGCTGCTCAATTTTATTACTGGCCAAAAAGTTAGTAGGCGCTGCCGCTGGATCTAGCCCTACCTCTTGAAACTCATTTATTGCCCGTGTCATATGGCTTGCCGAGGTGACAACGACTAATTTCTTGTCACCCACAACAGATGCGGCCTGAAATGCTTCCTCCCAGGTATCTTTTGCTGTTTCTAATAGCAAAATATCATTTTTGTTCACCCCGAGCGCTAATGCTACCTTAGCCATCATTCGAGCTTGGCTGGTTTCTGTTCCACCGCCGTAACCGGATAAGATCATTTTAGAGCCAGGGAATAGGCGGTGAATGCGAATCCCCTCAGAAAGGCGCATTAATGACGTCCGTGATAACTGTGAGGTTATAGGCATTGCATTATCGATGACATGCCCACTACCGAGTACCATGACATACTCCACTGCCCGACTAGAAGGGACATACGGTGGGTATGCTTTCTCTAATGGGCGAAGTAAGCTAGTCGCGATAGGTTGGAATGACACCAAAAATATCCCTATAAACGCAAAGGCGATGAAAAATGATGCGAGCCCTTTACGGCGGGTGAACCATAAAAGCATTAACCCGAATAACCCAAGAAGTAGCATCGCGGGTAGGGGCATCAAAAAGGTTGAAACAATTTTTTTTAGTTCAAACATGCAATGTCGTCCGAAAAATCAGCAGTTGAGCTCGAAAAAGCATCACAARCCTTTATTCCTAGTTCGCTTGTGAGAAAATAAGCCACATTTTTAGAACCACTATCATAACGTAAAGTTGACGTGATCGAAGATCGAAATTTTGACGACCTAGCGCAAAAATTTGCAAAAAATATTTACGGTACTGCCAAAGGCCAAATTCGCCAAACGGTAGTATGGCAAGATCTTGAGCAAATTTTAGACGTATTAAAATCCAATGAACCGCTGCATGTACTAGATGCTGGCGGGGGGGTTGGCCAACTATCGCAAAAGATTGCTGAGTTGGGACATCATGTCACGTTATGTGATCTTTCTGGCGAAATGCTGAAATTGGCTGAGCAAGAAATTGCTAAAAATGGTCTTCTTGAGCAATATCGTCTGGTTCATAGCCCTGTGCAGGAAATCAACCAGCACCTAGATGCACCTGTGGATCTCATTTTGTTCCATGCGGTGATGGAATGGCTATCTGACCCTAAAGAGGCCTTAGACCGCTTATTAGAGCAAACCAAACCTGGCGGTGTTATCTCAGTCATGTTCTATAACTACAATGGTTTGCTGTTTAAGAACCTGATTTGTGGCAACCTCACACATATAGAAGAGGGGATGCCACACCGTAAACGCTTTAAGCTGCAACCTCAGCAAGGGATAAAACCCGATGAAGTGTATAGTTGGTTAACCGATGCTGGTTTTACCATTTTGGGAAAAACCGGTGTACGTACCTTCCATGATTATATGCAAACAACCATGGTGGGTGATTACAGTTTTGAACAGGTTCTTGAGATGGAGCAAAAACTTTGCCGTCAAGAACCTTATTTGTCTCTAGGGCGTTATATTCACGTTTATGCGCAAAAGCCACTGGCTGATAACGAGACAAATAAAAACAACAGCAATAAGGACAACGGATGAGTGAAGTTACCCAGACCGTTCCCGAGTTGGTTAATTGGGTTAAGCAACATCAATTTGAGCTTAACCTGCCAACCGAACGGCTGGCGTTCTTGTTGGCGATTGCGGTGTTAAGCGGTGATCGTTTCGATGAAGAATTAGGTGAAGGTGAGTTAATTGACGCATTTCGTATTGTTAGCGACATGTTTGATCAAACACCGGAAACCGTGGCATTTCGTGCCAATAACGCCATAAATGAGTTGGTTCGCCAACGTTTGATATCCCGCTTTACCAGTGAAGTCACAGACGGCGCGAGTATTTACCGTTTAAGCCCACTTGCGTTGGGCATTACCGATTATTACGCGCGTCACCGTGAGTATTCGACCCTGAAATTGTCAATTCAATTGGCAATGGTGGCAGATGAAATCAATAAAGCGGCTTTAGCTGCCCAAGAGGGCGGTGACGAAAAACACTGGCGTCAAAATGTACATGCTGTTTTGAAGTACTCGGTTGCCGAGATCTTCGATCGCATTGATCTGAACCAGCGCACCATGGATGAGCAGCAACAGCAGGTAAAACATGATATTGCCGAGCTGCTGAATCAAGATTGGCGTGCCGCGATCACCAGCTGTGAAACGTTACTGAATGAGACATCGAGCACGTTACGTGAGCTGCAAGACACTTTGCAGGCTGCAGGTGATCAATTGCAAACGCAATTGCTGATTATTCAGGAAGAAACACAAGGCAACTTTGAGTTGGATTTTGTTGATGCAATGGTTTTCAACTTACAAGCGAAGTTGGACCGGATCATCAACTGGGGTCAACAAGCCATTGACTTATGGATTGGCTACGACCGCCATGTCCATAAATTTATCCGTACTGCAATTGATATGGATAAGAACCGCGCGTTCAGTCAGCGTCTTCGCCAATCGGTTACCGACTACTTTGATGCGCCATGGGTACTCACATACGCCGATACTGAACGTTTGCTCGATATGCGTGATGAAACGTTAGTGCTACGTGACGATGAAGTGACGGGGATTGTGCCAGAAGAGATGGAGTTTGAAGAACTCAATCTGGTTCAGGATCAGTTAGCTGAAAAAATTTCTGTCATGTTGCAAGCCCATAAAGAAACGGGCGCTGCAATTAACTTAAGTTTGCTTCTTAAAGATTATTTGGCTCAGCACACACAAGCGCAACACTTTGATGTTTCACGCATTGTGATTGATCAGGCTGTAAGACTGGGTTATTCCGAATCGGATTTCAACGCCATTCAGCCTGACTGGGAAGCAATTAATGACTACGGAGCCAAGGTACAAGCAAATGTCATTGACAAATATTGAAGAATTTATGCCTGAAAAGCTGGCCAAGGCGATTGCCAACCCGCTTTTCCCTGCTTTAGATAATGCCCTGCGTTCAGGCCGCCATATCTCAAGTGAAGATTTAGACAATCACGCATTCTTGATCGAGTTTGAACAAGAGCTGGTGATGTTTTATAAGCGTTATAACGCAGAGCTCGTTCGTGCGCCAGAAGGTTTCTTGTACCTTCGTCCACGTTCCACCTCGCTAATTGGTCGCTCAGTGCTATCTGAAATTGATATGCTGGTGGGTAAAGTATTGTGTTTCCTTTATTTGAGCCCAGAGCGATTGGCACATGAAGGTATTTTCACCAATCAAGAGATGTTTGAAGAGCTATTGGCATTAGCGGACGAGAAGAAGCTAATGAAGCTGGTGACTAACCGTGCAACAGGCTCTGATCTTGACCGAGAAAAACTATACGACAAGGTAAAAACGTCTTTGCGTCGTCTTCGTCGCATTGGAATGCTGATCCCTGTGGGTGAAAACGGCAAATTCCGTATTAGCGAAGCGGTGTTCCGTTTTGGTGCCGATGTGCGTGCTGGCGACGATATGCGTGAAGCACAAATTCGCCTGATCCGTGACGGTGAAGCAGTTGTTGTTCACCAAGAAGAGCCAAGCCAATCAAGCCTGCTTGATGCTGGTTCTATTTATGAACAAGACCAGAAGCAAGATCTAGAACAAGATCTTGAGCACAGCGAGCAGGAGGGTGAAGCCTAATGGAACGCGGTAAGTATCAATCGCTAACAATGGTCAACTGGAACGGTTTTTTTGCGCGTACTTTTGACATTGATAACCTAGTAACGACACTCTCGGGCGGTAATGGCGCGGGTAAATCGACCACAATGGCGGCATTTATCACCTCGTTGATCCCTGATCAAAGTTTACTGCATTTCCGTAATACCACAGAAGCGGGTAGCTCAAATGCATCTCGTGATAAGGGACTACACGGTAAACTAAAGCCAGGAGCCTGTTACGCGGCACTGGATGTGGTTAACTCTAAAAAACAACGTATTGTTTTTGCAGTGAAACTACAGCAAGTAGCGGGTCGTGATAAGAAAGTCGATATTAAACCTTTCATTATCCAAGGCTTACCTTCACACGTTAAGCCAACTGAATTACTGGTTGAAACCTTGTCTGAAAATCAGGCTCGCGTCCGCCAAATCAATGAAGTTAAAGAGATCATCGCTGCTGATTTTGAAGGCGTAGTATTTAAAGCTTTCAACTCGGTGACTGATTACCACGCGCAGATGTTTGAATTTGGTGTGCTACCAAAGAAACTGCGCAACAGTTCAGATCGCTCGAAGTTCTACCGTTTGATTGAAGCCTCGCTTTACGGTGGTATTTCTAGTGCGATTACACGCTCGCTGCGTGATTACCTGCTGCCACAAAATGGTGGTGTTAAAAAAGCATTCCAAGATATGGAAGCAGCGCTGCGCGAAAACCGCATGACGCTTGAAGCTATTAAATTAACGCAAAGCGATCGTGATCTATTTAAACACTTGATCACTGAAGCAACCAACTATGTTGCTGCTGACTACATGCGCCATGCCAATGAGCGTCGTAAGAAGTTAGAAAAAACCTTAAGTTTACGTAGTGAATTACTGGGATCACGCAAAGCGTTAGATGATCAGCAAGCGTCAATGATCAATATGACGGCTGAGTTAGATGAGCTAACCGAGCGTGAAGGTTCGCTTGAGCAAGATCATCAAGCTGCATCTGATCACCTGCAATTGGTTCAAACTGCCGTACGTCAGCAAGAAAAGATCGAGCGTTACCGTGAAGATCTTGAAGAGCTGACAGAGCGTCTTGAAGAGCAGGTGATGGTGGTTGAAGAAGCCGCTGAACAGTTGGCGATGGCAGAAGAGCAATCACTATTAACCGAAGAAGAGGTTGATAGCCTAAAAACTCAACTGGCAGATTATCAGCAAGCGCTTGATATGCAGCAAACCCGTGCGCTTCAGTACCAGCAAGCGGTACAGGCATTGGAAAAAGCACGTGAGTTATCGGGTGATCATCAGCTACTTGCTGACAAGGCTGTGCCTTATCTTGCGCAGCTGAAGCAAGAGCAAGACACGCAAACAACCGCGTTACTGGCATTGAAGCATAAGCTTGATATGTCATCTGCAGCAGCACAACAGTTTGAAAAAGGCTTACAAATTGTTACCACTATTGCTGGCGTTGTTGAGCGCGGTGAGGCAAGTACGAAAGCCAAAGAGTTGATCGCTAAAGCACGCCAGCTTCGCTCAGTAACCGAACGTGGCGAGCAACTTAAAGCGCAATACCGCGATCTTGAGCGTGCAGTTCGTCAGCAGCGCCAAGCGACAGAATTAGCGGAAACGTATACCAAGCGTTTTGCAGTAACGCTTGATGGTGAGTTGGCGTTAGCCGAAGAGCAAGCGCGTCATGAAGCAACAATTGAAGCCCTTGAGCAAGAGCAAGAAATTCTTGTTGAGCAGCGTAGTGAGCAGCGCCGTCACGATCAGCAGTTAGCGGTTCAAATTTCGACATTAGAAGCGGCGGCTCCAGCGTGGATTGCTGCCTCTGATGTGTTAGAAAAACTAGCCGATCAATCAGATCGTGAATTGTATGATAGCCAAGCTGTAATGGAAGCAATGCAGCAAACGCTGGATAAAGAGCGTGAAGCATCAAGCAACCGCGACCAACTTGCAGCACGCAAAAAGCAGCTTGAACTTGATATCGAACGTTTAGCACAACCTGGTGGTAGCGACGATTCTCGTCTTCGAGCATTGGCTGATACCTTAGGTGGCTCATTACTATCTGAAATTTATGATGATATCACCCTAGCAGATGCGCCTTACTTCAGCGCAATGTATGGTCCTGCACGCCACGCAATTGTGGTGCCTGATCTCAAAGGGATCAAAGACAAGCTCGTAGCGTTGGACGATTGCCCTGATGATTTGTACATCATTGAAGGTGAAGCTGAATCGTTCGATGACAGTGGTTTTGATGTTGATGAACTTGAAGATGCAGTTTGCGTTCACCTTAACGACCGCCAGCTTCGCTATTCGCGTTTTCCTAAAGTTCCGTTATTCGGCCGTGCCGCACGTGAGCAGCGTTTAGAGATTTTACGCGATGAGCGCGAGCAAGTTGTGGAAGAGCATGCCAAAGCGTCTTTCGATTCACAGAAATTGCAGCGTTTGTATCAAAGCTTCAACAGCTTTGTTGCAAGCCATATGTCTGTTGCCTTTAACGATGATCCTGAAGCGGCATTGAAAGTTGCTCGTGACAAGCGTAACCAAATTGCTCGCCAGCTATCGGATACTGATGCGAAAGAGCAACAGCAGCGTAGTCAGTTGACCTCGGCTCGTGAAGGCTTGGCATTACTCGGCAAAATTAACCCACTAGTGAATTTGCTTGAAGATGACACCTTAACTGAGCGATTCAACGAGATTGAACAGCAGTTGGCGCAATTGGATGAAGCGAAGTACTTCATCACAACGCACGGTAAAGCGATTACTGAGCTAGAGTCGCTGGTAACAGCACTCGAAGCAGATCCTGAGCAATTCGATACATTACAAGCTGACTATGAACAAGCTGATGCTAGGCTGCAGTCTTTAAAGACTAAAATCTTTGCTGTTGCCGATTTGGTTGAGCGTCGTCATCACTTTAGCTATGCCGATTCAGTTGAATTGTTGAGCAAGAGTTCTGAGCTGAATGAACAGCTTAAAGCGAAACTTGTCGCTGCTGAGCGTGAACGAACACGCTGCCGTAATGCGTTGAAGCAATCTCGTGCGCAAGCAAATCAGTATAACCAATTACTGGCTTCTCTGAAGAGTTCACATCAGGCGAAACTGGAAACGGTACAAGAGTTTGAGCGTGAGCTACAAGAGCTGGGTGTACGTGCCGATGTTGAAGCGGAAGAACGTGCACGTGTACGCCGTGATGAACTTAATGAGCGTCTACTTTCTTCTCGTACTCGCCGTAGTCAACTTGAAAAAGCGATTACATCGATTGAACTTGAGATGAAAGGCTTGGTGAAGCGTCTGCGTAAAGTAGGCAAAGAGTACCAAGAAATTCGTAAGTTGGTGGTAACAGCCAAGGCGGGTTGGTGTGCAGTATTACGTTTAGCGCGTGAAAGTGACGTTGAACGACGCCTACATCGCCGCGAAATGGCGTATATGTCTGCCGATGAGCTACGTTCACTATCAGATAAGTCGTTGGGTGCGCTTCGTTTAGCCGTTGCTGATAATGAAGACCTTCGTGATGCATTACGTGCATCGGAAGATGTGTCACGACCTGAACGTAAAGTACTGTTCTATATTGCAGTGTACCAACATCTGCGTGAGCGAATCCGTCACGATATAATCCGTACTGATGATCCGGTTGAAGCAATCGAAGAAATGGAAGTGGAACTGGCGCGCTTGAGTGAAGAGCTAACAGCGCGTGAACAGCGCCTGGCGATCAGTTCTGATTCAGTTGCGAATATTATTCGTAAGACGATTCAGCGTGAACAAAATCGTATCCGCATGCTGAACCAAGGTCTGCAGAACATTGGCTTTGGTCAGGTGAAGGGGGTACGCCTGAATGTGAAAGTACGTGATACGCACGAATCATTATTGCATGGCCTAGCTGAACAACAAGATCAACATCAGGATCTGTTTGGTAATCAGCGCTTGTCATTCTCTGAAGCGATTGCCAAATTATTCCAGCGCTTGAATCCACATATTGATATGGGTCAGCGTTCACCGCAGATCATGGGTGAAGAGTTGTTGGATTATCGTAACTACCTAGAGTTAAGCATTGAAGTAAACCGTGGTACCGATGGTTGGCTACAAGCTGAGTCTGGCGCGTTATCAACTGGTGAGGCTATTGGTACTGGTCAGGCTATTCTGCTGATGGTTGTACAGAGCTGGGAAGAAGAATCACGACGTTTACGTGGTAAAGATATTATCCCTTGTCGCTTGTTGTTCTTGGATGAGGCTGCACGTCTTGATGCTAAGTCAATTGCGACGTTGTTTGAACTGTGTGATCGTCTTGATATGCAGTTGCTGATTGCGGCACCCGAGAATATTAGCCCTGAAAAAGGCACAACCTACAAGTTGGTACGTAAGATCTTTAAAGATCGTGAACACGTGCATGTGGTTGGTTTACGTGGCTTCGGTCAAGAGTCTAAGCCACAGGCAAATATTCAGGACGTACTCGCGCTTGACCCGGTGTAACGGGGTTATACGCAATGCGCTTTTAGCACGCATTTAATAGCAAAATGGAATAGGCCGGTTGTGAAACCGGCCTTTTTTTCGTCTTGTAAGTAAGAACTTTTTCTCATTACTTAATTAGCCTTCGGATAATTTTTTTGCCCTGCCATTAGCTCCTAAAATTTGAACTGTCAGATTCAGATCCGGCCATTTATAACAATACAGCCAAACACTCAGCGGCCAGCAGATTGATTTGGTAACGGCCAGTTTTTACATTGTCGTAGGGGTGATGACATGAACAAAATACTATTACCTATGCTCGCCACGCTTGTCGTAGCCGGGTGTGGCGGTTCAGATGGCGATTCATCAACAGCAGCAGGAGCATCAGCAAATCAGGATAGCGGAACGGCACCTGTGTCGGTTGATATTTCTGTACCGCCGGAAGAAGTACCAAAAGGAGCCGATGATCTTCAAGCCTGTGTAGCCATTGATGCTGTTTCAATTACGGACTTATCAGGTACTATCATTGAATGGACAACAAAAAGTATGAGCGACCCTTATGGGGTGAACTCGCAGCAATGTATTCCTGCTGATTCAGAAATTCCGACTTATAACGATGGTTATCCTAAATTTATCGTGATCGATTTATATGATATTACAGGTATTGATCTCGCTAATTTAATCTCGGAACAGTTAGTACCTGTCGGTGAATATACATCAATGGCATTGTCAGTATTACAAGGTAGCTATGGTGATTTCTTAGATACGCCGTATTCGTATGTGGGGAACCCTGTCGATAAGCTGAAAATGGATATTGTTGATGATCTAAAATTTGATGGTTTGAACATTAATATTGATGTGCCTGAAAAATTCATTATGTCTTTTGATCTTCGTAGCATGATCCAATTAATTAATGATGCTTACGTGCTTAAAGCTGAAGGCTTCCGGGTTGCAAATGAAGCATTATCAGGCACGATTTTAGGTGATGTTGATCTGGGTTCATGTGTTACACCGACCAAAGATGCGTATGTGTACTTATATGACAAAGATACGAATTACGGTGATTTAGGCTCACAGTATGCACCCGTTATGACAGCGAAAGTGTCTGATGATAGCCAATACTCAATGAAGTATGTGCCTGAAGGTGATTATGACGTAGTGTTGGTGTGTGACGCTTTGTTAGATTTGCCTAACCAAATTGATTTAGATATTGATTTAGATGGTGATGCACCTAAATACCAAAGCAAGTACATAAAAGCAGGTGAGGAACACTACCTCAACTTGTAATTGTAACACTGCTCAATAGTCTGCCGCCGAGACCGTATCTTGGCGGTTTTCTTTTATGGAGCTTTAAGTCAGCAACCAAACAGTTAACTATGCTGCTGATTAAGTCTATGTTCAGTATATTTCCTTATGATTGATGTTAGAAAATCACGATCTATCTCTCATTTCAGATAATTCCCCTCATTTTTATGTTATCTCTAACACTCTGACAGAGAATGTAATAACTCATATTGTCTATATTATTAGGTGTTACTGCCTAGTAATGGCTGATTGTTTTTTAATCGTACATTGATTAAATTGCTTCCCAGAACAAAACGCCTTGAGAGAAGAGACCACGATATGCCTGCAGTTATGACCCTAAAAAAAGTTGTGTTCGGTGCAATGTTTGGCCTTGCTGTAATGGGCACTACAACGGTTAACGCATCTGTTACTACTTCACCGGAGCATCACCTGTTATCAACATTGAATTATGTTGAACTAGAAGCAGAACAAGGTGATAAAAACATGCAACTCTTCTTAGGCCGAGCTTATCTTGAAGGCTCAAATGGTTTGCAAGCTGATCCGCTTAAAGGTATGTATTGGCTTGAAAAAGCAGCAGTTGATATGCCCCAAGTAAAAACCATGATTGGTGATTTATTTAAGTTGGGACAAATGTTGCCACAAGATAATACACAGGCGTTACATTGGTATACTGAAGCCGCGAAAGAAGGTGACGTGCCTGCAATGGTCGAGTTAGGTATGTACTACGCCTCTGGTGCAACAGGCTCAGTTGATTGTGGTAATGCTATCAAATGGTTTAATGAAGCATCAAATGGCGGTTCATTAGAATCAAAACGTAATCTTGTGTGGTTATATGCAACGTGTTCTGATGAACGTATGCGAGATGGTGAACGAGCATTAAAGTTAGCAAAACAAGTATTAAGCCGCTCAGGTGCTGGTGATGCTGGTGATTATGATAACCTTGCTGCCGCTTATGCTGCGTGCGGTGAATTCCGTCAAGCGATAAAAGCACAAGAAAAAGCAATCGGTAAGCTCGATAACACCAGTGAACAGCGAATCGCAAAATTTGAACAGCGTTTGAAGCTATATCAACAGAATCAAACACTCTATAGTGTTTCGCTGTAAACCTTTCATCGCTCTTTTCCCTATCAAAAATGACGCTTTCAAGCGTCATTTTTTGTTAAGCAAACCTAGTTCTCACCATCACCCCTTAGCTTCGAATAGCACATCTCACCTGATATCTGTAGGGATATAAATGTTCCTACGATCAAATATTTGCTCTACCCGTAGCCTTAAGTAACATTGGTTTAACATCTTTAACTATACTTACTCGTTATAGCCCTTTCACTGCTGGGGCTGACCTATTAGTGAGCATAATAAAAAGGATGTCAGCATGAGTACTCCAGAAGCTGTAAGTGACAAAGATAGAGCTAAATATGAATGGCGCTCTTTCCTCTTTATAACCATTTTCCTCTTTCCTATTCTTGCTGTTGCCCTTGTCGGAGGCTACGGCTTTATTGTCTGGGCAATGCAAGTGTTCTTATTAGGTCCTCCTGGGCACGGCTAACCGTTAAGCATGCATTTTTAGCCAAATTAAGGAAGTAGGTAACGCGTATGATAAGTTTTTTGAAAAAACTGTGGGCAACATTCTGGCGGCCAGCGGTTCACATTAGCCTAGGTGTATTAACGTTAGGTGGATTCGTTGCTGGGATTATATTTTGGGGAGGGTTTAATACTGCACTTGAAGTAACCAACACTGAAAAATTTTGTATTGGTTGCCATGAAATGCGTGACAACGTATACGAAGAGCTAAAGGGTACGGTTCATTGGTCGAATCATTCGGGCGTTAGGGCAACCTGTCCGGATTGCCATGTTCCACATAATTGGACGGATAAAATTGCGCGTAAAATGCAGGCGAGCAAAGAAGTTTATGGTGCGATTTTTGGCACTATTGATACACGTGAAAAATTTTTAGAGAAGCGGATTGAGTTAGCTAACCACGAGTGGGAGCGTTTTTCTGCCAATGGCTCTTTAGAGTGTAAAAACTGCCATGCATACGAAAGTATGAACTGGGATGAAATGTCAGACATTGCCAGAACCCAGATGAAACAGGCAGCTGAGCGCGATCAAAGCTGTATCGATTGTCATAAAGGTATTGCCCATGAACTGCCAGGCAATATGGAAGCGTCAGGCGGAATGATTGCTGGCTTAATACAAAAAGCCGAACGCACATCATTCACCGAAGGTAAAGATTACTACAGTGTACGCTACCTTCCAATGTACGAAGATGAAGGCTTAACCATTGACGGTGGCCAGCTAAACCCAGCATCTGCCGTTAAGGTTGTTCAAGTTAAAGCGGATACAGTACAAGTTGAAATAGCAGGTTGGCGTAAAACCAAGGGCTTTGGTCGCGTAATCAATGAAGACTTTGGTATGAATATTCCAACAGCAGCTTTAAGTAAAGATGCAGCGCTAAATGAAACACTCGTGGAAAAATTTGAAGAGAAAGAAGACGACTTAACGGGACTTGGGTGGCAACGCGTTTCTGTAAAACTGTGGATGCCGAAAGAATCACTGATTGATGATGTTGAAGTGATTTGGGCGGAAGCACGCCCAGCTTATAACGACAATTGTAGTGTCTGTCATACCCAACCCGCAGAGAACCATTTCGATGCGAATACTTGGCCTGGTATGTTCAATGGAATGCTCGCGTTCATCAACCTTGACCGTGATAGTGAAGCATTAGTGTTGAAATATTTACAGAAGCACTCGTCAGATTTTTCTGACGCCGACCATTAAAAGAAGCGAAGTGAGGTTAACTATGTCTCTGAGTCGACGACATTTTCTTAAAGGGCTAGCAACGACTAGTGCGGTAGCAGTTATTGGCCCGAGTTTACTAACATCCGCTGCACGGGCAGCAGAAGAGGTTTCATCTCCTTATTCTGCTGATGGTATTTGGAAAGTATCAGGATCGCACTGGGGTGCATTCCGCGCCAGAATTTATAACGGTAAAGTGACAGATATCGAACCGTTAGCGCGTGATAAATACCCGACAGATATGCTGAAAGGAATAAAAGGGATCATTTATAACCCTTCACGGGTGAAATACCCAATGGTCCGTCTAAATTGGTTGAAAAAACATAAATACAGTGGGGATACTCGAGGTAACAATCGCTTTGTAAGGGTTACTTGGGATGAAGCACTCGATTTATTTTACCAAGAACTGGAACGTGTGCAGAAAGATTATGGTCCATGGGCATTACACGCCGGCATGACAGGTTGGCGTCAAACAGGGCAGTTTCACAGCTGTGGTAACCATATGCAGCGTGCCGTCGGGATGCACGGTAATTTCATGACCAAAATAGGTGACTACTCAACGGGTGCTGGTCAAACGATTATGCCATATATACTTGGCTCAACTGAGGTTTATGCGCAGGGGACGTCGTGGCCTGAAATCTTGGAGAACAGTCAAAATGTTATTTTATGGGCAAATGATCCCATTAAAAATACGCAAGTAGGCTGGCAGTGTGAAACACATGACTCTTATGAATATTATGAACAGCTGAAAGATAAAGTGGCAAAAGGGGAGATCAAAGTGATCTCTATCGATCCAGTTAAGTCAAAAAGCCAAAATTACCTTGGCTGTGATCAGATCTACGTCAACCCCCAAACTGATGTGCCTTTCATGCTTGCCATTGCACATACTCTTTACACTGAAGATCTGTACGATAAAGAATTTATTGATACCTATGCATTAGGTTTTGATGAATTTATCCCATATGTTATTGGTGAAGCTGACGATAAGACTGCGAAAACACCGGAATGGGCTGAGCCTATTTGTGGTGTGAAGGCTGATCAAATCCGTGATTTTGCGCGAATGATAGCGAAAGAACGTACCCAAATTATTTTTGGCTGGGCTGCACAACGCCAGCAACATGGCGAACAACCTTATTGGATGGGCGCTGTTATTGCGACCATGCTTGGACAAATCGGCCTGCCGGGTGGCGGCATTTCTTATTCTCATCATTACAGTGGTGTTGGGATCCCACCGACAGGAGCGGCTGGTCCTGGTGGTTTCCCCCGTAATGTTGATGAGGGTAAGAAACCCAAATGGGATAACAACGACTTCAATGGATACAGCCGGACAATTCCTGTTGCCCGTTGGATTGATGCTATTTTAGAACCGGGTAAAGAGATCAACTACAACGGCAGTAAGGTGATTTTACCGGACACTAAAATGTTGGTGGTTAGTGGTTGTAACCCATGGCATCACCATCAAGACCGTAATCGGATGAAACTCGCTTTTCAAAAACTGCAAACTGTTGTCACTATAGAATTTGCTTGGACTGCAACATGTCGCTTTTCAGACATCGTTTTACCCGCATGTACTCAATTTGAGCGTAATGATATTGACCTTTATGGCGCATACTCCGCGACAGGTATACTGGCGATGCATAAATTGGTTGATCCACTTTATCAATCGCGATCCGATTTCGATATTTTCACTGACTTTTGTCGTCGATTTGGACGTGAAAAAGAGTACACCCGTGGTATGGATGAAATGGAGTGGGTGAGACGTTTATATGATGATTGCCGAGAAGCGAATAAAGCTAATTTTGAAATGCCAGAATTTGAGAAGTTCTGGGACATTAGTGCAGCTGGCTGGGTAGATTTTGGTGTCGGTAAAAACTTTGTACGCCACGCAGATTTTAGGGAAGATCCGGAAATTAACCCATTAGGTACCCCATCTGGTTTCATCGAAGTTTATAGCCGAAAAATTGCAAGTTACAATTACGAGCATTGCCAAGGGCATCCAATGTGGTTTGAAAAGGCTGAGCGTTCTCATGGCGGTCCTGGCTCAGATAAGCATCCATTATGGTTGCAGTCATGCCATCCAGACCAACGCCTTCATTCCCAAATGTGTGAGTCAGATGAATACCGTGCGACATACACTGTACAGGGGCGAGAACCTGTTTATATGAGCCCTGAAGATGCAAAAAGCCGAGGTATTAAAGACGGTGATTTGGTTCGAGTATTTAATGACCGAGGGCAGTTATTAGCAGGGGCACGCGTTTCTGCTGATTATCCTCCGGGTGTTGTGCGCATTTATGAGGGGGCATGGTATGGCCCGTTGAATGAAAAGGTTGGGGCAATTGATACTTATGGTGATCCAAACACAGTCACTATGGATATTGGTACCTCTGAGTTAGCTCAGGCGACCAGCGCCAATACAGTAATTGTTGAGATAGAGAAGTTTGTTGGTGACGCTCCGCCAGTAACGGCATTTGGTGGGCCGATTTACGAAGCTTGATAACAGGATAGAGACAGAATAAAAAGCCCTTTAACAAAGGGCTTTTTTCGTTAGAGTAGTTAGAGCTGGAGCTTTTTATTTTGGCGCCAGCCAAGGACAAACAGCCCTAATGCGATGACGCTTGATGTTGTCGGTTCGGGGATAAAAGGTGTGTCTTCTGGCATCGCACCTGAAAAGCTCGGACCCCAAATTTTGCCGTATTGGTAATGTTTGTTAACCACCACAGAGCCTTTTATTTCAGTATGGTTGGTTAGCGTTGCAAGTGGCGCAAGTACATTGCCATAAATAGCTTTGGTTAAATTAAGTGTTTCTGATTGGTGAAAGTTCCAAATTATTAATTCAGAGATAGCCGAATTAATAAATTCGCTGATTGCGTTGGCTGTGTAGGTTGAATCATCGATATCTGTACCGGCGACATTAATGACAATGGCTGAAGGAGTTTGAGTGTTTAGGTTAAGCGAATAACTTTGCACAAAGGGGTTTTCGAATAAATCACTACTATCGATATTAAAGACAGCAACATCATGACCAACAGAACTACCAACATCGAAACTGGCATTGCCGCAACATGCTGAAGGTTGTGTTAGCAACGAGTTAGACGAAAGTGAGGCTAGAAAAGAAGAGTATTGTATTAGGTCAGTCTGTATCTGAGCAAAGTTGTAACTACTGGTATCGCTACTGAGCACTCCTCCGACACCATTGAGGGATACAACCCCATTGTTGTTACCGCCAACAATAGCACTATAACCATTGTTAACTTGTACATTAACATTGAGATCTCCGCCAACTACTAACCCTACTTCATTCGCCAAAGCCTGTGGCTGTTGCGTTGTATAGTTAGAGGCAGTGCCGTTGAGATCACCCATGACCAGTGCTTTTCCATCCACCTCGCTAGTCGACTCAAGATCGTTGAACACAATGAGTTGATAGTTATTCATGAGGTCAATTGGGCCTGCGAGCAATGAGGGTGCGCAGACAAAGCACAGGGCTGTTAAAAAAATCGAGGTTGGCTTTAGCACGTTATAATGCTCCTTGAAAACAAGTACGACATAGCATGTACTTGTTAAGCAAAACTTAGACCATTTATTTTTTTCGTCTTAAATTGACGATTTTAATTTATTGTTTGTCATTCAGAGCCTTATGTTTTTTAGATTTTATCTAGGCAGCACAGCTGTTCATTTTGGGGCGTTTAGAGTGTCAGTTTTATTTACAATTGAAGTCTTCTTAAACACGCTACTCACTAATTCTTATAGTTATAGAGTGAGAAAAATAGGCGTTGAAGCGAGATCGTACGTGTCGTTACGTTAATGTGTCAGCCTTTTTTACACGATGAGATATTGGCTTAATGCTGTGTTATTAACCGACTATAAACACGGTTAAGTAAAACAGACTTGTTTTTGGGACATTTTGGGTAGTGGCAGTGAGGTATACTTTGCTTACTCTATGCACGTTTGATTAAGCTGTTTTTGCACGTAGATTGGTATAAATAAGTGATCTAGCGTTCATGACAGCTTCTTTATCTAAGTAGCAATACCAATATTTATATATTATATTTCAGCCTATTATGAAACCTTACCGACCAGACTGCTCAATGATGAAAAATAAAACAACACCAACATATGGCTTAGGTGATTCGACCCTGCAGGCTGCTGGTGGTGAAAATGGTGTGAAAACTTTGGTAGATAGTTTTTATCTGCATATGGACACCTTACCTGAAGCTGCTGCTATTCGAGCAATGCACGCTGATGACCTAACGGAGTCAAGTGAAAAACTAACTACGTTCCTAATTGGTTGGATGGGCGGTCCATCACGCTATAGTGAAAAATACGGTTCAATGAACATCCCTGGAGCCCACCGCCACCTCTCAATAGGAATTGCCGAAAAAGAGGCTTGGTTGCTGTGCATGCAAAAAGCGTTGGACGACCAAGGGTATGATGAGGTCTTTAAACGTTACATCATGGTTCAGCTATCATTCCCAGCAGAAATGTGTCGAAATCGGACTTGATAATAATGTCCCTTTTTAAGGGGTCTGCACACGAATTCTTCGAGCAAAAAAGATAAAACCAGCCCCTAAAAGTGCGAGTGGTGTAGGCTCTGGTATTTTTTGTGTTGGCGGAACCATTGCTCTCTCATAAGACATTACTTTTGCAGTGATGATAGCTTCATTATCTTCTACTTCTTTGGTTAGGAAACTGGAAATTGTATTCTCGCTGACTTTAAACCCTTCAACCGCAATGGTGTATTGTACGCTGTCGATTAGAAATGTCTGAGTCGTTGCTGCCGAGCTAACAAGTACTCGGTCTGCACAGCCATTATCATTTACACCGGGTTGTTGGACTGTTTCGGGGTAAGCACATGGCGTGTCATTGTTTGGCGTTTCTTCGTGGTTAAAATCAAACAGGAATTCAATGGGGGAAGCTACTGCACCATCAAGAGAAACGGTTGTTGTTAGTTTTAACTGAGCAGTGTCTAAACTCGGTGGGTAAACGGGGTTATTGGCGTGTGTAAATGTCCCTAAATTGAAGATGTCACTTTGCTCTGTTGCAGAATCAAAGGTTGTGACAAATGTATCTTCCGACTCAAAAGTATAGCCACTTTGCCCGTAGCCAGCACTACCACCCCAGCTTATAACTGGAGCGGTTGCCGTTCCTGACTCTGTTGTCGTATTACCTCCGTCAGATGTGACGACGTTCTGCCATTCTGCAGTAAAACTACCAAATGTGATGTCTATTGTTGCCGAATTAGCCCCAAAGGAAGTCAGGGCTATTAAAGGAAAGATGTATTTATTAATCATCATGCTGGTCGTCCATTCTTATCGTTAAGTGCTGAAGTCGAGTTACCGCTAACATGTAGCATGCTTTGTCAGTTACATTAAGTTACTAAGCAAGATGAGTGCCATTAATTAAGTTGTTTATATTCAGTGCTTTATGAATGTTTGTCTTCCTGTTGTTCTCATTATGTAGAATTTGATATTTCATTTAGCGAATCGCGACTAAGTCGTCATGGGAATAGGTTACGGCTTTAGTTTTTCTTTTCTTTCTTTAACTAGCACGTAATCTATGCCGCCTGTATTGGTGTTGATTAATTATGTGGTTTAGGTTGTGATGGACTTTTCGTGGGATGTGATTGGTGTACTTTTTCTTGTTGCGAGTTTAGCTGGGTTTATTGATGCCCTAGCTGGAGGAGGAGGAATGCTCACAGTTCCGGCGTTACTTGCTGTTGGGATACCACCGGCACAGGCACTGGCTACTAATAAATTACAAAGTTCATTTGGTAGCTTTTCAGCCTCGCTGTACTTTGTCCGCAATCGCCTCGTGAATCTCAGTGATATGCGTTTGGCTATATGCTGTACTTTTGTCGGCTCTGCAATCGGGGCGTTGTTGGTACAAGTGATTAACCCTGGGCTTCTTACGAACTTAATCCCTGTGTTACTGGTTTTCATTGCTTTCTATTTTTTATTTGCGCCTGAAGCTGGAAGCGGTGGCGGCCAACCTAAAATGAGCGAGGCTGGTTTTGCATTAACGGTTGGAACAGGTATCGGCTTTTATGATGGTTTCTTTGGTCCAGGCACCGGCTCTTTGTTTGCAGTGTGCTTTGTATTGATCGCTCAAGTAGGGATTGTTGAAGCCACTGCTAAAACCAAAGTACTCAACTTCACCTCAAATTTTGCGGCTTTATTATTTTTCATTTTGGCTGGACTGCCGATTTGGGAAATAGGCTTGATCATGGCAGTTGGTGGATTTATAGGGGCTCGCTTAGGTGCTAAAGTTGTCGTAACGAAAGGACGTAAACTTATTCGCCCGTTAGTTGTGGTTGTATCAATGATAATGGCAGCAAAGCTTTTACTTGAACAAAATTCAGAATGGCTTACTTCATTATCCTCGTAGCTGAATACGTAAGCCATGGAATGTATGATACCGGTGGTATTAGCCCTGATAACGAAGGGCTATGCCACAAGCTCTACAGTATCTTCGGTTGCCCATTCGATACATGCTTTTGCAAGGATGTTAAGTGAATCAAGACAAAGCTCTGGTTGGTTATGAGCTAATTCTGCCAGTGCGACTGGAATTTCGGTGCAACCTAAGATCACAGCCTCAGCACCCTGAGCGATCAGTGAGTCAAAGACTGGCTTCATTAGCTGGTGGCCAAGCTTGATATCGCCTGCTTTAACGGCATAAATCCCATCCATAACGGCTTGTTGCTGGGGGGATGTTGTTCCTATTGTCGCTATTTGTTTTTGCGCGAGTTTGGTTTGGTACATGCGGGTTTGCATTGTAGCCGTTGTCGCCATAACACCGACTTTGCAGTAATTTCGGCAGTGCGCTTCTTTAACAACGCTATCAAGAATACTGATTGTATGTACATTGCAGCTATTTGCGAGGCGTGGGTACCAATAGTGCGCAGTATTACATGGCATGACAATACATTCTGCGCCTGCTTGCTGTAGTTGCTCCATACCTTGCTTAAGAGCTGGGTAAGGGTCTGCGCCATTGCTGATGAGAAAGGCTGTTCGATCTGGGATCTGTGGGTTATTACTAACAAGCATAGGAATATGCTGCTGATCGTTATGTGCGGGTGTCTGTGAGATTATTTTTTGCATAAACTCAACGGTCGCCAACGGTCCCATGCCACCTAAAATACCCAACTTCCTGCTCATAATGCTGTTCCTACAGTATTTTTAACTGAATTCACTATAAGTTAGGTGTAGCCCTGTGAGAAATGCCGTTGCTGAGGCTGTTATGCATAATCGGTATGACTTAATGGTGAAAATGTGATCTATATGACTTGATACTTATCTTTATGTGAAACATGTTTCGTTATACTACATTTTTCTTTTTATTCGACGTTTATGAATATTGAAAGTAAGTGGCTAGAAGACTTTTTAGTGTTAGCGGAAGTCAGGAATTTTTCATTGGCAGCTGAAAAGCGTAATGTTACTCAACCTGCATTTAGCCGGCGCATTAAAGCACTTGAACATACCGTTGGTGCAGAGTTAATCGATCGAAGCAAAACCCCTGTGGCGTTAACGCCGAGCGGCCGTTTGTTTAGAATTACAGCTCGAACGTTGATGAATCAAATGATGGATGGGATCGGGCAATTGTCTGATCTGTCTAAACTGGGCGGAAATATTGTAAGGGTTGCTGCTGCGCACTCGTTAGCAACCAGTCTTGTTCCTTCTGTCCAATCGAAGTTATTGGTTGGAAAGCATAACCCGTTGTTAAGCGTAGAAGCCATTGATGTCGATCAGGCCATTGAAGAGTTGCAAGAAGGGGGCTGTGATTTATTACTGGCTTTTGATGATGAACTGCTTCGATTACCCCCTTACCAGTCATTACAAATAGGTGAAGCTGAGCTCTTACCTGTTTGTGCCTGTGATAATGAGGGGAAGCCGCTTTATTGTTTTACAAACCGTCAAGAAGTGCCTTGGCTCGCGTATAGCCCAAGTTCTTATATGGGGCGTCAAGTTGAAGCGATACGTGATCAAGTAAGGCTAAAGCCGATCTTTTCATCCTCAATGACAGACTTGTTAAAGATACTTGTTTTACAAGGACTTGGGGTTGCATGGCTGCCTGACTATGCCATAAGGGAAGAATTAAAAACGGGGAAGGTTGCTATTGTCGGTGACACTCACCTGAGACTACCAATTACTTATTATGCCTATCGTTATCAAGCTCGTTTGCATCCTGCAGGAGAGCAAGTTTGGCGGGCACTACGAGAGCATATAGCGGAATAGCATTGAAGCAATAACCAGACAGTTATTGCTTCAATGACAGAATTATCGCGCCATATTAAACAATCATCGGAGCGAGAAGGAAACCGCAAACTGTTGAAACGGCGACCCCAACTAAACCCGGTAATAAGAATGGGTGATCAAAGATATTCTTACCCATTCGAGTCGAGCCTGTTGAATCAAACTCAATGGCAGCTAGCGACGTTGGATAAGTCGGTAAAACAAACACACCAGTCACAGCCACAAACGAAGCGAGTATTGCCCAATGAGGCACTTGTAAGCTTAACGCTAAAGGGATGATCAGTGGTGTAGTTGCACCTTGAGAAAGCAGCAATGTGCAAGTGCCAAATAATACCAGTGATAGCAGCATTGGGTAAGATTGCAGGAGTGTACCTGCAAACTCTTTAATTTCAGGCAAGTAAGCATTCACCATTGTCGAACCCATTGTCACAATACCCAGAATGACTGCCACAGAGCTCATGCCGGAGCGGAATGTTGTTGTACGGATGATTTTGTCTGGGTGAACGTTACACATTGGTACAATCAGGCAAGCGACGGCAAACATTGAGACGATAATGATGTCGCGTGTCGACATCATGCTGCCATCGGCAAAGTGTGGGCGTAGAGCTGGAAACGCCGCATAGATAACAATGGCAACCGTTGCTAACAAAAACAGCATGACGGAGTATTTAGCTTTTGGGTCTAAGGATATATTTTGGCTGGTGTGTTGCTTATGATCTTGCTGTAACCGCGAGAGATAAACAGGATCATCTTTGAGTTCACAGCCTTGGCGTGAAGCAATGAATGCGCCAACCATGGCTGCAATAAACGAAGCGGGAAGACAAACGGCCATTATTTCAAGAAAGCTTACTCCAATGGGTTCCATGATGGAGATCATCGCAGCCATAGCGGCAGAAATAGGAGAGCCTGAAATAGCGACTTGTGATGCTACAACGGCACCTGCAAGCGGGCGTGAGGGTCTTACCCCAATTTCTTTCGCGACTTCTGATATTACAGGTAATGTTGAAAAAACAGTGTATCCAGTACCTGCCATAATCGTCATTAACCAAGTGATCATAGGCGCTAAAAAGCAAATATAACGTGGGTTACGTCGCATGAGGTTGCCAGCGTGGTGTACCAGCCAGTCCATCCCTCCAGCAGCTTGCATGGTAGAGGCTGCCGTTACAACTGCCATGATGATCAAAATAACATTAACGGCAGGAGCACTAGGCTCGAGCCCGAATCCCAGAGTTAAAATGGCTAAACCGAGCCCCCCAGCTAAACCTACGCCAAGGCCTCCCATTTTTAGCCCCCAATAGATACAGCCCAATACCACCATGAGTTCCAATACTACAAACATAACCCGTCCTTTCCCTTGGGATAAAATCACAAAACCATTGATATTTTGTGGATATGGTGCGCAAACTGGTCGGTGGTGTTAAATGCTAAATATTGCTTTTTAATAACGAATCGGCATGGCGGTATGGAAATAATTGGGATTCAGTTAACAGAATAAGTCTATTAAGTCTGATTTTGTGCGAATATCATTCTGGAATAGGTTGAAAAATCGCCGTTCATTTCTTTCTAATACACAAATGACGTACTAGAGGAATTTCAAAAAAATACAATCAATTCCTAACTGGAATAGGTTGTCGTCCTTTGTTTCACTGTTCCTTATTGCGTTGCAGTGCTAGTTTCATGCACCTTAACCAGTTGATAGAAGAGATAGTATTTAATGGATTTGTCACTCGAGGTGCTTGGGCTACTATTTTTAGTCGCGGGACTTGCTGGTTTTATTGATGCCATTGCCGGTGGCGGCGGGTTGTTAACAGTGCCAGCGCTACTTGCAGCGGGTATACCGCCGACACAAGCGCTCGCAACGAACAAGCTTCAAGGCTCATTTGGTAGTTTTTCAGCCTCACTATATTTCGTACGAAATGGTTTTGTCAGCTTGCGTGAAATGCGTAATGCAATTGTTTTTACCTTTATTGGAGCTGCGTCAGGGGCTGAACTTGTCCAGCGTATTGATGCAGGGGTACTAACGAGCCTCATCCCTATTTTATTAGTTTGTATTTCACTTTATTTTCTCTTTGCCCCCCAAGCGGGCCAAGGTGGTGGAACGCCTAAATTATCTGAAAACGTTTTTGCACTAACGGTTGGTACGAGCATTGGCTTTTATGATGGTTTTTTTGGCCCCGGTGCTGGCGCGCTATATACCATTTGCTTTGTGGCTATTGCACAATTTGGTTTGGTTGAGGCAACGGCTAGAACCAAAATCTTAAACTTTACTTCAAACTTCGCCGCACTTTTATTTTTCATTGCCGCAGGGCTACCAGTATGGGAAGTCGGCTTGGTGATGGCTGTAGGAGGCTTTATTGGGGCACGTATGGGGGCAAAAGTTGTAATATCGAAAGGACGAAAATTGATCCGGCCGATGGTTGTGATTATTTCAATGGTGATGGCGATTAAATTACTGTTGGAACAGAACCCGCAATGGTTTCAATAAGTGTGCGAATACGTTCTGATTGATAACTATTTTGCCGATAGCATAGGTGAACAGGCCGAGTGAGAGCATGTAAAAAGTCAAAATGATGGCAATGCTCAGGGCTTATTTTTAAGGTTTTTGTGATTGAAATTGGCACAAGGGCGGGAGCCACACCACCTAATGCGAGCTGAGCGGCGGCTGTGTATGAGTCCATTTCCATTAAAGGAAGGATCCCTGCCTTTTGAAGTATGCCTGCTTGGTTTGCATTTGCTGGGTTATTGAAGTCATTCACCAGTAGCTGGGTTGGTTGTTGTTCAAGTGGCTGTCGACTAACAATTGCAAACGGCTCATCAAACAGGTGCTTAGTTGATAAACCATGCTGTGGTGGTAGATGGCCAGCACAAAATCCAACGGTTGCATCGCCAGATTGTACTCTTTCGACGATAACGGGTGTGTGATGTGTGGTGATTGATATATAAGGGTCACATTTAAAATAGCTTCCCATTAAGTTACCGAGGTAGCCTGCGACTAACGTTTCTGAGCAGGCAAGGCGAATGAGAGAATGATCTTGGATACGTTGTTGATCGAAGATTAGCCCTTTCATTGCTTTATAGCTTGGCCCTATATTGTCGATAAGGGCGGTGGCATCAGCAGTCAATTTAATGTGGCGCCCTGCGGGCTCGATGAGCTTTTTCCCTAGACGTTGCTCTAGCTTGGCGATTCGCTTACTGACGGCACTTTGGCTTAGATAAAGGCGGCTTCCTGCCCGGCTCATCGTTCCTTCTTCAGCAAGAACTAATAATGTTTCAATTCCTTCGAGTAACAAAACGGTATTTCCTGCTGACTATTGATTGCTTATCGTAACGGCTTGTGGAATAACGAGTACTCCACTTAACATTAGTTACCAGCTTCTTGCTGGGTAATGCTACCGACTTCAAGCATCGCTGCGACTTCAAGGTGCTCGGCATTCATCATAGAAGATATACGCTGCACTGAAGAAAGTAACAACGATTGTTCCCATTCTTCTAACTTTTGAAAGCGTGCCACAAAATCTTCTTGAAGAGGTGGTGGTGCTTTTGCTAACACTTCCTTACCTTCCTCTGTTAAATAAGCGTGCACTTTTCGTTTATCAAGTTTGCTACGTTCACGAACAACGAGTTGGCGTTTCTCTAACCGATCAAGGATCGTTGTCGCTGTTGCCTGGCTCATGTTCGTATTGTTAGAAAGTTGCCTGATAGTCACTTCACCAGAATCTCGGATAGCACGCATTAGTACTAACTGTGGCCCCGTTAAGCCCGCCACCTTATTTAGCTTACGCGAATGCAGGTCGATGGCTCGGATGATCTGTCGAAGGGCGATCAGGACTTCGTCATGCTTGTCCATAAAACTCTCCTGAAATATTGTTCGGCGAAATTACAACAAACGAGCACAAGTTGGAAGTGTTAGTTTTCAGAATGTTGCACTAACCCGCGGTGTGACATTTGTCGGCCTTTTAATAATGACTGCTAATGGCAGGTTTACAAGTTGTTACAATTATGGATATCATAAATGTAATAAAAATAATTATCACTTAGATTTCTATTTAGTGATGTATATAAACAGCTTTCACATGGACGAAAAAAAATAATGAAAACACCTTTTACACTTAACTTTTTCATGGCTTCGTTGCTCACGATGCCACTTATAGCCAATGCAGAGGTCACTAAAAGTGATGTGGTTGAACACTATGCCGATATTGCTCACGCGGTGTACAGTGATTCTCTGGCCACAGCGCAGTCACTTGATAAAGCCATTGATTCTCTAATTGCTTCACCTTCGCAAGACAACCTAGAAAATGCTCGACAAGCATGGAAGCAAGCCCGAGTGCCTTACCAGCAATCTGAAGTATTCCGTTTTGGCAACGCTGTCGTGGATGATTGGGAAGGGCAATTGAATGCGTGGCCATTAGATGAGGGGTTAATTGATTATGTGGCTGACGACTATCAGTATGAATTAGGTAATGAGGGAGCTCAGGCAAATATTGTTGCCAGTCAATCAATCCAAGTCGGTAACCGTAAAGTCAGTGCAGCTAAGATAACGCCTGAGTTATTGGCTGATCTTAATGAAATTGGCGGTTCTGAAGCGAATGTTGCAACGGGTTATCATGCGATTGAATTTTTACTTTGGGGCCAAGATTTAAATGGCACGGAAGAAGGGGCGGGTGAACGGCCGTTCACGGATTTTGCCTATGGCGAAGCATGTACCAATGATAACTGTGACCGTCGACGTGAATATTTGAAAGCTACGTCGGTACTACTTCAACGTGATTTGAGTTGGATGGAGCAACAGTGGTCTGCTAATTCAACGACTAATTACCGAGCCGAATTGCTTGCCGATTCAAGCGATAATGGTTTACGTAAAATGCTATTTGGAATGGGTTCTCTATCGCTTGGTGAACTGGCGGGAGAGCGCATGAAGGTGGCACTAGAAGCTAACTCAACAGAAGATGAGCACGATTGCTTCTCTGATAATACTCATAACTCCCATTACTATAACGAGCAGGGTATTTATAACGTTTATACAGGTAACTACATGCGTGTAAGCGGTGAGTTGCTATCAGGCCCAAGCATTCATGACTTAGTTGAAAAGAAAGACAAACAAGCTGCTATGGCCATTCAGGCTGAATTTGACCAGGCCCGCTCACGAGTCTATACCTTGGTGCAATCAGCGGAGAAAGAGAACCAGTCATTTGATCAGCTAATCGCTTCAGGTAACAAGGAAGGCCACGCTTTAGTGAACGGTGCCATTATTGCGCTGGTTAAGCAAACTGAAGGTATCGAGAAAGCTGCCGGTATTCTTGGGGTGAGTAACCTTAATCCAGATACTGCTGATCATCAGTTTTAATCTTTTATTTTACATGAAGAATAAATAGGCGAATTGCATAGGTGAAGAGTATTGCACCCGTGAAGAGTATTCGCCTATGCATGAAGTAAGGGCTCATTAGGCTTTTTCCTAGGAGCCCTTTTGCCGTTATAACGAGTATGTGAGCTATGAAGTTATCGTCATCTTTTTTATTAATTTCGTGGGTATTACTGACATTTGATGCCTTTGCGAACCCTTCTGAACCTACAAAAAAAAGATCGGTTGATCAAATAAAACAAATGAAGTCAGGGGGTAATACGACCGTTAAAAAGTCAGGCCCGAATGCATTTTCTTTGCCTGCTGCTAATTTACCACTATCAAAACGTTTAGATTTCAGTGTAGGAAACAGTTTCTTTCGCAATCCGTGGGTACAAGCACCTGCAACGACCGACGCGCGCGATGGCCTTGGCCCTTTGTTTAATACCAATGGTTGCCAGAACTGTCACATTAAAGATGGTCGAGGTCATCCGCCTGAAGCTGGTGATACCAATGCTGTTTCGATGCTTGTGCGTTTGAGTATTCCTGCGGTAACTGATGAACAAAAACGCGCCATCATAACGGGTGGTGTGATCCCTGATCCTATCTATGGCGGACAGTTGCAAGACTTTGCGCTTTCTGGTGCAAAACCGGAAGGGCAAATAACGATAACCTACCAAGAATTAGCTGTAACTTTCGCTGATGGCGAGGTTGTAATGTTGCGTAAACCAACATTAGAGATAACTGATTTGAATTATGGCCCGATCCATCCTGATGTCATGATGTCGGCACGCGTGGCGCCACCAATGATTGGTCTGGGTTTATTAGAGCAAATCCCGGATAAAACGTTGATAGCTATAGCTCAAAGGCAGAAAACTGAGGCCGAGGGTGTTTCAGGGAAGATCAATAAGGTATGGGATGTTGAAAAGCAGAAATTGGTGACAGGGCGCTTTGGTTGGAAAGCGGGTCAACCGAACCTGATGCAACAGAATGCCGCAGCCTTTAATGGCGATCTGGGCTTAACGAGCCACCTATTCCCTGTTGAAAACTGTACCAGCATGCAGACAATTTGTCAGGAACTACCCAATGGTGGTGACATTGAAGTGAGTCAAAATGTTCTGACATTTGTCGAGTTTTATTCTCGCCACCTTGCTGTACCTGCAAGGCGAAATATTGATAATCCCCAAGTACAAAGAGGCGAAATGTTATTTGAAGATGCGGGTTGCAAAAGTTGCCACCAAACTCAACTGAAAACAGCCGCGAACACAGCACTTCCCGCCTTGTCTGAACAATTAATAAACCCTTATACCGACTTGTTGTTACATGACATGGGGGAGGGGCTTGCAGATGATCGTGATGAATATTTAGCGAATGGTAGAGAGTGGCGTACCGCACCGCTATGGGGACTGGGTTACACCAAAGAAGTGAACGGGCATACAACACTGCTTCATGATGGTCGAGCAAGAACCGTGATGGAAGCCGTGCTATGGCATGGTGGTGAAGCGCAACTAAGTCGTGACAAGGTATTGGCAATGTCGAAAGATAACCGCGATGCCCTGATTGCCTTCTTGACCTCACTGTAAGGGATTATGTATGAAGCAAAGATTGAGATTAGTCGCGCTGGCTATGGTGGCGGCAATAATGAGTGGATGCGGATCAGATGCAGACACTACCCCCGAAGTCATTCATCAGCAACATACTGTCGCTGCAGAAACATTTTCAGAGGCTGCCAACCAGCTTTCTTCTAGTGTTGATAGGGTGTGTCGTAATTACTCCGATGAGACGCTCCTTGATGCCCAGCAAGCATGGCAACGAGCAATGCAGTATTGGATGTTTTTGCAAGGACGAGAAAAAGGCAGTGAGGATGCACTTGCATTAAGCTGGGAAGTTCAGTTTTGGCCAGACAAGAAAAATACCACGGGACGTAAACTGACTCAGCTGTTAGATCAAGATGTTAACTGGACAGCAGCGTTGCTTAGTGATCAGAGTGTGGCGGTGCAGGGCTTAGGGGCGGCAGAGTGGTTTTTATTTGAACATTCAGAATTGCTAAAACAACCAAAGGCGTGTGAATTAGCAATAGCGGTTGGGCAGCATATTGCCCAAAGCGCTGATCAGCTGGAGAGTGCATGGCAAACTAACCCTTGGCAGCAACTAACGCCTCAATTGGCATTAGTTGAATACTTAGGCGCATTAAGTAATCAGCTTGATTACAGTATGAAAAAGTTGACTCGTCCTATGGGTAAGCCCGGTTATCCGAAACCTTACCAAGCTGAGTCTTGGCGCTCAGGTACCTCATTAATAAACTTAAAATTCAATGTTGAGGCGATGCAACAGCTCTATATTGCAGAGGGGAAAGGTCTTGATGCGTTATTAAGAAGTCAGGGGCAGTTTAGTACTGCAGACCGAATAGCGCAGAGGTTTCAAACATTGCTAGATAGTTGGCCGACAGAGCCAAGTATAGGGGAGATGTTAAAAACACGAGAGGGGTATCGCTCACTCTTAAAGGTGTCAAATAGCTTAGAGTACATCCAAATTGCACTGCAAGAT
Organism: Photobacterium makurazakiensis; assembly: GCF_050336715.1. Taxonomy (NCBI): domain Bacteria; kingdom Pseudomonadati; phylum Pseudomonadota; class Gammaproteobacteria; order Vibrionales; family Vibrionaceae; genus Photobacterium; species Photobacterium makurazakiensis. The sequence continues at coordinate 87,699 of NZ_JAKJSJ010000021.1, forward strand.
GAGGTTGCACCAGAGCTCGGAATTGTTGTGGGGTTTAATGCAACCGATGGTGACTGATCAAACAAGGCGGAAGTTGTTACAAGGTGCTCTGGGCGGAATTGTACTTTCTCCGTTTGCCAGTGTTCTGAGTGGTTGTAGTCAGCCCCTTCAAGTAACTAATGCTTCCGAGAAACTGAATGTAGTCAATAGTAGGGAAGCCATTATTGGCTGTAGCCGCCAGCCAAACGGGCAGTTTGACGTTGTTGTTGCTAAGTCCAATGGAATGCCAATTTATCAGCTTAACTTACCTGCGCGAGGCCACGGGGTTGCTATTCAGCCGAATGGCACGTTAGCGGCGGCATTCAGTCGCCGTCCTGGCCGTTACTTGCAAGTTTTTGACTATCGTACTGGTGAACGTTGGCCTTTAAAACAAGCCGATCAGGACAGACATTATTATGGGCACGGTGTATTTTCACCTGATGGGCAATGGCTTTATGCGACAGAAGGAAAAGCACACACCAGCGAAGGTGTTATCGGGGTATATGCGCTAAACCACGAGGCCTCGACACAGCCTAAGCTAATTAAAGTCGCTGAATTCACGGGCTTTGGTATTGGCCCTCATGAGGTTGTTCTAGCGGATCAAGATACACTTGCTATCGGTGTTGGAGGAGTGCATACGCAGGGTAGAACACCGCTGAACTTAGATACAATGCAGCCCGCATTAGTTTACATTAACCGCCATACTGGTGAGTTGGTCGATCAGGCTGAGTTGGCAGATAAACGGTTGAGTATTCGCCACCTTAGTGTGACCGAGTCAGGAGACATTGCTTGTGGTCAGCAATACCGTGGCGAACCTGAAGATGCCGTACCGCTGGTGGCTTTACACCGTCGAGGTGGGCCACTTAATAGTTTGGTCGCAGAAGATGAAGAGTGGCAGCGCTTTAACCACTACATTGCAAGTATTGCCAGTCTCGATGGCTATTTGCTTGCAACGTCTCCAAGGGGAAACTGTTATGGTATTTGGGATGAGGCCACGAGGGAACTCGTGGCGCTAAATCCCTTGATAGATGCATCTGGAGTTGATGTATTGAACGGGACATGGCGGGTGGGCTCCGGTTCAGGTAAAATTGCGTCAGTGAGTCCACCAGCGACTAGTGCTACCTACCAAAGCCCTATCATGTGGGATAATCATTGGCATATTGTGGGGACAAATAAGAAATCCAGTTGATTTTCGAATAATTGAAACATTGCTGACTGACGTTGAAGGCTAAATTTAACCCGTCATTTATTGAATTTGCCATAATTAAAATAATGGTGATGAGGAGTCAGTTGGCGATGACAAAGCTTAGTCGGATTGGCCTTGTTTTAATAGTTGCTTGTTCTCAGACACTTTTGGCTGAAGAGTTTCAACCAGTACAGCCACTATCTGCTCAAGCAGAGATAGAACAACGATTTTCTGAAGATATTATTCAGAGCAGAAAAGCGCAGCAATGGGTTCACGAGGTGGCCAATAACATTGTGGCGATACGCTATGTCGATAAACTTGCTGAACTTTATCATGCCATTGGTTTTGTTCCCCTTTGGCAAGACACCTTTACTGCATCTGAATTTGAAGAGCAGCTTCGTATTATTGCGCTTTCTGGCGTGAGTAGTGATTTTTCAAATCGATATAGTCTACTGAAACGTTACAAACGAAGTAATGATTGGCGGCAATATGACTTGCTTGCGTCTGATACGCTATTTGCATATATGAGCTATGTTGAAGGCATGCCTACACACGGGCGTGGTTGGTTATTTGGTGCAGGCGTTGATAACAGGCTGTCACTCCCATCAGATACTTATATTGCTCATTTGTTCAAAGCCATTGAATCAGAGCGTTTAAGGTATTTTATCAGTGCGATGAAGCCAGCGGGTGATAGCTACAGTCAATTGCTCTATGCGATAGAGCAACAAAAGCAGGCGGCGCAATCGGCATGGCCTGGGTTTTATCAGTCTGGAATGGTCCGTTTAGGCACTCGATTAAAGAATCCGGAAGGGTTGATAACCATTCTTGAAAGCCAAGGTGATTTGCGAGATTTTGAAGCTGACCAAATTCGGGCTGCGGGTGTAAGAACGTACAATATCGATTTAGCGAACGCGGTCAAAAGTTTTCAGTTACGTCATGGCTTAAAACCTGATGGTGTGATTGGCCCACAGACACGTTACTGGTTGGCATTATCTCCTCAATCTCGCGTGCGTGTTTTAGCCTTAAATGCAGAGCGCACTCGCTTATGGTCAGATACGTCAAGCTCCGTCTTGATTGTGAATATTCCCAATTTTGAAATGAGCCTATGGCTAGACAATAAGCATATTATGGACAGCAAAGTCATAGTGGGACGGCCGAGTCGTCGTACCCCACTGATGACATCAAAAGTCTCTTCCGTGGTGTTTAACCCTTATTGGAACGTCCCAATGTCAATTATGCGTAAAGATATCCTACCGAAGGCGCAGAGAGATAGGGGCTATTTATATCGTAATGATTACGCGGTGATCCGGAGCTGGACTAGCTCTGAGCAAATTCCGATTCATACTATTGATTGGCGCATTGTGAACGCCAAATCTTTTCCATATCGTTTACGTCAAAAACCGGGCAAAAAAAATGCGTTAGGTCGCTTTAAATTCAATATCCCTAATGACAATGCTATTTATCTGCATGATACCCCGGCAAAGAGTCTATTTAACAAGGATGCGAGGGCATTTAGCTCGGGTTGTGTCCGTGTGGAGCAAGCTGAAAATCTTGCGATGATCCTGCTCAATCACTCGGGTGTCTCTGAGGGGCGGGTAAACCAGCTTAAGTCGCGTACGAAAACAAAGACAGTTGGCTTACAAACCAACGTTAAGGTGTATGTGATTTATCAGACGGCTTGGGTAGATGAACAAGGTATCGTTAATTACCGCAATGATGTCTACGACTATGACAAATTTGTTGTGTCGTCTCAAAACCAAGAATTATTTACAACAATTTACAATGAATAAAATGCTTTGTAGTCAATAATTAGACGTTAAATGCGCCATTTGGCGTCACTTTTTTGTCCAATTGGGGTTTGACTGAATAAATACTGAACGTTATCTTCCCTCTTGTGTTTGGGTATACCGCTTCGCTTGTTGAGGAATGCGCAGAGAGTACAAGAAAGTGGTGTTCGTTTAGTTATGTCTGGAATTGATTACACGCGTCGTCAGCTGCTTGTTGCTGGCGGGCTAACAATGGCGGCTAGCCTAGTGCCGGGAATCGCACTCGCTAGCCCATATAAAGCAAGAAGCATCCGTAAGATTTCGTTATGCAATATTCACACTCGCGAAGAGCTTGATAGTGAATACTTCGACGGGACTTACTACCTTAAGGAAGAGTTGCAAAAGATTAACCATATCTGCCGAGACTTCCGTCGAAACGAAGTCGCTAACATGGATCGTCGCCTGTTTGATGCAATTACTCGCATTCAATCAAGCTTGGGCCATACAGGGCAAGTACGGGTTATTTCAGGGTACAGGTCACCTGCAACGAACAAAGCGCTACAAAAAAATGGCGGTGTTGCAACGAAGAGCTACCATATGAAAGGGCAGGCCATCGACTTCAGCTTAGAAGGGGTGTCTTTGTCTCGTATTCGTAATGCAGCTTTAGAGCAACGATTAGGCGGGGTAGGGTATTACCCTAGAAGCGGTTTTGTTCATATCGATACCGGGCCTGTCCGCCGCTGGTAATTTTACTGGCGAGTAACATGAATAATTACAAAGCCGACACTACCTCCCTCTCTTGGTGGTTGTCGGCTTTGCTGTATTTGGCATTTGAACATGGCCTTGTGGTATCCTGCGGCAAGTCATGTAATTGCTAGGAAAATGTAAATGAGCCTTCAGTTTGAAATTGTGCCTGTTACCCCATTCCAACAAAACTGCTCCATTATCTGGTGTGATGAAACAAAAGAAGCCGCAATGGTCGATCCCGGTGGCGACATTCATCTACTAAAAGCGAAGGTACAACAGTTGGGGTTAACAGTTACTAAGTTAATTCTAACGCATGGTCACTTAGACCATGTTGGTGGCACTGAACCATTAGCAAAAGAGTTGGGAGTCCCTGTTATTGGCCCACATAAGGACGATGCGTTTTGGCTACAAGGCTTACCGCGTCAAAGTGAAATGTTTGGCTTTCCTATGACAGAGGCGTTTGACCCTGATCAGTGGCTTGATGAAGGTGATACGGTACAGGTTGGCAATCAATCGTTGGCTGTACTCCACACCCCAGGACATACGCCTGGTCACGTTGTTTTGCATAACGCCCAAGCGAAAATAGCATTTGTTGGTGATGTACTGTTTAAAGGTGGTATTGGCCGCACGGACTTCCCTAAAGGCGACCACCAGACGTTGATTGAGTCGATCAAAGGCAAGCTATGGTCGTTAGGCGATGAGACCACATTTGTACCTGGCCATGGCCCAATGTCGACATTTGGTCATGAGCGAGTATCTAATCCATTCGTTGCTGACGAAATGCCACTGTACTAAAAGCTATGCCGTCTAGAGGCAGTGTTACGCAGACACCTTGTTTGTAGTGAATTAAGGAGTAAGAGATCATGCTTTTACTCCTTTTACTCCTTTTACCCCCTTTTATCTATGACTGTTTGCCAAGTAGCGGCGAACTAGCCCTGCAAAATCAGCGGCTGGACGATCAAGCGTATCTTCAGAAATAAAAAAATCATAGCCAAGGTAGGCACGGTTATAACGCATCCGATTAGCGAGCATGGCTTGTAAGCCTTTAAACGTCTTTCCTGAGCTTAACGTTACATGGCTGTCATCAAACAGAATATCTTCCAGCTGCTCATTGGTATTACCTGATCGCTTATGAGCCATCACCAATAAAGGGCGTTGTTCAATCAGCAATTTGCTGGCGACCCTTGGACAAATATCCTCAATAAAGCCTTCATAATCTTTTAGTTTGATACCAACCCAGGGTATTGGCTGATGCCAGCCATCTTGCTCGATAGTCGCTTGTGCTATTTGCTCAATGTTAGTCCAGCGTGTTGTCCAGCCTCCGTAAGGAGAGTGGAACTGGATATGCATAAAGGTCAAAGTGAAAGAAAGCGCCTCGTCTTGGTAAGACATATAGCCGATTAAGGTCAGTATTAAGGTGGAGATCAACAGTATTGTAATGGCAGCAGGTGCAATGTTTGGCAATAAAAAGCTAAGAATAGCGGTCAGCAGGATACCAATGAGCCCTAAAAGGCAAAGGTACTGACCGTTAGGAATGTGTGTCGGCCGAATATACAGTGTTTTCAATTCTGTGTTCATAATCATAGTATGAATCAAGTTTGCGTCTTTAACGTTTGCATGCAACTGCATATTCCGTTATGTGTATTTGAGTTTTAATGAATGTTCGCTTCATAATAGCGGAAGTTTGTTATTTATCAGTGCTTTTTATAGCCAATTTGAAAGCATGAAAATAAGACTTTTTTGCCTATTTTTGAGTAAAGTCATCTTTTGTTGCCGCTTAAATAACCGTTTGCTGGCATTTCTCTGACATCCTTGGTATAACACGCGCTTACTTTTTCCCGCTGGAAATGTCGGGTAGTCCAACCGGGCCACTTGATAGATAGTGGTGACTGAAAGTAGTGCAACGGAGTAGGAAATTTAATGAGAATCTCTCACAAACGTAACGTTCAGCTTAAGCTGCAAAAACGCCTTAAAGGTATTGTAGTTGAAGCAAAACCAGCAGCAAAAACTGCTGCGAAAAAAGCACCAACTGCAGAAACAGCAAAAGCTGCTCCAGCGGCGAAACCTGTTGTTAAAGAGCAAAAGCCAGTTGAAGCGGCAGCACCTGTTGCGGCTCAAGTGTCTTTAACTCCAAAGCAGCAGCAAGTGCTGGATATTGTTGTTAAGAATATTGAAGGTCTTAATCCGAAAGGTATTGGTCTTCAAGCTGGCCAAGAAGATGCGAAAGCGGCTTCATGGGCAACTGGTGCGCTTAAAAAACTGGCTGAAGAAGGCTTGGTTGAGCGTATTCAGCTAGCAGGTAACAAGGTGCTTTACAAAGCTCTTTAATTGCTTGTTAGACCCGTTCCTGTTGCTTAACAGGAACGGGTATTACTTGATTTTGTGCTTTTTCTTATTCATTTTTCCACAATCTCCCTACGGTAAAACCACCTGTCTCATTATTGCATCTTCTGTTGACTAAATTGAACTTGTCTCGTTTTCATCTGCCGTTATGTCTCAATTCTGCTATAACTTATTAAGAATGGACTCTAATTAGGCTTATTACATTCTGTTTTTGAGGGACGTAAAAACGCGGAGGCGATATATGACAATGATAAGTGCTAGAGAGTTTTCTGACTGGCTGCGCGATCGCTTTGCCGATGATGACCAAGGGGTCTGCCTGACCCGTGATGATATTAATCAGTTAACCGGTCGACAAAGTTTCTCGTTAGGTTTCGTAAATGATATTCACTATGAATTAATGCAGCATGGGATGGCATTTGTTACTGACACGTCCCGAGAGGCATTTTATCTTGTACCTATATCGAAAAAACCTTGGCGCGAGCAGTTAGAGCACCAATATGAGAGGGAGCTTTTTTGCAATGTCCTGCCCCTCGATAAATCTGGCTGAAGAAGTTAAAAATACTAAAAAGCGTCAGGGGAAGAAAAAACGCGACTGATTTTATATATGTTATTTGGCTTGTTATCAATCGGGTTAAGCAGGGATGGTCGTGATTGGTATCAATTAAAAACGGACCCTTTTGGGTCCGTTTACGTATTTACGATGATTAAAGAACTGCTGCAATACCTTTACACAGTGGCAGCATGTTTGATTTAGTCATCCCTGCAACACTGATTCGGCCTGAACCGACAATATAGATACCGAACTCATCTTTAAGGCGAGTCACTTGTTCTTTATTCAGGCCTGAGAATGAGAACATACCGTTTTGGCGCTCGATAAAGCTGAAATCTTTATCAACACCAAGATCTTTTAATGTCTGTACGAACAACGTACGCATTTCTTGAATGCGATCACGCATGGCCGCGACCTCTTGCTCCCACTCAGAACGTAAGGCTGTATCATTTAAGATCTCGGTAACGATAGCGGCTCCGTGTGCTGGAGGGTTAGAGTAGATCACGCGAGCAATACTTTTTACCTGACTGAATGCTGTTATCCCTTCATCACTTGACTTAGCAACAAGGGTAAATGCACCTACGCGTTCATTATACAAACCAAAGTTTTTAGAGAACGAACTCGCAATAAGCAACTCTTCGCATTTATCTGCAAAAATGCGAAGACCTTGGGCATCTTCTTCTACGCCTGCTGCAAACCCTTGATACGCAAAATCGAACATTGGAAGTAGCTGCTTTTCTTTACATAGTTCTGCAAGTTGTTGCCATTGCTCTGCAACAGGATCAATCCCTGTTGGGTTATGACAGCAACCGTGGAGCAAAACGATATCGCCTGGTGCAGCATTGGCCAGATCTGCAAGCGCTGCATCGAAATCCATGTCTTTCGTTTCTGCGTTGTAATAGCTATATTGAGCCGTCTCAAGGCCTGCGGCTGCAAAAACACCGTTATGGTTCGCCCAAGTCGGGTTACTAATCCAAACTTTCGCATCACCAAGTTGACGCTTGATAAACTCTGCCGCTAAACGCAGTGCACCAGTACCACCCGGCGCTTGTGCTGTAAGTGCACGTTTAGATGAGATAATCGGTGAATCAGCACCAAAAAGAAGTTGCTGCACGGCTAGGCCATATTCGGCTGTTCCCGGAATACTCAGGTACGATTTGGTCGTTTCTTTTTCCAGTAAGATTGCTTCTGCTTTTTTAACGGTTGCAAGTACTGGTGTATTACCTGCTTCATTTTTATAAATACCAACACCAAGGTTAATTTTCTCAGGGCGGGTATCACTTTTGAATTCTTCAGTTAGACCAAGAATTGGATCGGCGGGAGCAGCAGAAATTTTTTCAAACATTGTCATCATCCATGCAGGTAAAAATAAACAGTCATTAGGGTATTTATACCTTCATAAGCGGGGGCTTGACAAGAAATTGTAATAATTACATTAAATAAAAATTCAGAGTGGCTAATTGTTGTAGCTTTTTAGTAACGCCACGTAGCTTTGATTAAAGAATAATCAATTACAGACGTATCAAAATGACGGTATAAATTTACAGGTAAGCCACTATTATGCGATAAACACCTTATTTTATGAGCCATATGGATGGGAATAACGTCATTTTATGAAATTAGTTTCAATATTCGTCATGTCGAGTGAAATTATTCTCATATTATGCAGGCAGGGTTTAGCTCTGTATTAAATGGAAAAGAAAGCGGATAAATAGCATAAATTAGACAAGGTATCACGAGGCAAGCATACAGAAACCTTGGTTTCATCCTGTTAGTTTATGAAATAGGTCAAAACAGAGCTTGTTGCACGGTTATTTAATCTTGATGTTACTTAAAACGGCAAAAGACCTGCATTGATATACAGGCCCTTCGTTTTATCTATAAGCCGAATATTTCACTAAATACTGCCTGTTTAAGGGTAAGCCCCGTGGATATCTAGTTATATTATTATGAGTAAATGGCACTTTTTTCTAAAAAGAGACGAAAAGCTTTCATTGCTTCGGGTTGTTTAATTTGGCGTGTTAATTGTTCATTCTCTTGCTTGACGAGTTTCAGTAGCGTTTCTCTCTCTGGCGTTGAGAGCATGGCTTTTGTTATTCGCATCGCGTTGGGGGGAAGTTGACTGATTGTATTTGCACACACTGTTGCGGCTTTTTCAGGCTCTGGACAGATCTCGTTAACAAAGCCAAGCCGAACTGCTTCTGTCGCGTCCATTGGCTCACCAAGCATTAGCATTGCTTTCGCCTTCCGGTGGCCAATGATTTTGGACAGTTGAACACTCGAAGCCATTTCTGGGCATAGTCCAAGGGACACAAAAGGTGTTTGAAAACGGGCGTTATGCGAACAATAGATAAAATCGAAAAATTGCAGCATGGTAGTCCCTATGCCAATTGCGGGTCCATCGACAGCGGCAATAAGTGGTGTGTCGCAATTGATGAGCGATTTCATAAATCGCTCTCCTGCGAAGTCTGCTAAACCTTCAGACATCGCAATGAAATCTTTGATGTCGTTTCCGCTACAAAAGATGCCGGGTAAGCCTGCGAGTACAATAGCACGTACTTCTTTGGCTTTATCGCCTTGCTCTATTGCAATAGCAAGCTTTTCATACATGGCTTGGTTTAGGGCATTCTTAGCGTCAGGACGGTTTATTCTGATGTATAAAACATGCCGTTCATGATGGTGTTGAATTTCTCTGCTCATAGCTTGTATACCACAGTGGTCTGATGAGCTATTTAATATCAAATTGGTTGAATAAATCTGTGATTAAAATATCAAACCGAACAAAAAGTAGACATCTTCCGTTTTGTATTGTGTCTAAACTTCACTAAGTGCTTATTTAATGGTGAGAAGGTGAAGAAATGAAGCCGATAATATTCGTGATAGCATGCATTAATTTCGCGGGGCTATATGGCTGTTCAACGCCAAATAATGGCTATGATTGGTCGCCAGGAGAGGAAATTAAAACAGATAGCAGTGGAGAGGTAGTCGCACCAGAAGCGATTGTATTGCCCCAAGAAGATATTGATGCAATTAATAAACTTTAAGGTTAAGCGTATTTCAGTGCGACGTTGTTAAACCTACATTCATTCTATCTTCCTGTATAATCGACAAAACTGTCATTATTGAAAGGACAAAGACGTTGAATAAGAATACAGGTTTCCATATTCAAGCGATTACCGATGCTTTAACTATGCTGCGAACTCAAAAGCCGTTAGTTGTTAATGTAACGAACTACGTGGTGATGAATAATACGGCGAATGCCTTATTGGCGCTAGGAGCATCACCAATAATGGCACACAGTCGTGATGAGATGGCTGAAATGATGGGCTTCGCGGGTGCTCTAGTTATCAATATAGGTACACTTGATAGTGTTTGGTTACCACGTATGTTGCATGCTGTTGAGCAGGCAAATACTAATAATAAACCGGTAATATTAGATCCGGTCGGCTGCGGTGCAAGCCAATTAAGAACACATGCATCACGTGAAATTGCCTCTTTAGCTGATACCTTAATTATTCGCGCAAATGCGTCAGAAGTCATTGCCCTTGCCGGTGAACAAGCACAATTAAAGGGTGTCGATGCCTTAGACAGCAGCGATGCAGCGGTGAATGCTGCTCGCCATATAGCAATGACTTACCAATGTAGTGTTGTTATTTCTGGTGCGACAGATTACGTTGTTTCAAAAGACGCAACCATAGCATTAGACAATGGCCACGAAATGATGCCATTTGTCACGGGGATGGGCTGTACGCATACTGCGTTAACAGGGGCATTCTCCGCGGTGTGTGAGCATGCAGGGCTTGCTGCAACAGCAGTGTTAGGTGTGGCTGGAGAAATAGCAGCAGAGCGGTCTGCGGGGCCTGGTAGCTTACAGGTGAATTTGCTTGATGCCTTGTATCAACTCGATGAAGCGACGCTACAACAACGCTTGCGTGTACGTGATGTAAGCTAAGGATATTCGTTATGCATAATTACCAACTTTATCTTGTTACTGATGAGCATCAAAACATCGATCAACTGAAGTTCGTCATTAAAGAAGCGGTGGCTGGTGGCGTTACAATGGTTCAGTTACGTGAAAAGCATGGTGATGTTCGTGAGTTTATTCAGCGTGCTATGGTGGTAAAAGCGCTTTTGTTAGACACAGGAGTGCCATTAATTATTAATGATCGCGTTGATGTTGCTTTAGCCGTTGATGCCGATGGGATTCACCTTGGACAATCCGATATGCCTCCAGCAATTGCACGTCGTCTTATTGGCGATGACAAAATCCTTGGTTTGTCCGTCGAAAACGAAAAGCAATTGGTACAGGCTCAGTCATTGCCAGTTGATTACCTAGGGTTGAGCGCAATTTTCCCCACGCCGACAAAAAAAGATACAGTTTACGCATGGGGAATTGATGGGTTAGCGAAGGCTGTTGAGTCGAGCCGTTTACCGCTCGTGGCCATTGGCGGTATTAATGAAAGCAACATTAAAGCGGTTGCTGACACAGGCACTGCCGGTATTGCATTAGTCTCAGCCATTTGCCATGCCGCTTCACCAGAAAAAGCCAGTAAGCACCTGCTTGCGTTAATGACCTAAACCATCATTATCAGGTGGGCTTGTTAGATAAAAAAGGTTTTAACGTAAAGCTGTTCAACTTTGTCTCTTGCCCATTCTGTTTTACGCAAAAACTTAAGACTTGATTTAATGCTTGGGTCGCTAAGGAAACAACGGATCTTCGTGATTTCACCAAGCTCTTCCCAACCATAATGGTCAACAAGCTCACTGAGTAGAGTTTGAAGGGTAATGCCGTGTAAAGGGTTTTTAGGTTGGTTATTCATGTCATCTGCTTCTTTGCGTGATCTAAGGCGGCACTATACCAGCTTGGAATGTGTGATTAAATCATCGTTTGTAAACTAATCGCAGATATATCTGATAAAATACATAAGAACCTCGCAGTAAGTCATATTGACGATGCTGCACTATTTTTAGGATATATTGTGCTCAATAACGACATCTTGCGACGTATTCGCTATACCTTCGATTTTAATGATTCAGCAATGATCAATATTTTTGCTGCGGCAGAGCACGAAGTGACGCGTGAGCAGGTTAGTAATTGGCTGAAAAAAGAAGATGATTCAGCATTTGTAAAATGCACGGATCGCGAACTTGCTATCTTTTTGAATGGCTTGATTAATGAAAAGCGCGGCAAAAAAGAAGGTGCTCAACCAGAGCCTGAGTCTCGCTTAACCAACAACATGATCTTTATGAAGCTTCGTATCGCACTGAACTTTAAAGCAGAAGATATTCTTGATGTGATGAAGAGTGAAGACTTCAACATGAGTAAGCATGAGTTGAGTGCTTTTTTCAGAAAGCCCGATAATAAGCACTACCGTGAGTGCAAAGATCAGATTTTAAGGAATTTCTTGCTAGGGGTGCAAAACAAGTTCCGCCCACAAGCGCCAGAAGTGAATGCAGAGTAATACTAACTCTATATTTAAGTTGGTATTGCATTAATAGTAAGAAGTCAAAGGCCGCTAAGGCCAGCCACTTTATACACAATTCCTCAGCACCCGCTGGGGATTTTTTTGCTTTTCAATTAATACATGTGAATCGTGCGGTAAAGAAAAGACCGGCCATCATGCATATTTCTACGCATCATGACCAGATAACGAGAGCGAATTATTGATTAATGATTACATTGGTCATTAACCAAATGTAATTTCACCTTCGTGCGTATTGAGTAGCATTCTTTGGACGTTAAAGCCGCATAGCATTAAGATCAGACACCAATTTAAGAAAGGAAGCGTTCCTTTTTCAAGGCTTTCAGATAGTTGAGCTGGTTTCCATTGGAACGTGTCGCAAAGACTTTCTACAGTGATACCAGTAAACGTGTTGTCACCGATAATACGTTTAAATTCTTTTTCACTCGGCATTTCAAAGGCGCTATTGTTTTTAAAGGCCGTTGGCTTAAATGCACGCATGACTTTTTTAGCATCGACTTCAATCGGGTTACCACCGTTTTGAATGTTAGGTCGACCAGCAAGAGCAGCAAGGAAGCACCAGCATGGGTAAGGGATATCCGAGGTGTTTTCAGGTTCGCGCTTGTAGCGTGACATCCAATCAGAAAGTTTCTTTTCTTGTAAGCCAGTTAAACGGGCAAGGGTAGCTGAATCATAATCGTACTCTTTTAGTAGATTCACAATTTCAGCAACTTCTGAAACGAAGGGTTTTACCCATTGGTTTGCAGGCGTTAAGGTTATTTCTCTGATCATAATAAGCTCATCTGGTTTTACGTTGCTGCTTAATACATGTAAGCGGATAGGCTTAAGCTTATTCTAACGACGTAAGCAAGTCTATTGACGCTGGTCTGTTTGCTATTAATGCCACCACATTTGTTGGTATAACGTCCGAGTTATGTTCCTGAAGGAAGGATGAGAGGCGCTTTTTTCTTCCTCCTGCGAAACAAAACAAATGGTAAATAGAGAATAACGTTGAGCCCTATGGCAACAACAATACAAATGACGATATTCTCAACGCCAAGAGGAATACCCAGTTTGAAATGTACCAATACCCGTTTAAGTTCATCGGCTCGGGTTGGATTAAACATAAACATGGCTTTCTCAACGATATGACCTGTTGAGAGTGTTGTTATGGCTTGTTCTAACATTTCATGCTGTTGCAATATGTGTTGCTTTTGCTCGGCATCGACTCGTACGATAGAGCTCTTTTCTTTTAATAAGGCGCTAATCATACTTTCGGCGCTATCGAAGCCATGAAGGCGCGCATTGTCTTTATAGGCATTTACCTGTTGAGTTGTCGCATCGTAAAAACCGGACAGGTACTGCAGGTAGTGATCGGCCAGCATTGGTATTTGTAAGCATGCGATTAGCAACCCAGAAAAAATGAGCCTATCAAGCAGCCGTTTTATCATATAGCCTCCGTGCGATTTGTCCTTCGAGCAATCTCGTTACAGTTACTATACCTAGTTATAGCGCATCTGTGTTAAATCGATGATGGGGCGAATGAGGTGTTTAATATGACTAAGCGAGGTATTAGACAGCCAGAAATGAATAAGACGAACCAAATGGCTCGTCTTATGGGGAAGGTTATTTGCGTTCAAATATCCTCTGAGGCTAACATTTGGCTCAATAAGTTGAGCTAAAGCAGCCTATATGTTCGTTACTAACTTCTGTCTTAGAAGTTTGCAGAGCGAGGTGCACGTGGGAATGGGATCACATCACGGATGTTTGCCATACCTGTTACGTACGTTACTAGACGCTCGAAACCAAGACCAAAGCCTGAATGAGGAACAGAACCGTAACGACGTAGATCACGGTACCAGTTCATGTGCTCAGGATCGATGCCCATCTCAACCATACGCTTGTCTAGTAGCTCTAGACGCTCTTCACGCTGAGAGCCACCGATGATTTCACCAATACCTGGTGCAAGAACATCCATTGCTGCAACCGTTTTGCCATCTTCGTTCATACGCATGTAGAACGCTTTGATGTCTTTCGGGTAGTTTTTAACAACAACAGGTGCTTTGAAGTGTTCTTCTGCAAGGTAACGCTCGTGCTCAGAAGACATATCAATGCCCCACTCAACATCGAATTCGAACTTACGACCAGAGTCTTTTAGAATCTGAATTGCGTCAGTGTAATCAACTTGTGCAAAGTCAGAATCAACGAAGCTTTCTAGGCGAGTGATTGCTTCTTTGTTGATGCGCTGAGCAAAGAACTCAAGATCGTCACGACGCTCTTCAAGTACTGCTTTGAATACGTATTTCAGCATGTCTTCAGCCAGTTTCGCAGCATCATCAAGATCGGCGAAAGCGACTTCAGGCTCAACCATCCAGAATTCAGCAAGGTGACGGCTAGTGTTTGAGTTTTCGGCACGGAATGTTGGGCCGAAAGTGTAAACTTTGCTTAGTGCACAAGCGTATGCTTCTGCGTTTAGCTGACCAGAAACCGTTAGGAACGTTTCTTTACCGAAGAAATCTTTATCGAAATCGACTTCACCAGCATCTGTCATTGGAGTGTTTACCAAATCAAGCGTAGAAACACGGAACATCTCACCAGCACCCTCAGCATCAGATGCTGTGATAAGTGGGGCAGACATCCAGAAGAAACCTTGCTCGTGGTAAAAACGGTGGATAGCTTGAGACAAACAGTTACGTACACGTGCCACTGCGCCAATCACGTTTGTACGTGGACGTAGGTGAGCAACTTCACGAAGGTACTCAATTGAGTGACGAGTTTTCGCCATTGGGTACGTATCTGGGTCTTCAACTAAACCAACGATTTTAACGTCAGTTGCAGCTAGTTCAAAATCTTGACCTTTCGCTGGTGATTCAACGATTTTACCTGTGACCTCAACAGAGCAACCAGTAGTCAGCTTAAGTACTTCATCCTGGTAATTATTTAACTCATTAGGGACCACGGCCTGAATCGGGTCGAAACAAGAGCCGTCATAAATGGCAAGGAAAGAGATTCCAGCTTTGGAATCACGACGTGAACGGATCCAGCCGCGAACAGTAACTTCACTGTCTACCGCGAGCTTACCGCTAAGTACGTCTGTAACAGGCGCGTAAGTCATGTTTAAATTATTCTCCGTTAAGGCACTTGGATAGTGCGCTTTAAGATACAGTCCAAAGAACTAATATTACCTGTCTTACGTCAAGCATCAAGCCTTGATATTCATTGAAAGGCTAAATAGATGCAGTAATTTCACGATTGGACACTTTGAGTGGTTAACTTTTGTGCTGATCAGTCATAATGTCGCAACTAGGGAAAAATTTATGCGTTTACCGTGTTGGCTTTCGCTGGGGTATGAATGTCAACATTTATACCCCAGCGACTGCAAGATGCCGCTTTAGCGAGAATTTCTAAGCTTGTTTATAAGCTTAGAAAACTCGCCTTTTGGGATCTGGGGGGAGCCCGTTTAACGGGCTTTATATAAGGCACATATATCACTTATGGTGCTGGGAATGCGCATGCCTGACCATCATTGAGTATAGTTCCGGCAGGTGGCGGAGCATTAGGGTCGGGTGGTGGCGCATTCGGATCTGGCGCAGGCTCTTCAATTGGGGTGACATTCGGTACACTGCTGGCTGGTATTAGTGTGACGATATCACTCCAAATCTCGCCTTCAGTCGCTGCAAATAATAAGCTGTCATCTGTTTGCCAACGGGTTTGGTGATTAAAGGCTTTTATTGAGAGTTGTAAGCCATCTGTGTCAGTTAGCTGTATGCGTTCATTCAATGAGCCATCAATGGCTTCATAATAGAGCGTGCCGTCACTTTCCAATTTCCAGCGAATATCAATATCAAAACCACAACCATCAGTATCGACATACTTACCGAGGAAGAAGTCGCCAGAAAAATTGTCGCTTAATTGTAGGAAGCGCGAACTATCACTTGAAAATGTTAACGCTTTATCATCAGAAAGCTCACCTGTCTGGCCGATAAGAAGTTTTTCTGTGAAAACAGGATTGCGTTCAAACCAGATGACTTTGCATTGGTTAACCTGCTCTTGGTAATCGGTTAAGTTGCGTTTGGTTACTGGGGCAGTCGTTGCGGTATTCCACCCTGAATCAAGTGTGCTACAGCTTGTAAGGTCACCCGCTGCATACTCTTTTCGCATGAGTGTATCGATAATAGCGTCAGGTGGCGTAGCTTCGTATGTTTTTATCGCGAGCAGTTGTTGCGTATAGTCGTAAGCAGTCATCGCCCAATAGATAAAATCTTCAGGTGAATTGTTGTTTTCAAAAAATTGCAGATAGCCAGCATCGGTTAACGACCAACTGCGCGTTGACGATGGCTGTAATAATGTATCGACGAAGTACTCCCAACTATTGTCGGCAAGTAAGCGTCGAGCACTAATTTCCCCTTGTTCTGAAATATGAACCAAGGTTTTATCAATCAAACCGTCAACACTTGTTGTCGTAAAACGTTCATCCCCTCCGCACTCTGTAACGGCATTTAAGAATAAATCTTCGTTGGCTAGTGAAGTATTGCCAAATGCGCAAAGATCGAAAGCTGGGAGGTTGTCACGACTAGACGCAGCTAAAATTTGTGCTAAAGCGTCGTTGTCAAAGCCTGAGTAGTGGAGCTCTGTATTACCCAATAAGGTTTCACCTATATTGACGAAGCCACGATCTTCAACAAGGAATAGATTCACGCTGTTAAATGGGTAGTCGGAAGCAAGTTGCTTGATTATGTCAGGTACTTCAAAACGAATCAGTGATTTAGAAGCAAAAGCGGTGCTAGCCCATACCCCCAATTCTTGAATAGTCCACTTATCTGCAGCAATGTTTGTCCAGTAACGAATGGTGAAAAAACCATCATCAATGAATTCAACAATAACATTATCACTAAGCTTGAAGCCATTCACATCCTCTATATCTGGCCCGACGTTTTGTAGTTGAGTAATAACGTCATCTAAAGCTGTATAGGCAGTTTCAGGGCTCTGCCAAGGTGCTATTTGGCATGTATCTTGACTATTTGTATTATCACAAAGTAAATAGGTTTCATTTTGTGGCCGCCAAGTGAAATAAAACCCTGACGCACCTTCAGAAAAGGTTTGGTCCGACTGGATATAGCGTGTTATGAAATGATTTTCTTTACTCGATAAGAAGTCATGCATCTTTTTATCTTGTAGTGGATATACGCTGGCGTTCAAAATAACACCAGAATCATCATCTTTGGTTAGTGCCGCATCAGTGAGTAAGGCACTCGTTTGAGTGGCGCTAATGACTTTTAAGTAGTTGAATAGGCCGATCCAACCATCACTGGTAAGTATTTGGCCTTGAATATCTTCAGTACCAAAGCTTGTAGAGCCACTAAGATAGGTGAAAAATTCTGTTAGGTTGATATCGTCATTACCAGACTTATTCCAGCGAAATTCTCTGATGCTTGTTTCGTCCCCATCGTATTTTGTTACATCGGTCATTAATCCGCTGCCATTGTTATCGTTAAATGCAGCAACCTTCCAAAAGCCATCGGTTAAAATAGCTTGAATATCAGCTTCGAGCGCAGCTTGTTCGGTAAAGAATCGTTCTATGCGACCTTTAGTCATTGATTGTACGATGGATAGTGACATTAAATCTTTTAAGGTAAGGCTTTCCATACCAATTTTAGGGAAAAGCGTGTCCCTGATATCTTCAGAAACAACTTGCAAATCTAAATAGGATAAGAGCGTTTTGCTCGAGGAGCCTGAAGTAAATGCCTCAGTAAAGACTCCCCAGCTCTCATCTGAAATTACCCGTTCGGCAAGGGCATAATAGGTAAGTGATGATTCTAATGTTAAGGCTAACCGTTCATTCGCGAGGGGAACCATATAAAGCCCCTGCGGTAATGCCTCTCCAAGGGTAAAATCAGGCTGGCCTTGAGGATCAATCAAAAGCACTGCATTTATGCGGATCCTCGTGCCTGCAGTAAAGGTATACGTACCGTCTTGTTTAGATTCCCAATTGGTGAGGTCAATTCGTTCAAAAATCTTCCCTTTATCGTCAAGCCAAACGGCGGCAAAGTTAGTTTCAGAAAGGGTAGTTAATGCATCAGCATGGGCTTTTCCAACGAAGCTGAATGATGGGATATTCGCCGTTGTCAATTGTGCCGGAAGGTCAACTGAAACAGTAAAATTGGTCAAGACTGGTGCTGGTGTACCTGCAACTGGTTCAGGGCTGTCACTGCCCCCACCACAGGCGGTTAGAAATAGGCTGCAAACAACCAATAGGCAATATCCCAGATAACTGCGCATAGTTTTTCCCCAATAAAAGTTATGGCTGTGCTTTTAGTTTTTATATGTTTCAGGAACAATTATAGGAATGGGAAATAGAACGGAAGTTAAGATAGAAGACATGTCTTGAATATTAAGCGAGAGTCTAATTATTAAGACTCTCACTTACACTGTTTTTATTTGAAGTACGTGTTAGGCAATAGCGAGGTACTTATGCGTTTGGATCGAAAGTCGCCAATTACGTTGAATACACGTTTTAATGCAAAGCTCAGTAGCTCGTGGTTTTTGGCTGATCGGCTGTAGTGCTACGGTAACGTCTGGTTTGAGATTCTTTCCTGACATTAATTCATCAAGCTGTTCAATATCGTTTTGTGTGCCTACAGGGTGTTTGATCTCATCAGCACGCTCAAGAGCCGACGCTAATACTGGTAACTTGGCTTTCATGTTGATTTTTGGCGACACCGTTACCCACGTCTTGTCCGTTGCCAGTACCTCAGAGGTTCCACTTGTTTCGATTTGGCACTGATAGCCTGCATTATCTAGTGCACGAGTCAGTGGCAGTAGGTCATAAATACAAGGCTCTCCCCCCGTAATTACAACGTGTTTTGCTGTATATTGTTGGGATTTCAACAAATCTACGACTCCACTAGCGTCCAGGTTTGTCCAAAGCGGTGAGTCACCTTTCTTAGCCATTACTTCACTAATTGAAACATGATCTTGCGGCTCGGCAGTCCAAGTTTGTTTCGTATCGCACCAAGCACACCCGACAGGGCAAATTTGGAGACGAACAAAAATTGCAGGGACACCAGTAAAAACACCTTCGCCTTGAATCGTTTCAAAGACTTCGTTAATTTTGTACACCGCTAACCTCATGGTGAGTTGAATTACTTTTTATGCAGCCGGCTATTATGACAGTTCAGCCCATGGCTGTCTTGAATAAATCGCGACAGTTAGCAAAACACATGTGCAAAAAGCATATGCC
Source organism: Photobacterium makurazakiensis (assembly GCF_050336715.1). Taxonomy (NCBI): domain Bacteria; kingdom Pseudomonadati; phylum Pseudomonadota; class Gammaproteobacteria; order Vibrionales; family Vibrionaceae; genus Photobacterium; species Photobacterium makurazakiensis. The sequence goes on from NZ_JAKJSJ010000021.1 coordinate 107,011, forward strand.
ATGTTGTTATATCAGTGGCAATCTAATAAATTTTGTCAGCAAAAAAACCTTGAAAATACGATACTTTTATTAGGAGTGAAGCACAAAAATGATGGTGATTACATCTTTCATCGTGACCAATGTCACGTACTTTGAATAATCAGCTTCACAATTACTTCGCAAAGTAAAAAAATTAAAGGGATACTAATTTTTAGCACTTAACCTTTGGAGTACAGGCATGTATGTCGCCCAGCCTGGTCACATAGATCATATCAAAAGAAATAATGCCGGCAGCGTCTACAAGCTTATCGATCGGTACGGACCGATATCACGTATCGAGCTATCAAAGCGTAGCCAATTAGCACCTGCAAGTATCACTAAAATCACTCGTGAACTGATAGAAGCTCATTTAATAAAAGAAACCAATATACAAGAAGCAGCAACGCGTGGCCGACCTGCGATTGGATTGGTGCCTGCGAACGAAGGGTGGCAGTTTTTATCACTTCGTTTAGGACGAGGGTATTTGACGATCGCACTGCACGAACTTGGTGGCGATATTCTTGTTGAAGAAAGGAAAGATGTGGATGTGCTGCAACAAGACGAAGTTTTGCAGCAGTTATTAAAAGAGATCGAGACGTTTTTTGCTAACCATGTCGGCGAGCTCGATAGGATAACCGCAATTGCGGTTTCTTTGCCAGGGCTCGTGAATGCAGATAAAGGCATGGTGCTGCAGATGCCGCACTATGATGTCCATAACTTAGAGCTAGGCCCTGCCATTCATCAGGCAACAGGCTTACCCGTTTTTATTGGTAATGACACACGCTCATGGGCGTTAGCCGAAAAGCTTTTTGGCAATTCACGTGATGTTGCTAACTCAATTCTGATTTCAATTTATCACGGTGTTGGAGCCGGCATTGTTCTTGATAATGTTGTATTACAGGGTCGTATTGGCAACATTGGTGAACTTGGTCATATTCAAATTAAACCATATGGTAAGAAGTGCTTTTGCGGCAATCACGGTTGTTTAGAGACGGTGGCAAGTTTAAAAGCAGTATTAGGGCAAGTAGAACAGCGTTTACGGGAAGGCCACCCTTCAACACTCCACGGTAAAGCATTAAGCATTGAAAAAATTTGTGACGCAGCTGTAGATGGTGACACGTTAGCAAGACAGATCATTATTGAACTTGGCCATAATCTTGGCCAAGCGATCGCAATCATGGTTAACTTATTTAACCCAGAAAAAATCTTGATTGGCGGAGAATTCAACCGCGCGAAAGCAGTGCTTTATCCCGCGATTATGGATTGTATTCGTACACAATCATTACCTGTATATAATCGCGATTTAGTCATTGGTGAAAGTTCATTCTATACACAGGCGACGATGCCTGGAGCCGCGCTGGTAAAGCAAGCGATGTATGATGGACACTTACTAATGAAATTAATCGAAGAGGGCTAAACGGGCACATATAAGCCAGCCCGCTTGGACTGGCTTATTCTTTGCTTACTACTTTTTCTTTATAAGTCATATAGTTCAACTGCTTTACGCTTACGGCGAGTAGTTACAACCCCAAAACCCAATAGAGTTGCCCCGAAAATTGCTAAAATTGAAGGCTCTGGGATAACGCCCCAAGAACTTATGGAAATATCAGTACCTTCTTCAGTACTATTGAACCCAAATGCTATTGCCCCTATTTCACTAAGATCGACATTGGCTGAGTTAAATAAACTAAAATCAATAGCCATTCGATTAAGTACCCCCCCAGAGTTTGACCCCGTTACTTGGTCGATACCACCTTGCATGTCGAATACTTGTAAGTAGTAATCAAACGTACCAGCGGCATCGCTTGTCACAACATCAAAGAAAAATGCCGTGTAAAGACCGGTAGGGTTTAAGACATCTAAAGAATTAAGACCTTGACTAAAGACATTCATTTTGGGAGGCGTTGAGTAAAACGACGTCGCATTTTTGGGGGCGGTTGAGCCACCATCATAGATAACTTCAGCGATGGAAAAGGCACCAGAGCCGTTAGTCCAAGATAAAAAAGGGAAATCAGGATCACCTGCTTGTAGTGTTGAATCTGGGTTAGCACTACCAGCTTGCGTTACTGTTAGCTCGGCATCTCGTTGTCCACCTATAATGCCAGGGGTCATGATTGCTGTTGAACCTGACTCAGAACCGATTCCATTCTTTGCTAAGTCCATACCTGAGCCATGATTGACGGTAAAGTCATCAAACATCCATAGGCTTGCATTTGTACTAAATGCCGCGCAAACCAAAGATGAGGCGATTAATATGTTCTTCATAAGTATCCTTGATTAAAAAATCATAATGACTTATTTATATAAGCAACTTGTGTACCATAATATAAACGCACTTTATTTAAATTAGCTCGAATCCCAAAAACTATTCCGACGTTGTATAGCTTTCATAACATGACAGTTGATAATTTAATCCTATTTTATTGATTCAAAAGAGAATCTTCTATAAAAAAGCACCGAGGTGTAACCGAGGGTTATGCCAAGAATATTTGACAATGCGTCGAGATATGAGCCCTCACGACCCTGAATGGCAAGTGACTGAATAGTCTCAATTGCAATCCCATATAAGCTAACTGCTGCGCATAATAGGAATAAATGATTGTGAGATACAAAAATAAAATGTGCGATAAGGATAAAACAGCAATAAGCACCTAAGTGTAATATCTTGTCGAGAAAGAAAATACCATATTGGTCTAAGTCGGTGACCCCGCCTTTATCAGCAGCTGGCATTATTGAAAGGTAAGTAATCAAACAGGTATAGATAATGAAAACAATGATAGCTGTATATGCGTACTTACGAAGGAGCATAAGAATGTAGACCTATCGCTGCTTAGCTAAAAGAGCTTGAAGATGACTGATTGGGATGGCATAAGTAATGGCACTTGGTGAAGTAAGTGCAGATTCACGTGTTGATTTGACTAAAACCTTATTGATAACGGCAATAACATCACCTGTAATTGGATGGTAAACAGGGCTACCACTGTTACCTGGATAGGCAGTAGCATCAAATTGATAGACAAAATACGGTTGCTTCAATTGTTTTAGCTGTTTGGGAGTGAGTTCTTTTGCATTACGGGCTGGTATAGCAATAGGGGTAATGCTTGAAATAATACCGCGGTGAGTTGCGGGGTATAAACCAAGAATTGCTCCGATAGGAAAGCCTGTAAAACTATAAAGCTCACCTTCTTTAACCTGTCTACTTGATAATACAACCGGTTTTAATGCTGGCCCTGAGACTTTTAATAGTGCGAGGTCGTGCGTTATGTCACGTGATACAACCTGCGCAGACCTAACATCAGTTTTTTTGCCATGTCCTACAAAAACAACAAAATTATCGTGTCCTTGAAGCGACTTTTGGTCAACGACGTGCGCATTCGTAGCAATAAGGTGGCTACTTACAACGAAGCCTGTGCCTTGCAACTTTGCTCTCGGTGCGGCGAGTTTACTATAGATACCAACACCAACTATAGATGGCTTTATTTTACTTATTGTTTCGGGTAAGTTTGCTAAAGCCGAAGAGCAAAAAATAAGCAATGCAAGAGAAAAAGCTAAATTAAGCCACTGCACAATATATCCTTTCTGCTTATAAAATCCCCCTCATAAAAGTAATAATTATGAGGGGGACCTAACTAAAGTTGACTCTGTTTTTCCAATTGTTTTTTTAACTCAATTAAGTGAGGTTCAGAAGGCGATAAGCTTTTCAGAATCGAACGTGCCTCCTTTCGCTTGTTATTTTCAATTAAGCTTTCGACGTAATGCAAACTGATTTCAGCATTATTCCGACGTTGCTCGTACGCCATTTTTAAAGGCTCTAAAGATTGCTTATGTTGGCCAGACTTGAGTAAACAAAAACCATAAGTATCTTGTACTTCAGGTAAATCCTTAGCGAGGCTGTATGCCTTTTCAGCCGATTGACACGCTTGGGAGTAATCATTTTTATCTATGTACAGCCAGGCAATGTTATTAAGTGCGATAACGTTATTTGGTTCACGCTTTATGATTTCTTTATACTGACGAATTGCTTCGCTTGGCTTTCTCTCTAACTGAATTTGAGCAAGCATAAGTGTAAGAGGTTGAGCTGAATCTCCATATTGTTTAATAACACCTTCGAGAAAGTTAGCCGCTTTATCGAGCTGTTTATTTAAAATATAAGCCCTAGTAAGATCTTTCGCAGTCAATAAGCTTTTCTGAAGGTTATAACGTTTTTCTTGGGCTATAGCGGCTTTGTCATATTGCTCATTCGCAGTGTATATCATCGCTTGTAAACGAAGAAAGTAAGGGGTTTCCTTTATCTCAGCAGATTGTGAGTCAAGAATTTTTTGGCTGCTAGATAGCCGGTTATCTTTAATCAGTAAGCCTGCTCTCATTAAACTAAATCCGGGTTGATCACTAAATAGAGACTCAGCTTTTTCTGCAACCTTTATCCCTTTATTATAATTCTTTGTGATTTCATAAAATTGTATACTTTTCATATAGGCTTGGGGGTTCAACCGATCTAGTTCAAGCCACTTTTCTGAAGCAACTAGCGCTTTACGATAAGATTTTTGGGATTGGTAAAATAGGGCAAGTAAACTCCAACTCTCGGGTGTCTGTTGGTTTGGCGTTAAAGTATTGAGCGTTGAAATTGCTTTGTCTATATCATTGTTTGCACCTTGAGCCCGAGCTAAAATGAGTTTTAGCCTTACATTTTCAGGGTGTTGTTCAGCCTTTGAGCTGTATAGAGAAAGTGCTTGATCTAACTTATCAGATTCTGCAGCGTACTTAAAAAAATGCTTGGCGATAACAAAGTTATCTGGCGTTTGGTCAGCAAGTTTATAAGTGGCGTTATATGCTTTATCCTTATCACCGTTAATAGCATCTATTTGCGTTAATGCTATAGAGGCAGAAATATTTCCCGGATCAATCTCCAGCACTTTACTAAAGAGTTCTTTTGCTAAATCAAAATCTTCTTTGTTTAAGTTTATTAATCCTTTTATCAATATTGCGTTTACATCCGCAGGTTCCGCACTAAGCCATTCATCAATGACCTTTTCAGCATTGATGAAGTCATTTTGCTTTAGATAATAATAGGCCAAACCGAGATTTGCTTCAGGAAGAGATGGGTCAATGGCAAGCATTTGCTGAAGGTTTTCAACACCACTGGTATCGTTATTTGCTAATTTAACTAGTCCTAATCGTAGGTTGTTATCTGAAGATGGTAATGAATTGGATTTATTTGCAAGATGCAATGCATCATTGCTACGACCTATTTTTGCGAATTCAACACTCATTGCAGAGAGAAACTCTGAGTTCAAATCGGATGATAAATCAAACTCTTCAAGTGTTTTTAGCGCACCATCGATTTCACCTAACTTAAATTGAGTCGAAACATAAAGGCGTTTTACGAAATGATCGTTAGGAACAAAAGGGGACACCTTTTCAAAGTATTTATTAGCAGCTGCAATCTGGTCTTTGGCATAAGCTGTGACACCAGCTATAAGATAAACACTGAGGTTCTGAGAGCCGTTTGTAATAGCGAGTTCCGCATGCTTTTTGGCACCATCGAATTCTTTTTGGCTATAGAGGATTGTTGCTTTTAATTCATTCGCGAGAACATGAGAATTTGAAACCTTTAAAAGATAACTTACATACTTGTCAGATTCTGTATAGTCTTCAACACGAACAAGCGCTTGGGCAAGAAAAAGGGTGTAATGAATAGCGTCTGGTGATAGCTCAACAGCCTTCTTATAACTCTTTACTGCTTCAATATGCTGGGCGTTGGATGTGTACAAATGGCCTTGAAGTAGCCAGACATCACTATTATCAACATGAATATCAATTAAGTTATCAATGATCTCAAGCGCCGATTCAACATTTTTGTTTTCAGCGTTAATACTTGCCTGGCTTAGGGCGGAATATAGGCTTTCAATACCCGACTCATTAGCAAGTTCTAATGTATATTCTGCTTCTTCTAGCTTACCATTCTGTAACAATAGTAGAGACTTTATGGCAAGTAGCTCTGTCATTACTTCAGGTGAATTGGTACGGGACTTATCTATTAAGTGCGTGATTGCTCGTAAATCATTCTGGCCTAATAGTGCTCTCGCGATTAGCGGCTCAGCTTCATCTTTTGAAGCGCCATAACGTATAGCACGATTAAATTCTTTCTCGGCGGAAGAAAAATTACCATTATCTAAATAGATTGTACCCAAAAGTAAACGCGGTTCAGCTTGGTTAGGTTCAAGTTGAATGGCATTTTTTAGTTCAATGATAGCTGAACGATCACTTCCTTCAGAAAGATAACGTTTAGATTCATCAACATATTCCTCATATGACCGTTCATTACAAGCAGCTAAAAATAGTAATAAAGCTGGGGATAATGCTCTAGTAATCGATGAAATGTTTTTCATAAAATTCCCTGTCATAACAACTTACCTTAATGTTAGGATATTTTTATTGTAATGCAAAAAACAATCCTACTTTTACTATAGTTAAAATAAAGGACTATTCAGGAATTAATATGAAGGATTTTCATCAATATAGATGTAATATTCATGACAATTTAAGCCATGAATATCTAGAGAGGATTTGGCTAGAATTAGAAAACAAATCAGTATCAAATTTCTTCATGTCATGGATCTGGATAGGGAATTGGTTAAAACAGCATACACAGGGACATAAAACGCTGGTTGTATATTATGGTGATGAGGTTGTTGGTTGTGGTATCATTATTGAAAATAAAAGCTTTTTCAGGAATAAATATTATCTAAACCATACAGGGAACACCAAGCTTGATCAGATCTGGATCGAATATAACAACTTCATAATTGATATTCAGCACGATAAAAATGTTAAGTTAATCATTTCGAATAAATTACATAGCATGATGAGTGTTTTTGACAAAATAGTGGTTGGTGTATCTGAATATAGATGTATAGAGTACCTTGCATCAAACAATATGAATAGTAGAAACGTATGGAAGGCAACTAGTTATAAGATAAATTTTTTAAAGATAAAAGAAAAAAATATTAAATTTGAAGATACATTTTCAAGAAATTTCAAACAGCAAATCAAGCGAAGTATAAAAAAATATAACGAACATGGAGAACTTAGGTTGTCTGAAGCAAATAGTTGCATTCAGGCAAATGAATGGTTCGATGATATGGCGAAATACCATAAGAAAAAATGGTCTGATGATAGTGGTTTTAACAATAAGAATTTTATTAATTTCCACAAAGCAATGATTAACTCTGATAAAAACTGCAAGCATATTAAAATATTAAAATTGGAATCTGCATCGCATCTTGTTGGATATGTATATATGTATATCTATAATAAAGAGGCTTATTTCTACTTAAGTGCATTAAATTATAATTTACCACATCGACATTGTAAGCCTGGATTAACAA